>JBDLIB010000180.1:0-5497 GCA_039715085.1 Bacteroidota bacterium | reverse complement strand
TTTATTAAAGTCGACCCCGAAAGCGCCTTAGAAAAAACAAATAAGAAATTTATCTCCCGCTTCCGGTTCCTGGAAAAAGAGGCAGCGAAAGAAGGGAAAGCCCTTACCGAGATGTCCCTCGATGAAATGGATGTCCATTGGGAAAAGTCGAAAGGCTTTTTCAAATAGCGAAGCATTGGGAAAAGTCGAAAGACTTTTTCAAATAACTAAATTGGGGTAACAAGTCATACACATCTAAAAAAATATTAACTCACCTAGTTAAATTCAACTTGTAATTAGCTAAATAACTATTATTTAAACAGTTTTATTTCATTAACTCTTTCAGATCTTTCAGACTCTAAAAGTTTTTGACCTTCCGGAGTTGAAAACCCGGAAGAGTCAGATATTATATAAGAACCTATTTATTGCTACTAAATATTTTAAAAGATGCGTTAACCCTAAATTGGGAAAAGTCGAAAGGCTTTTTCAAATATCTCCTATTATTTTTTAAATATATATTCTTAAATTTAGAGATTAATTAAGTTGAGTTAAACGCATAGTTATCGCTAATTTTTAAATAATTGTTATTTTAACTAGCTGTTACACAGAGATACACTGAGTATCACAGAGATTCACAGGGAAAAATAAGCCTAACTCTGTGCTGCTTTGTGAAGCTCAGTGAAATAGCTTTCCAGTTAATTCAATAGAATTAAAGCAAGAAAGTACATAGATTAAAAGTAGGACTCAATAATTAAATTTAAGAATATGAAACAGTGCCTAATTACTTTATTCATTAGCTTACTTATCGTATCTAATATTTATTCCCAAAATAATAAAAATTCTAAAAGTGTTATTCATTTTAATGCAGAAGACGGAGTAAAGATCACAGCCGATCTTTATTTACTACCTCAACCGGATGCACCAATCATAATTTTATACCACCAGGCAAGATTCAGCAGGGGAGAATATAAAGAGATCGCACCTAAGTTAAACAAACTTGGGTTTAGCTGTATAGCTATTGACCAAAGATCAGGTAATGAAGTAAACAATGTTGTAAATCAAACGCATTTGGAAGCAGTAAAACTTAAAAAAGCTACTGAATATATTGATGCAATTCCCGATGTTGAAGCAGCACTCCGGTATGTGAAAAAGAATTTTACTCCTAAAAAAGTTATCATTTGGGGAAGTTCTTATTCATCTTCTCTGGTTCTTTATATGGGAGGGAAATATCCTGATGATGTAAATGGAATTTTGGCATTTTCACCAGGTGAATATTTTAAAGTAGATAATAAGGAAATCAAAATCTATGCTTCAAAGATCAAAAGCCCTGTTTTTATCACATCGGCAAAAAAAGAAAAAGAACATTGGCAAGATATTTATGATTCCATATCTTCAGATAAACAATATTATTTACCGGAAACGGAAGGAAAACACGGATCAAAAGCACTTTGGGTCAGCAATAATGGCCATCAAGGTTACTGGGATGCTGTAACTTCATTTCTAAAAAAATTCAAATAATAAAAATCATAATCGATGAATCAAATACTACGAAATTTTATCATCCTCTTTTTAAGTACCAGCCTGCTTTTAGCATGTAGAGACGATAATTCTAAAAGAGAAGAACAACCCAAAGAAACACAAAATAAAGAAATTCCTTTCGCCATAGTGATACACGGAGGTGCCGGAACTATCAAAAAAGAATATATAACTCCTGAAAAAGAGGCAGAGATCACACAAAAATTACAGGAAGCTTTAGATGCCGGTTACCAGGTTTTAGAAAATGGAGGCACTTCATTAGATGCAGCACAGAAAGCAGTAAATGTTATGGAGGATTCACCTCTGTTTAATGCAGGAAAAGGTGCGGTATTTAATAGTAATGGTAAAAATGAAATGGATGCATCAATCATGGACGGAAAAACTTTAAATGCCGGAGCGGTTGCTGGGGTTTTTAATATCAGAAACCCAATTAATGCTGCCAGGTTAGTAATGGATAGTATAAAACATGTGATGCTCTCCGGAAAAGGAGCTGAAGCATTTGCAAAAGAACATAATCTACAGTTTGAAGATGAAAAATACTTCTACACGGAAAGAAGATGGAACAGTTTACAAAAAGTTAAGGAAAATGCCGGTGAAAAAGTTTTAAGTAAATCGGCTTTGAATCTTAAAACCGATTTTGTCGATGAGCACAAATACGGTACCGTTGGAGCGGTTGCATTAGATAAAAATGGCAATATTGCTGCTGCCACCTCGACCGGAGGAATGACTAACAAAAAATACAACCGGATTGGTGATTCGCCTATTATTGGTGCAGGAACTTATGCCAATAATAAATCTTGTGGTATTTCTTCAACCGGGACAGGTGAATATTTTATCAGAACCCTGGCTGCTCATGAAGTTTCTGATCTGTTTTCTTATAAGAGTCTAAGTCTTAAGGAATCTATTCATGAAGTGATTTTTAATCAGATTGAACCTCTTGGAGGTGATGGAGGAATGATCGGACTGGACAAAGATGGTAATGTAGCCTGGGATTTTAATACTGCCGGAATGTACCGGGGGTATAAAAGATCTTCAGGAGAGAATGTTGTGAAATTATATAGTGACTAACTATTCTTAAAATTATTAACAGAAAAATTACTTTTGGTATTTATAAAGAGAAGAATTTTATTACTTTCAACCCATTAAATATTACTTTTTTATGACCATTAAACAAATCACAAACTATATTGAAGAACTCGCCCCTCTACCCTATGCCGAAGATTTTGACAATGTGGGCTTATTGGTTGGAGATTACAGTACTAAAGTAACCGGAATTTTAATAACCCTAGACACTCTGGAAAAAACTATTGATGAAGCTATTACAAAAAAATGCAACTTGATTGTTAGCTTCCACCCAATTGTTTTTAAAGGACTTAAGAAATTTAACGGTAATACTTATGTAGAGCGTATCGTAATGAAAGCCATTAAAAATGATATTGCCATTTATGCCATGCATACTGCTTTAGATAATTCTTTTAAAGGTGTATCGGCAAAAATGTGCGAAATTATCGGTTTAAAGAATACCAAAGTATTACTTCCCCAAAAAGGAAATATTAAAAAATTAACTACTTATGTTCCACATCAAAATGCTGTAGATGTTAGAAATAAGCTTTTTGAGGCTGGAGCCGGAAATATTGGAAATTACAACAATTGTAGTTTTAACATAAAAGGAGAAGGAACCTACCGGGGTAATGAAAATTCAAATCCCGTTATTGGAAAAAAGGGGGAAATACACTCAGAACCTGAAACTCTAATAAGTGTGATTTTTGATAAACATTTGGAAAACAAAATATTGAAATCTCTTTTCGAAAATCACCCCTACGAGGAAGTCGCTTATGAAATAGTTACTTTAGACAATATCCATCAAAATATTGGAATGGGAATGACAGGCGAATTAGAAAATGAAATGGATGCAGTTGATTTTTTTAAGCTTTTAAAAGAAAAATTTAATTTAAAAACGATAAGGCATTCCGCTTTAAGCACTCAAAAAATAAAAAAAGTTGCAGTTTTAGGTGGCTCAGGAAGTTTTGCAATTGAAAAAGCTACAATAGCCGGAGCTGATATTTATATTACTGCCGATTTAAAATACCACGACTTTTTTAGAGCCGAAAACAAGATAATTTTAGCTGATATAGGCCATTATGAAAGTGAACAATTCACAAAAAACCTTTTAGTTGATTATCTTACAAAAAAAATGATTAATTTTGCAATCATTTTATCAGAAAATAATACAAATCCAATCAACTACTTTTAAGAAATGGCAAAAAAGAAAGAAGTTACCGTAGAAGAAAAGCTTAGAGCTTTATACGATTTACAACTTATCGATTCAAGAATTGACGAAATAAAAAACTTAAGGGGTGAATTGCCTCTTGAAGTGAAAGATTTAGAAGATGAAGTAGAAGGTTTACAAACAAGATTGGTAAATTTCAATACCGATATTGAAAATCTGGAAACCAGTATTACCAATAAGAAAAATATCATTGAAGAAGCAAACAGCTTATCAAAAAAATACAAAGAACAACAAAAAAATGTTCGTAACAACCGCGAGTTTGACTCTTTAACCAAAGAGGTTGAATACCAGGATCTTGAAATAGAATTAGCTGAAAAAAGAATCAAAGAGTACAAAGCAAAAATATCTCAAAAAAACGAGGTAATTGATGCTACCAAAGAAAAAATCAAAGAGAAAGAAACTCATTTAAAACATAAAAAGGATGAGCTTTCTGATATCTTAAAAGAGACCGAAAAGGAAGAAGCTGTTTTAGGTAAAAAATCTGAAGAATTTGGTAAGTTGATCGACGAAAGATTATTAAATGCTTACCGTAAGATCCGTTCAAATGTGAGAAACGGCTTAGCTGTAGTTTCTATTGAAAGAGGTGCTTCAGGTGGTTCATTCTTTACAATACCACCACAGCGCCAGGTTGAAATTGCTTCTCGTAAAAAAATAATTACTGATGAACACAGCGGTAGAGTTTTAATTGATGCTGAACTGGCTGCTGAAGAGAAAAAGAAAATGGAAAAATATTTTTCATAAACAACTTTCCTCTATAATTTTTATAAGCCTCCAAGAAATTGGAGGTTTTTTTGTTTCAAACAGTTTTAAAGGATCCCCGAAATTCACTTCAATAATGCGGGTAAACTATAAATTACGAAAAATCAATACCAAAACCAACCAGAATATCGGTATGGCCTCAACCCAAAATATTGTATAAAATAACTTTCTGTTTTTACTCGAATAATTCAAAAACAGCAAGGAAATAACAGTAATTACGGCTATCTCCAAAAAAGATTTTTCGATCAAAGGCTGTTTAAATAATTCCAATACAAAAAACATAAGCAAACTTATTGTTCCTACAATTTTCGATTTATCAACCCCAATAGATTGTGGTAATGTCTTTATTTCACTACTATCAATTTTCAGGTCACGAATATCAAAAGGAATCGTTAAAGCCAGGATAAAAAGAAATCTTTGGAATAAAACAATAAAACTATTGGATGTAAATTCATATTCACACTGAACCAAAGGCAAGACAACGGTAACTCCTGCCCAGGTTAATGCAATTAAAAACAACTTTATCGAAGCAATGTATCTCAGCCTTAAGCGAAAATATGGTAAAGGAACTACATAAAAAAAGGAAGTAAACACAAAAGGAAGTATAAATAAATGTGTTCGATGTTCAATTTTAAAAAGAATTTCAATCATCCATATTAATCCAATTAAAATAAGTAATATTAACTTATTTTTATTTCTTTGAATCCATTGAATATAATAATCACTCTGGTTATCAATTTCAAAATAACGTATAAAATTATAAGCTATAAATGTTGCTAAGAAATTAAATCTTGTAATTAGCTGATCCTCTAACTGAAACTCATATAATGTAAGATAGGAAAGGCTAAAAACAGCTAAAGCTACATGAATATTACTAAAAACATAGAACTCAAATATCTTTTTCAAATAAGCCTTTTTTATCATAAATCTTAA
>JBDLIB010000179.1:0-5521 GCA_039715085.1 Bacteroidota bacterium | reverse complement strand
AGCCGATTTTGTTTGTTTACTGTGAAAACACATATCAAAAAACGTTTATAATTTCATCTATTTGCGTAGTATATCTGGGTGATAATTGCTCCTGCTTCATTTTCCATTGTCTTCCTAATGACTGGCTTCCAAGTTTTACTTTATTCTGTCCAATCTTTCTGTTTAAACCATCAACACATTCCATTAGTTTATGATGCTTGGGATTTTCTTCTGTAAAAAATGAAAGCTGCTTTTGGTTTTCAGGAGTAATTCCCATAACGATAACCCCTGCTTTTTTGTACTGATAACCCTTTTTATAGATCTTATCCAGTCCTTTAACGGTTAGTTTTACAATATCAATACTCGAATTGGTAGGGTAATTGGTTTGTACCATTATATTTTTCCGGTATTGTGGTAAATCCTTTCTGAATCCGTTTGTATGGATAAAAACCATTATCAAATTACAGCAACTGTTCTGCCTGCGCAATTTCTCAGCACAACTTACCGCAAAAGTACTTACGCGCTCCCTTAATGTCTCATAGTCCGAACACATATGATCAAATGAACGTGTCGTTGCAATGGCTTTTTTCGCTTTAACCTTATCCAAGCCTAATGATGCTTTCCCCTCTAATTCATGTTTTAACCGTAAACCAACCACACTCATTTGTTTTCGTACCCAGGCATCCGGTAAATTAATAAAATCAAATGCCGTTTTAATATTTCTGTACTGCAACCGTTTGGTGTGCCGCCTGCCAATTCCCCATATATCACTAATTGCCAGCCATTTTAAAGCTTTAATTCTTTTCTCTTCTGAATCCATGATATAAACACCTCCTGTTTTCTCAGGAAACTTTTTAGCAACCCGGTTTGCTACTTTCGAAAGTGCCTTTGTAGGTGCAACACCAATGCTTATCGGGATACCTGTTCCTTTATCAACAGTTCTTTTAATCTTTTCACAATAGGCTTGTAAATCAAATTTCTCAAAACCTTTAAATTGTAAAAATGCTTCATCAATACTGTAAATTTCAATATCAGGTGTAAAAGAAGAAAGTAGATTCATTACCCTATTACTCATATCTCCATACAAGGCATAATTGGATGAAAATACATGAATACTGTTCTTTGTAAATACTTCTTTAAATTTAAAAGCCGGTGCGCCCATTGGGATCCCAAATGTCTTTGCTTCATTACTGCGTGCAATAACACATCCGTCATTATTGGAAAGCACCACAACCGGCTTACCATTCAAATTAGGACGAAAGACCCGCTCACAGGAAGCGTAAAAGTTATTACAATCTACTAAGGCAAACATCTACAGGGATTTTATCACATTCGTTACAATACCCCAGATCAAAAAGTCATTTTCTGCAGTGACTTTTATCGGAGCATATTTTTCATTTTCCGCTACCAGCCAAACTATATCTTCTTCAATTTTTATTCTTTTCACCGTAAATTCACCTTCAATAAAACAAACGGCAATTTTGTTATCAACCGGTTCCAGACTTTTGTCAATAATTAACAAATCACCTTCATTTAAACCTGCATTGATCATTGAATCTCCTTTTACCCTACCGTAAAAGGTGGTAGATGGGTTTTTGATCAGCTCTTTGTTCAGATCAATGGAAAGGTCTAAAAAATCATCGGCCGGACTTGGGAAACCGGCACTAATACCCTCATCAACAATTGGTAATTCCAGCTTGGTTTCTGTAGAAACAGAGTAAAATTCTAAGTTTTTTGAAGTATGGATCTTTTTAACCTTTGACATAGAACAAAGTTATATCAAAAAGAAGTATGAAATATTATGAAATGCTTTTGATTTTGAAAATAATTGGATTTAACATGTCTACATGACAAAAATTAATTGCAATGATTTCATGCTAATTCTTTTGAATAGATATACGACCCCTCTGGGGTCGCACAATATTGATAAATTAAAACTATAAATGTTTGAGTCCTCCGGACTCATCTTTAATTGGCTAATATCCCTTAAATGCGCATAGACCTCAGAGAGGTCAGATATTTGTAAAAGAAATTTAATTATAAATACGAAATAACGACCCCTGAGGGGTCGAATATTATTTATTAAAAAGGCAACATAGAATTTTTGTCATGTACTTTGGAATTTCCCTGTTACTACTCCAATTGTCAGGCAGCCATAATTCTAACTTTTTTGAAATGTTAGCATGGGGATTCGAGTTTGGAATGCAATATCTTGAGTTATACTTTTTCCAAATAACAGCTCAAAAACCGTTAGATGATGCGTATACATTGCTAACATATCTGCATCAATATCTGCTATGTATTGATTAATACCGGCCTCAATATCTTCATTCACTACTTCGTGTATTTTAACTTTAGGATAGTTGAATCTTTTTTCGAGTTTTGAAACCATTAGCTTTGTCTTTTCATCTTCCTCCTCTATATTGCTGGTAATATGAAGTACGTGAATCCAAGCTTTGTATAAAACCGCAATAGGTATAAGTTTTTCTAACTCTTGTTCCAGGTTTATCAAGTCTGAAGCATATACAATATTTTCTAAACTATTATATGTAGCATACTCAGGAATTGTGAGTACAGGAATACTACTATTTTCAATAATAGATGTAGCATTACTTCCAAAAAATATTTTTTTAAGACCAGTAGCTCCTTTTGTACCCATAATAATTATATCTACATCATTCTTTAATGCAAATTCCTCAATAACATTTTCAAAAGAAAATCCATAGATTATTTTATGTGTTATTTTGGTATGATCTTTTCTGTCTTTTTTTATTTTCCCAATTAATTGTACCATATCCTTTTCTGCAAATTCTCTAATTGCTTCACCTAGTTTTTTTGACTCTATTCTAGCCATATTAGGTGTTTTAGTATTTACGACATGTACAATAATGAATTCTGCATTAATAATTTCGCCAAAGTCCAGCGCATAATTAATAGCTATCAATGACAGTTTAGAGAAGTCTGTTGGAACTAAAATTTTCATCAGATAAAAGTTTAATTTGTAACTATTATAAAGTTAATTAAAATTTGCAAGATATCATGTGATTAAAATCAATTCATTAGTGTTAAGATTACAAATCTTATTATCAATTTAATACAAATATTTTAAGAGATATTCTTTTTCCTATCGATATTAGCCTGAAATGGAGACATATACTTCTCTCTACACTTTTTCATTACTTTTTCAGAGGAAACATATTGATTATTAATATATTATGTTACAAAAGTAGCTGAAATATATTTTGAGAGTATTGATTAAATAATTAGATTTACTCTTATAAAAAACAAATAAAATAAAAGATGAAAAAGATTTATTCCACCCTACTTCTGTTCCTTTTAATATTTAATTTCGGTAATACACAAGAAATTACCGGTGACTGGATCAAGAACCAGTATGATAAAAATGAAAAATATATTCCAATGAGGGATGGTGTAAATTTATTTACCTCCGTATATTCTCCAAATGACAAGACAGAATCTTACCCAATATTAATTGTTAGAACTCCTTATAACAGTGAACCTAATAAAGACAAATATTCCGGTAGGTTACAAAATATGACACACTTGTTAAGTGAAAAATATATTATTGTATTTCAGGATGTTAGGGGCAAATACATGAGTGAAGGTAAATTTATGGATGTACGTCCATATAACCCAAATAAAAAGAAAAAAGAAATTGATGAAAACAGCGATACTTATGATACAATTGATTGGTTAGTAAAGAATATTGAAAACAATAATGGTTCTGTTGGTATTTTTGGTGTTTCTTATCCAGGTTTTTATGCAACCATGTCTTTACCTGATGCCCATCCGGCACTCAAAGCTGTCTCACCTCAGGCACCTGTTACAAATTGGTTTTTAGGAGATGATTTCCACCATAACGGGGCATTTTTTCTTATGGATGCTTTTAATTTTTATTCATCTTTTGGAAAGCCAAGACCAGAACCAACAAGAAAAAGAAATAAATCTTTCTCATATAAAAATAATGATAATTATGACTTTTATAAAGATATCGGACCTATTAAGAATGTACAACAAAAATATTTTGGTGATACGATACAATTCTGGTCTGATTTAATGGCACACCCTAATTATGATACATTCTGGAAAGAACGCAACGTACTTCCACATCTTAAAAATGTTAAACCTGCTGTTTTAGTAGTTGGTGGTTGGTTTGATGCAGAGGATCTTTATGGGCCTCTAAATACATACGAGGCTATTGAAACACAGAATAATAAAAATCATAACAGGTTAGTAATGGGGCCATGGCGTCATGGTCAATGGGCCGGAGGAAATGGAGAAAAACTTGGAAATATACACTTTGGCAGCAATACATCCGAACATTATAAGAATCTCGAATTGCAGTTCTTTAATTATTATTTAAAGAATAAAGGCGAGATGAAAATACCGGAAGCTTCCATATTTATTACCGGGGCTAATAAATGGAAATCTTTTGACAATTGGCCACCTGTTAATGTTGAAACAAAAAACCTGTATTTAGGGTGCAATGAACAGCTTTCCTTTGATAAACCATTAGCCGATGATTGCTATGATGAATATGTAGTCGATCCTAATAAACCTGTACCATACACTGAGGATGTTCATTTGCGCAGGACAAGAGAATATTTAACCGATGACCAACGCTTTGCAAGCCGCAGGCCAGATGTTATGGTTTACCAAACAGAAATTTTAGAAGAAGATATTACTGTAACAGGGGCTCTAAAAGTTAGTTTTTATGTTAGTACAACCGGTACGGATGCGGATTATATTGTAAAAATGATTGATGTATTCCCGGATCAATTAAATGATTATCCAGAGAATGATAAAAATGTACCTATGGGAGGTTATCAAATGTTGGTAAGAGGGGAAGTTATGCGTGGAAAATTCAGAAATAGTTTTGAAAAACCGGAACCCTTTGTACCTAATGAGATTACAGAAGTTTCATTCGAAATACCAGATACTGCACATCAATTTAAAAAAGGACACAGAATTATGATCCAGGTACAAAATTCCTGGTTTCCACTAGTAGATATAAATCCTCAGAAGTTTTTAAATATTTATGAGGCAGAGGAGAAAGATTTTATTAAGGCTACACATCGTATCTATCATGATGCTAAAAGACCTTCTAAAATATCTGTCAGTATTCTAAAAAATTAAACAGGCAGATATTGATACTATATAAAAATTTAACCCGTTTAGCGGTTAAAAAGCTAAACGGGTTAATTTAATTTGTAAATATATAGATCGTATGGTGTTTAATAGAACCAGAATATTTTATAAATAAATATTTTTGTGTTAATTCGCATACTCAGAATTAAACTAAACTCAAAATATGAAACTTCCAGATAGTTTTTTAATCGGCATTTCAATTCTTTTATTATTTACCTTTACCGGGTGCAAAAATAATAGCCTAAGCAGTAGCAAACCTAATATCATATTTATTCTGGCAGATGACATGAGTTATTACGACCTGAGTTGTCTAGGACAGAAGGAGTTTAAAACTCCAAATATCGATAAATTGTATAACGAAGGACTCTTTTTT
>JBDLIB010000178.1:0-5531 GCA_039715085.1 Bacteroidota bacterium | reverse complement strand
TTAGAACTTCAAAAAAAATAAAGGTATATAACGGTAAACTGGAATGCAGATTTGTAAAATACGAAATGTATAAAGGAAGTAAGAAGGCGAGTAAGCAGTGAGTGTTGAGTAGTAAACAATTAATAGTGAACAGTTTCAGTACCGTTTTACTCACGGGGTGAATATTTTCATTGCGAAAATATTCACCCCGTGAGTGTGTAATTTTTTAAACAATGGAAATTAAAGAAATAACAGCTCAAGAGACTTATAATATTCGAAAAGAAGAGCTTCGTAAGAATATGGATCTTTCTACAAAATTCACAGGTGATCTTGATAAAGATACAATTCATTTAGGACTTTTTACAGATGATAAATTGGTGAGTATTTTAAGCTTAATGAAAGCAGGTTATAAAGAATTTACTGGTTTCCAATACCAACTTCGGGGGATGGCTACTTTAAACGATTATCAAGGAAAGGGTTTTGGTAGAGAATTGGTTACCAGATCAATAGAGATAATTAAAGAAAAGAGAGCTGATATTGTTTGGTGTAATGCTCGTGTAGCTGTCCTTAATTTTTATAAAAAACAAGGTTTTAAAACGATAGGAAAAGAATTTGATATTCCTCAAATTGGAGGTCATTTTGTGATGTATAAGGAATTGAATGATTGAAAGATTCAATGACTAAAAATTTAGGATTGAGATTTTCTGAAACTCATACTGATTATTGTTTACACTTTTTGTTAATATTTATCATGTTTTTTCAAGCAAAGTTTCCTTTAGGATAACCTCGTTCTATCGTTTGGTATGTACTTCCATGATAAAGGTTGAAAGGTTTTATTTTTAAGATATCTGACTCTTTCAGGACTAAAGACTCTGAAAGGTCAATTCAACCTTCGAGAGTCGACAGACCTCGAAGAGTTAATTTCTTTAAAATAACAGATAAACTTTTGCTGTTCAATAATCAATAATTAAAAACTAATTAACTGCAGGCTGTACCTGGTTACTGCAAGTTAATAATGAAAACCGTTCCGCTGTTACATCGTTCAATCACTTCCGTCTTCGGGCTACGGTCTTCTGGCCATCATTCTCAATTTTTTCTCTTCTGCAATACGGAAAGGTTTAAATTAGACTGTTCTTTCATAAATTTTGTAAAGTTTAATCATTTAATCTTTGAATCTTTTAATCATTTTTTTCATCCGTTTCTCTATTTTTGTTTCGCCTATCGAAATGTTATGAGAAAGATCTTGCTTCTGATTATTTTTTTCTCGTGTTTTTTAACACAGGCACAAACTATATCTTCAAATATAAAATCCAAAACATTTTCACAGATTACGGATACTTTACACATAGATTCATTGAGTATTAGTCCGAATTATTTTAAAGTTTTTGATAAAAATGGAGAGTTGATCAGTCAGGATAATTATAAGGTTGATTTTGCAAAAGCACGATTGATCTTAAAAAATAATTTGAAAGGATATGTCACTTTTATAAAGGTCGAATATGAACCTTTACCCGATTTTCTGACCAAAAAATACACTGCTCTCAATAAAAATTTGATCGTTCCCAAAACGACAGATTTAACAATGTTGTATTCTGCAAGTAACAATAACAGAAGAAAGGATGAAAAACTTTTTGATGGTATTTACAGTAGTGGAAGCCTGTCTCGTGGTGTAACTTTTGGGAACAATCAGGATGCAGTAGTGAATTCAAATTTCAACTTGCAGATTGAAGGAAGTTTAGGAAATGATGTTGGGATTAGGGCTTCTATAACCGATAATAATATACCCTTACAGGAAGGAGGTTATACCCAAAGGCTTGATGAATTTGACAGGGTTTTTATCGAGTTGTTTGCAAAGAACTGGAATATAAAGGCAGGAGATATCGATTTATATAACAGGGGAGGTTATTTTATGAAATTCAACAAAAAAATTGCAGGTATTAATGTTGATGCTAATATTAAAAATAGTTTTGGTAAAACTAATGTTTTTGCTTCCGGAGGACTGGTGAGAGGTAAATTTACAAGTTATAATTTTGTTGGAATTGAAGGTAGCCAGGGGCCATATAAGATTTTGGGAGAAAATAATGAACAATATTTTTTAATTGTTTCCGGAAGTGAAACTGTATATGCTAACGGAGTTCCTTTGAAAAGAGGCGAGAATTTTGATTATATGATCGATTATAATACCGGCGAAATTTCATTTACATCCATATATCCAGTAAATTCAAATATGCGGTTTACAGTCGATTTTCAAGTGGCTGAAAATAATTATACCCGGTTTGTCACCTATGATGGTGTGAAAGTTAGTTCGGATAAACTGCAAATAGCCGTAAAATATTATAATGAAACCGATGCAAAAAGTAAAACCATTCAGCAGGATCTGAACGAGGAGCAAAAACAGATCCTGGCTGATGCAGGAGATGATAAAAGTAATATGGCCTCTGTTTCTGCTGTTCCGGAAAGTTATTCAGACAATAAAATATTGTATAAAAAAGTGGTTCAGAACGGAAGTGAATTTTTTGTGTATTCCAATAATCCTGAAGATGAATTGTATGGAGTCCGATTTAGTTATGTTGGACCGAATAATGGGAACTATAACATTCAAACAACTTTAGCGCCCGGAAGAGTTTATGAATATGTATTGCCTGTCAATGATATTAAACAAGGAGAATATGCACCGGTTATTTTGCTTGTAGCACCACAAAAATTACAAATTGCAGATTTAGATATCAGTTATCAACCAACCGAAAAGAGTTTGGTTAAAAGTGAATTGGCTTTTAGTAATAAGGACCAAAATTTATTTTCAGGTTTAGATGATGATAATAACAATGGTTTTGCAGGAAAAATTAATTGGCAACAAATTTATTTTGATAATAAATGGAAATTAAAAAGTAACGTGGATTACGAGCATATTTCGGATAATTTTCAAACTGTTGAAAGGTATAGAAATGTTGAGTTTGGCAGAGACTGGAATATTAATTATTCAAAGACTGATCTGATTAATGTGAAGCAACAATTTTTTAACGGAGGATTTGATCTGAAAAACGATAGTATTGGAATTATCAAATATGAATATCAAAATTTAAAACTAGGAGATGATTTTACAGGGAACAGGCATGTTTTATTATCAGACTTGTTTTTTAATAATACACAGGTTAATATTGCCGGAAGTGTAATGAATAGTGATTCAGAAATAGTAAATAGTACATTTTACAGGTGGAACTCTAGAGTGAAACACAACTTTAGAAAGAGCTGGTTAGGAGGAAAGTTAAATTATGAAAATAATGAACAAACTGATAATTTAACAAAAAAAATAGATCCGTTAAGTCATAAAATTGCAGAGTTGGAGGGTTTTTATGGATTTGGTGATTCAACTGCGGTCTTTACCGAAATAGGTTATAACTACCAAAAAGTAGATAGTGTAAGATCAGGTAATTTGACCAGGGTTAATAATGCAAATACTTTTTATATACATTCAAAATTGATCCAAAAAAGAAATACCGACCTCAGTTTTTATGGAAATTTAAGGCTTGTTGATAATATGTATGAAGAAGATGAAAAAAGTTTGAATTCCCGTCTTCAGTACAGGCAAAATCTATGGGATGATCTGGTTTCTTTTAATACGGTTTATGAAACAAACTCAGGTACTCTGCCTGAGCAAGAATTTATCTATGTTGAAGTAGAACCGGGTAAAGGATTTTATAACTGGATTGATTTCAATAACAATGAAATTCAGGAGTTGGATGAATTTGTAATTGCAAAATTCCAGGACGAGGCTACTTTTGTAAGGGTCTTGTTACCAAGTGTAAAGTATATTAAGACCAATCAGAATAAATGGAGTTTATCTTTAAATCTTAATGCAAACAAATGGCAAAATAGCGAAGGGTTTAAAAAATTCATTTCTCATTTTAGTGAGCGGGTATTTTATTTGATCAATGCAAATGAAAAAAGAAACGATGGTTCTTTAAATTTCAATCCTTTTAATACGGATGAGAATGACCTTCTTGCCCTGGATCTGCAATTTAAAAATAGTTTGTTCTTTAACAGGGGCTTGCAAAAATTCAGTACAGGTTATATTTACTATAATACAAGGAAAAAATCTCTCTTTTCATTTAGTGATCAGGATAATCATTTAAAAAGTCATCAATTGCAGTTTAATCATAAGTTAGGCCACTTCTGGTTATTAAATTTTGAGGGAAAGATAAATAAGAACATCAGTAAGTCAGATACTTATTTTAACAGGAATTATATTTTGAAAAGTTTTGACCTACAGCCAAAGGTCTCTTTTATTCAAAGTAAGAATATGAGGATGGAGGCTTTGTATTCCTATAAAGATAAAGAGAACCAAATTAGCGATCTTGAAAACCTGAAAATGCACGTGCTGGGTGCAAATATTCAATATAATAACAGGCAAAAACTTTCCTTAACAGCAAATTTTAACTGGATCAATAATACTTTTATTGGAGACCGGAATTCACCGGTTGCTTATCAGATGCTTGAAGGGTTACAGCCGGGTAATAATGCTACATGGTTATTGACCTTCCAAAAAAGACTCACAGCATATTTAGATCTCAATCTGAATTATTTTGGTAGAAAATCAGAAAATTCAAATACAATCCATACCGGTTCAGTACAATTAAGAGCAAGTTTTTAAGGTAAAAAGATATTATTATCTTTAAATTGTTGTAAAACTGACAAATGTCATGTGTTTTTCTTAAAAAAAATATAATTTTATCAAACAAAATTCAAAAAACTCAAAATTATGAAAAAATTAATTTCAGGAATTTTCTTCCTATTTTTAATGGTTGTGACAACGTATGCGCAATCTGATGACTATTCTAAATGGCTCGTTAGGGCCCGTGGCGTTTGGGTATCTCCTAGTGTAGGTGATAATCTGGATGGAGCAAAAGTAAACGTTTCAGATACTTTTATACCCGAACTGGATTTTACTTATTTTTTTAATAAGAATTTAGCCGCCGAGTTAATTTTAGGTACATCAAAACATGATGTTGATGTTCATATTGATGGTTTAGGAGATGTAGACCTGGGGCATGTATGGTTATTGCCACCTACATTAACATTACAATACCATTTTTACTTAGGTAATTTCAAACCCTATGTTGGAGCAGGTGTAAACCTTACATTGTTTTATGGAATCGATGAGGGTGATGTTGTTGATATGGATTATGATACTGCGTTTGGGTTTGGATTCCAGGCCGGTGTAGATTATGATATCAACGAAAATTGGTTTATTAATCTAGATGTGAAAAGATTAATGTTATCCACAGATGTTGTTGTAAATGCAGGTGAACTTGGAAAGATTCCTGCAGAGGTCGATATCGACCCATTATTATTTGGTGTGGGGGTTGGATATAAGTTAGGTTGGTAGAGTTCTATTTTAAAAATTAAAAAACTGTCTTAAAAATTATTTTTTAAGACAGTTTTTTTTATGTTTTTATTTAATCAGGAAGAATTCCTCGAGGCTTTGCCTCGGGGTTTCCGGTTAAACCTCTCCTTGAGGAGAGGTCAAAACTGTTTTTACAGTTTTGGGTGAG
>JBDLIB010000177.1:0-5605 GCA_039715085.1 Bacteroidota bacterium | reverse complement strand
CATATTTGCTACCTCTGCTACATCTTTCAGTTTAATTGTTTTATTAAAATTTTTAAAGATATAAGAGTAAATCTTATCCAAATTTTTATTTCCTGATCTGTTGAATGAATTTAAAAAGCCTTCACTTGATAATAACTCATACTTATTATGTTTGGCCAATATATTTAGAATAGCCATTAATTCCATTAATTTTTCAAAACCATTTAAAGTATTAAGTTTTTTTACTTTTTCAATAATCTTAGGATCGTAATTAGAAAACTTGATGCCATAACCAGATCTTTCTAATAAATTAGATATGTCACTCATTTCCGGGCTTTGAAAAAAATTTAGTCCTAAAAAATCTTTTTTAAAATGGATAGAAATAGCTTCAGCTTTTAGATTTGAAGATAAATCAAAATAAATATCATCATTACGCCACATGTGTGGTAAATTTTTGCCTATTAAAACAAGTTCATTTTTTTTAAATTTTTGAATACCATCACCAATAAACAGCGTCCCTGTACTTTCTAATATCAAAACTAATTCCAGTTCTTCATGACAATGCCAGATTCTTAAAAAATTTGGATAGCTATTATGATTCACAGAAAAGGAATTGTTTTGTAAGTTACTTCTATCTAATCGGTGAAGTTTCATGCATATGATGTATTTGCTGTTGGTACCGCTAATTTATTCAATAGACTTTAATTTACAAATAAGAAAGATATACTTTTAAAAACTAGATATCAATTGATATTATCTTTCAAAATTCAATTTAATAAATTTTGTCTCATAATGTTCAAATAATAAAGGAGCAGTAAGCAATGTAAGATCTTCCTCCAGGGCATTTACTTCATGTATTGAGCTGGCGCCGGTTTCCTTCAGCAACCTGTTAATATCAATCATTGCATGATCTCCTTCTACCTCTCTTAAATGTAAAATAATACCCTTTTTATCTAATGAGAGTGAAGCGCTCACCATCAATAAGTTAGGAATATCAAGATTGATTAATGATTTACTTTGTAATTCAGTATTATTAACCCCGACAGTTGGTAGCATAATCCTTGATTTAAACGGAATCCTACTACCCCAACCAAACTTAGTGGCAGCCATATCAGAATTATCGTCTGTTGATGTGATGCTATAAGTCCATTGTAATTCTCCCCTCTGACTGGCTTTAAAATTAGTTACCCAGTAGTTATTTAACACCCATGAATAAATATGATTGGTTTTTGGCTTTAGACGATAGTAATATCTTCCGGTATTGATAGCACCAAATTGAACCAAAGGAGTCTCATCACTAACGAACACAATTTGTGCCTTATCGTTTCGTACAGAGGCAAAATTCTGAAGGGTATTCCAGTCAGAGGAGCTACCTTCCAATTGATTGATACCGGGATAAACAACGCCTCCCTGGACTTCAAATGCTAGATTTCCCTTGTCAAGATGAAATGGAAATGCTATATATACTCCTTCGGGGCTTGTAACAGGAAGTTTTATCATGTCATATAAAAATTCAATTTTCTTTTGGTGATGATACAACCTGATTTCAATTTTAACACCTCTATAATCAGTACATACAGGCATATCTCCTTTTAAGAAGATGCTATTATAAATTGCACCGTTTGTTCTTTTGGTTAGCCTGATATTGTCCATGAGTGTTCGTTTTAGTCCGATTGGTTTGTATACCGTATCTCTATTTGAGGCAGTAAGGCGCTCCAACTCATGGCGGTTATCCAGTTCTTCGTATATAAATTGACCCAATGTCAGGGTATCATTGGGGTCTATTAGCTCCAATTGGAGTTCTTTATCGAAAATCCGACTAACAACCCCTTTCTTTTCATCAATACTTATTTTATAAAATTCGTTCTCAAAAGCTTCTGATTTTACTTTAGGAATAGCATTACTTGTTTTCCCGGAATTGACTTGAAGAACTTTATATCCCATAGGAGGTACATCTTTAACCCACAAACCGAAATATGCCCCTTCCGGACGTTGCATATATTTTTGGTAAGGCACTTTCCTACCCTCAGAATCAGTTATTGTAAAATCAGCTCCTTCCGGAACAATTGTACTTTCTATAAATAATTCAACCATATCTGATCGCTTCCAGTTCAGTGTATTGAATACTGCAATGGTTGGCAATGATGATTTGTTAAGAGCACTTTCAATAAGAGCCAGGGTCTTTTCTTCCAGAGCATGAGCTTTTTTGGACGCTTCCCATGCATATGCAGATTTCATAGCCCATTGATTAATAGTGTTTTGTACCAGCGGATCACTTACACTTTCGGAAGCACCATGTGTATGCTCATCATAAAACAAAATATTATCATACACTTCTTCAATTTCATTTTGAAGGTCTTCCGGTAATGCAACACCCATAATTTTACCCATAGCCAGTATTGATGTAATAGCAACCATGCTTGTCTGTGTTTCCCTGACTACCTTTGTTTCGTTGGCAGCTGAGGCTGTTCCATCGGTCCACCAATCCGGCCATGCAACTTTTTTTTCAGGTATTTCATCCTGATGTTGCTCCTCCAGGTAAACGGGCAATTCACTAGACAGAGAACTTCTCAGCTTAGGCCATTCATATTTTTCATTCCATTCCTTAATTATATCACAGGCTTCGGTAGAGGGAGGTGAATTATCGGTAACATATCCTGAAAATTGCAAAGCCACTTTATTATAAGGGTAGTTCTTCTCTTCCAACCCGCTAAGGTATTTTGAAATGTTATTTCTTAGAACATCTTGCTCGCTGGTATTAATACCTAAGGTATTTGCATATTGATAATGCTCACTTCTATAGGCTAGCAACCGGTTTCCCGCAGGCGATTGCCACCAAAAAGTAGTTGGTTTATTAAATGGTTTACGTGCCCTATGAGCATGAATTCCCATTGTAAGATATTTTACATCAGTATTGTGGTAGTTGTCAACCATACTCCAGCCTATTCCATTTACATCATTTTGCATGGCTGTAATTACATCAACGCCATTCTCCTTAAGCATTCGTAAAGTCTTTGTTTGTGTTACCAGAGCAGGCTCATCAATTATCTCAGAAAAGTTAAGGAACATACCTGTTGCCTCTATTCGTCCCTCTTTTAAGCGCTTTATCAAGCGATCTATCTGCTCCTGAGGTCGTGATTTCAGATACTCTCTAAGCGACCATGATGTTTCGATTGTCCACCTGAATTTTGCAGCATCAGGGTAGTCATCAGTTTGATCGCAATAATCAAGGGCATGGTCTATGTATCTCAAATGCTCAGGTAATATTTCTGTTTGTGGACGTGTATAACCTATATCGGTATGCGTATGTTGAACCAGATAAATCTCCCATTCTTTCACTGGCATAAGCTTAACAGGTATTTGTTGAACATCATTTTTACCTACTTTGATTTGGGCAGTATAGGAAGTTTCTCTATCAACTTTAGGAAGATAAATTTCAAGTTTGTTGAATCCGGTATTCAGTTTGGTCATTCTTTTTACATCCCCTATAGTAATACTTGCCTCAGATTCTGCTCCAATATGAGTAAAATCCACACTTACAGAATGGAATAACTTACCATCATTTTTCGCTACTACTTTGTTTTGATATACTTCAACTTTATCTATAAGATTTCCTTTATAGGTCATATACCAGGCATCGTTATCTATTGTTTCTGATGAAATTTCAAGGAGTACCGGCTGTCCCGGAGTTAATGACTTAACAGGAAGCTTTAGTAATGCAAAACCCATTTGGTCATTGTATTTATCAATCATGGAAGCATTTAAAATCAATTCAGCACCCTTTTCCCCTTCAAAACTTCTAATACCTAGTTCTGATTTTTTAGAATTTTCAAAAGAAAAGTATTTCTTGCCATTAACCTTTAATTTAAATGTAGAGGGATCTGAAGTGACATCCATAGCAAAAATCCATATAAAGGTTATGTACTTACCCTTGTAGTTTTTGGGAACAGCTTCTGTTTTCCAACTAATTGGATCATATTCTTCTTTTCCTCGTAATATTAGAGAAGTATTTATGTCTGGAATAGGCGAATGATAACCAAAATTAGTTCCTCCAATTTCTTGATCAAATCCTTGATAGTATATGGTATCTCCTACCTGTGCAAATCCCAGGCTAAAGGAGATAATGGATAATACAGTTAATAGATATTTCATTTTATGAAGTGTGTTTATTAGTTTATGTTAATAGTTGTTTTTCAATATCTTCGAGGCTTTTATTTTTAGTTTCAGGAATAAAACGTTTTACAAAGAAGAATGCTGCAATTGTAATTCCTGCAAATATTAAAAATGTACCTCCTTCTGACCATGCGTTAATTCTTGGGAAGAACTGTGCAATTAAAACATTAGTTAACCAAAGAGAAAGTGTTGCTACTGACATAGCTGTTCCCCTTACTTTTGTAGGATATATTTCTGATATTATTATCCATGTTACCGGGCCATATGAAAATGCAAAGCAAGCTATAAAAGCGGTAATAAAGATAATAATCAAGAATGAGCTTTCCATATTAAATAAAAAATAGGAACCGCACATTATTAAAGATATAAACACTCCAATTATCCCTGAAAGAAGTAATGGTTTTCTACCCCATGAATCTATTTTCCAAATTGCAAGTAATGTAAATAATACATTTACTATCCCAATAGATACTTGTCCTCCCAATGAATCGCTTAAAGTTAGTCCGGCATTGCTTAATATATCCGGTCCAAAATAAATTATTGCATTAATTCCGCTAAGTTGTGAAAAAGCAGCCAGTGCCGCCCCGATAAATAATAAGTACAATAAAGACTTATGTCTGAGTATTTCGAAAATATTAGTTTTTTCCTTCTGCTGTAAGGCTGATGAACTAACCTGAATATCAGCTTCACTCTTAGGTAAGTATTTATAAAGAATAGCTTTTGCTTCTTCAATTCTATTCTTTGACAATAACCATCTTGGACTTTCAGGTATAAATAAAAGCGTAATAAAAAACAGTAGTGCCGGAGCTGTTTCTGTTGCAAACATCCATCTCCACACATCTGTATTCCCGGAAGGAAATAAATCAACAATAAATGAATTTGATAAATAAGCAGAAAGAATTCCAATAGTTATTGCCAATTGATACAATGCAACTAACCTTCCCCTTAGTTTCGCAGGAGATAATTCTGCTATGTACATAGGTGATAATATTGAGGCTAATCCAATACCTGTTCCTCCAATTAATCTATATACAATTAAAGTAGTCATAGAATCTGCTAAAGCACATCCAACCGCAGAAACAATAAAGAAAATTGCAGATGCAATTAAGATCTTTTTTCTACCTAAAACATCACTTATTACACCAGCTACAGAAACTCCTATAACACACCCAACAATTGCAGAACTAACAAACCATCCCTCCAGGTCTAAACCTAAAACAAATTCATTACTCACCATCCTGATTGTGCCTGAAATAACAGCAGTATCAAAACCAAATAATAGTCCACCTAATGCAGAGATAAAACTTATCAATATCACTTTTTTATTGTTCATTTTTCTACTTTTTCTGATTTTACAAATGCTTTGACTACTTTACATGTGGCATTATTTTCATTAATTAACCTGTATTTACCACATGCAGCAGGTATAACAAAGGTTTCAGCAAAATTAAAT
>JBDLIB010000176.1:0-5623 GCA_039715085.1 Bacteroidota bacterium | reverse complement strand
AACCGCAAACCTGTGATTTTACTTTTAGACGACTTTTCAAAATCAGATTTTAGGTCAAACCACAAACCTGTGATTTTTTTTAGACGACTTTTCAGATTACGATTTTAGGTCAAACCGCAAACTTGATAACATATTATATTCCACACGTGAGTCAGAATTTAAGTCTCAAATACCGCACTGCTCATGACACACAACGGTTAGTATATGCCGTCGTAGGCAAGACTAAAATAGCACAATCTTTCAAGTTACGACAAGCAAAGGCAAATATAATTTTCAACTTATGCGCTTAAAATTCTATTTGCCTTTGCGGACTTTATTAAATAGCAGAACCTTTCAAGTTTATACTAAACCTTGCCTATGCGGTATATATATTGTTATGGGTTGTTGTTAAAATAATGAATATCCAATTACCATTGAAATTGTACTATAATCAGAGTTCCAACTCATATAATTGCCAAGTATATTCCGACTTGTATTATATCGCATTTCAAAACCATATCTGTCCCTGTATTTATAACCTATACCCATACCTATATTTCTTCTTGGTTCAATTTCTAGAGAATAAAGTATAGAATTATCTTGCCTTAAGAATTCAATTTCCGAATTGTGGGCAAAATCGAACACATATGAAATATTTACAAAGATTTTTGAATTATCATTTAAATAGAAATAATGTCTAAGACCTACTGGTAATTCTATTGATTCATAATTAGCTTTCGAAACAAGAATTCCACCTGAAACATCGCTTCTTTCCTTTGACTGTTCTGATTTAAAGTATTGATAAGTTGGTTCTATTATTAAACTCCATTTGTTTTTATTAAACGGTAAAATAAATTCACTTTCAATTCCAAATCTAACTCCAACATTATTACCAAAATCAGTATCTTTTGAACCTGACGTAGAATTTTGTATTTCTAAACTACTATAATTTAAACCTGGTCTAATGGTTAAATTAAATAAATCCTTCTTTTGTTTTTTTTCATATTTGATATAATTAGAGCTATTACATATGTTATATTTTATAAATATTTTTTCTAAGTCTCTTTTAGAATAGCTGAGACGTTCTATATCATGTATTCCTATTTTTTCGCACTTTAACTTTAGAAAAAGTTGCTGTTTGAAGTAATTATTATTTAAAATCTTAGTGTCATTTAAATATCTTTTATAGACCAATTGACTTATTTCAGAATCATTCAATTTATAGAAGAATCGGGTTAAGTTATTATCAATGTAAAGGAATAATGATGCCTGCCCCTCAATTAGCACCTTAAGAAATAACAACTCTTCCTTGAATGTGGGATTTCTATCAGAACTCATTTCATCTATTTGATCAGAAGACCTATCTATATTAGTTTTAGCTCTGATATATTTGGAAACATTATTGATTCCGAATTCTTTTACAGCTTGAATAGTTGTTTTTTGAACTGCACTATTTTGGGAAAGCTTATATTCAAACTCAGTTGGATTATTTTTCCAATCAATATTTTTAATTAAACATTCAATTTTATTGTTTGATTCATTGATAAAATAACCATTCTCAAAAATAATCTGAGAATACGATTCAATGCATGAAATTGTAACTAAAGCTATTATTAATAATTGTTTTCTCATATAATTTAAATTTTCAAAACTTTTCAATAGATATTTATGTTTCGTTGTATCAATGTTAATAACCCATAACGGCAAATTGTATGAGTAGTGGCAGATTGCGTAGTACTTTCCTGTCAAACTCTTACGCAGTTTGAGCGGGCACAAACCTTGATATTTAACACATCGCCTGCCATTACTTATACAAAATGTTGTAGTGCGTTTTTTCTTTACGTCCTATTTTCTAAACCCAGCTCCTGATACTCGCCCTTTCAATTTGTGTTTGTTAAATATCAGATTCTTTGAATAGTTGTTTTTCTTGGCAAATACCATTGAAATCAAGGTTGCAATTAATGAAACAATCACAGCTCCAGCTATTCCGACCACAAAAAAACCTAATGCTAAAGTAACCACAAAAATTATTGCAAAGACTATCAATCTGTTCTTAATTATTTCTCCGAATGAGTAATCTACTGCTTTTATATCATCAACATGATATTCGTTTGTTTCATTACAAGATTTACACATCAATGAGAAGTTATCCCCGTATTGCTTAGCATAATCAATACGATTACTTACATGGTGTGGGGCTTTGTTTTCATGTCTGCATTTGTTGCACTTTACTATCAATTTCATAATCAGTTGTTGTTTTGTTATCAATTAGTCCAAATCGTATTTACTTAATCGCTTTGGGTAGAACATTTTCTCTTTGCAAGAATCCATCTTTACTGGTTAAATACAAATAATAGTCGGCTAATCCGTATTCAATATTAACATCTATTTTTAATTCTATGAATTTCATGTCATCTGTGTCAGTTACAAGTTTATATCTCATGGTCTTGATTATTCCTTTGTCAACGACCTGAAACAAACTATATGTTGATACTTTTCCAATGGTCATAGGAATCATTGCATAAGCTCCATTATACATATCCATATAGCGCATAATTCTTCCATGTACCAAAGGTGTCATATAAGCTTTATTCAAAAGGTATCTGGCTCCATCTTCATGAGTAATTGAAGTTAGAATATCTTTTACTATCAAACTACCAGTCTTTTTTAATTTTGGGTCAAGGCTTTCTAATGGTATTTTCTTATATTCCTTTGGTCCGCACGATACAGTCAAAAAAAGTCCAATCATTAAAAAAATAGACGCTCCTTTTGTTAAACTTTTCATTTGTTTATTCATAATTTCAATTCTAATTCTGTGAGTTTCATGTTCGCCCTAATGCACTACAACGGTTTTAATATGGTGCGTTTGGCATTTCAACGCTTCAATTTTCCAATTTACTATTAAGTTTATTTATTGCTACAATCTTCATATTTAGTGCTTTCTGCCAGATGCACTATATTTTTTGTTGTAGCACGTTTTACCATTTTTCTTCATCAGCTTCTTTAAAGTTCGTAATTTTCTGAAAAGTGAAGTTTATTATTTTTGAAGGTTTCTTCAGAAAACTACTTTTAAATTCTGTGTTCCGCTTTTTCAATGCGTAAAGTTCCATGTCAGAGATTTCTCCCTCCTTGGATAAACCATCGTCATATTTTTGAACTAATTTTATGGATTTTATTGTAACTCGATATCGATTCTCTTTGAATTCGATTATGAAATATGATTTTACATAGCTCCTTGCAATATATATTGGGGTTGACATTTCCGAAGCTCCATATCCTTTAAAGTCTAGCGATAGTTCGTTGATTTCAGCCGTCAAATTCTCCCCGTTATCTGAAATATTTTTAATTTGAAAGGTTCACTGTACCGTCTGATTACTTTGTCATTTTTATACATAATTGTTTAGAATTATGTAGCCTTTATTCAGGACGGGTCATTATGTGCTACAACGTCTAGGCTATGGTTAGTACGGGATTCCAGAGAACTGAACTTTCGGACTTGCACTTAGCCAAATTTTTAATTTTTCTTTATTTCAATAGACACGCAAAATTGAAAATTTTGCGGACTTTGTTCAAGGCACTTCACTTTGGGTTAAGCACTAAAACCCGTATTAACTATAGCCATTGTTGGCATTTCGTTATTCTTATTTCTATTTTAATATTAGTTCCATTAATCTTTCTGTATTGTTTTCTCCTCGCATTTGTTTTGCAATTTTTTCTGCATTTATTTTGTGATTTTCATTGTTTAATAAGTCTAAAAGAAGTACTTCAAAATCACTTTGATTCAAGTTTTTTATTGACACTCCTTTTTTTCCCACTTTTAACTGATGAATTATGGTGTTCCAATAGAATTGGTCAATAAAATGTGGAATTATTAAACTTGCACATCCATATTTTAACGCTAGATGTGTAGTTCCTGAACCTCCGTGATGAATAACGGCATACATTTTTGGGAAAATCCAATCGTATGGAATGGTATTTACAAAATAAATATGTTCAGAATATTTTTCTGGTTTTATCAAGCCTCCCCAAGAAGTATTAATTATTGCAGGTGTTTTATGTTTGGATAAAGCACTAAGTATTGCTTCTGTTTTTTGCGTAGGGTTGGTATTTGATATACTACCAAAAGTGATAAAAACAATCTTATCATATTTTTCAATAAATTGTTCTAAACTTTTGTCTGCTTCCCAATTTTCACTTTTATTCCGTTCAAAATAGCCAACCACATTTGCATTTTTTTTCCAATTTTTAGGCTGAGGAAAGAGAGAAGAAGAAACCGTATAAAAAGATTTGGTCTTATTTAGTAGTCTTTTTCCAATATGTAACGGATTTATAATTTTTCCAAATAGTTGTTTATGATACTTTTTTGTTGTGAAATAGGTTGCAAATGATAATGCTAAACTCTGAAATGAATAACTTAATCTATTCAATATTCTGCCATAATTTCCACCGCCACCAAAACCAATGATGGAATGATTATCAACTTTATGAAGAAAACAAGGAAACGGATGTACAAAAATTCCTTTGTTAGGATTGTTAAACTCCCAGACTATTGGATAAACACATTTTTGATTATAAAACACATAATCAGGTAGTTCTTTGTCAATAATTTTTTGTTGTGTCAAAGTAATTTCTTTGTTAATTCGAATTGACTTTTTAGCCAAAACAAAAAGTGTTTTTAATCTTTTAAAAATCGAACCGCTTTTACTTGTTATTACTTTTGATTGTTCGCCTGCAAGTAAAACCTCAATAAATTCTTTAGTAAAGCCATAAAACTTGTCATTACCTACAAGGTCTCTAAACTGTTCTGGAAAGACATAAACAACTTCCCATTTTCTTTCTTTAAGTATTTCTCCTAAAGCCAAAAAAGGTTCAATATCACCACGACTACCTAATGAAAAAAATACTGCTTTCATATTATTTTCTTACTAATATTGGTATCTGTTTTATTTTAATTTATAGATAAATTCTTCAATTTCTTTTTCACGAGCATTAGCAAATCCTTTTTCAATTCCAATTTTAGAAAACTGACAATTTTCTAGTACTTTTTTTGAACCTAAATTATCAAAAGCAATTCGACCAAAAATGGGTCTAGTTCTTTCAATTTCCAGAAATTTTTTAAGAGCACTGCTTGCAATTCCTTTTCCCCAAAATTCTTTTCCAATCCAATAAGTGATTTCTGCATTACCGTTCATCTCAAATTTTGCAATACTACCTACTATCTCTTTTTTAAAAAGTATAGTTCTAATATTAACTTTTTCATCGGATAATAATCTTGTCCATTTTTCGATGTAAGTATTTTTATCAGATGGTTTTTTCGAAGTAAATGCTGCCAAACGATTTGCCTCTTCATCAAGTTGAAAAAGGAAAAGGGTTTCCAAATCATTTGGATTCGTAAGTCTTAATTCTATTTCGATTATTTTTTTCGTACAAAAGGTTTAATGAATGCCAACGGTTGGTATATGGTTTTGTGGCGGTTTTGAAACACAAATCT
Organism: Bacteroidota bacterium; assembly: GCA_039715085.1. Classification (GTDB taxonomy): domain Bacteria; phylum Bacteroidota; class Bacteroidia; order Flavobacteriales; family Flavobacteriaceae; genus Namhaeicola. The sequence continues at coordinate 153 of JBDLIB010000176.1, read as the reverse complement.
TTCAACTTACACCAATGTTTATTCATTGTTAATTCGCTCATATTTAGCACTTCACCCGCCATAAACTATAGCATCCATGAAAAAGCAGTAAGTCGAGTATCTTTAACTAAACAAAAAATTAAAAGATATGAACACACAACTTACCACTCATGA
>JBDLIB010000175.1:0-5645 GCA_039715085.1 Bacteroidota bacterium | reverse complement strand
CTGCGGTATCTGCGAGAAAAAATAAGAAATTTTCAAATTAGCCAATCTTCAAATTTTCAAATCAATCAATTATCAAATTACCACCTATTAACCAAGATACTTTCACTAAAAAACACATTTTTTTGTAAGGAATAATATTTACTCATGACAGAATAATTAAATCAATAAAACATAAAATGGATTTTAAAAAAAAATATAATGGTTTAATTGATAAATTAAAGAACCTGAAAAGTTTTCCTCTTTTGGCAATCAGGCTGGTTTTAGCCATTGGTTTTTTTGGTCCGGCCAAAATGAAGATCGGAAATATCGATAATATTGCCCAATGGTTTGAAAGTATGGGCTATCCCCTCCCTACTTTAAACGCATATTTAGCAGCAGGCACAGAATCTTTAGGTGTAATATTACTATTCTTAGGATTGGGAACAAGGCTTATTTCAATTCCACTTATGATCGTAATGCTTGTTGCAATATTTACAGTGCATTTAGCAAATGGTTTTGCAGCCGGATCAAACGGATTTGAAATTCCTCTATACTATTTTATCATGTTATTTACATTACTGGTATTTGGAGGAGGAAAATTTAGCATTGACCATCTAATTAAAAATAAATAGATATTTTATATACTCGCTTAACAATAAACTAAACTAATTAACATTTAAATTTATCATTATGACAACTAAAAACTATTTAAAGGCTGTTTCATTCGTTTTGATCTTTACCGTAGGAATTTTTGCACTATCCTCCTGGAAAGACAACAAAGTCAAGCAGCTAGAAAAACAATCTGTAATTGATTACAGCAAGTCCACTAAAGCTTACTATGCTAATTTTGAAGAAAGTAAATGTGGTGATGACAAAAAAGCCGAAAAAAAGGATAAAGATTCTAAATGCGGTGATGGAAAATGTGGTGACGACAAAAAAGCTGCAGCAAAAGATTCTGATAAAAAATGTGGAGAAGGTAAATGCGGTGATGACAAAAAAGCTGCAACAAAAGAATCTGATAAAAAATGTGGCGAAGGAAAATGTGGTAACGACAAAAAGGTTGATAAAAAGGAGAAAGAGACGAAATGTGGCGAAGGAAAATGTGGTTCTTAAAATAACATAGAAATACCCTATGAGGGTTTGACTATTAGCTAAACAGTTTTTAGTCAAACCCTCATTATCTTGAAAGTAAAATATATTAACTCCTTAATCTCTGTAGTTTCTTTGAAAAGAATTATCTTTGCGAATCTTTAAAAACAAAAATTATGAACGACGGATTATACGCAAAAGTAAAAACCACAAAAGGAGATATACTTTTAAATTTAGAATTTGAAAAAACACCGGGTACGGTTGGAAACTTTGTTGCTTTAGCTGAAGGTAACATAGAAAATTCAGCAAAACCCCAGGGTCAAAAATATTATGACGGATTAAAATTTCACAGAGTTATTGATAATTTTATGATCCAGGGAGGGTGTCCTCAGGGAACAGGAACGGGAAACCCGGGATATAGTTTTGATGATGAATTCCATCCGGAATTGAAACATAATAAACCAGGTATTTTATCAATGGCAAATTCAGGGCCTGCGACCAACGGAAGCCAGTTTTTTATTACCCATGTAGAAACACCTTGGTTAGATAATAAACATACCGTTTTTGGAAATGTTGCAGAAGGTCAGGATATTGTTGATTCTATTGCTCAAGATGATAAAATTGAAAGCGTAGAAATTATCAAAGTTGGTGAAGCTGCCGAAAAATTCAATGCTATAGAAGCTTTTAGGTCTTTTGAAGGAGAAAGAGAAAGAAGAATTGCCGAAGCTAAAAAACAAATGGATGCTGAATTGGATAAAATAGCTGCCGGTTTTGATAAAACAGATAGTGGTTTGAGATATCAGATCATCCAAAAAGGAAATGGAAAAAAAGCCGAAAAAGGCAACCAGATTTCTGTTCATTATAAAGGACAATTAGTTGACGGAACCGTATTTGATTCATCTTACTCACGTAAACAACCAATCGATTTTACTGTAGGTATCGGCCAGGTGATCAAAGGATGGGATGAAGGTTTGCAATTATTACAAGTAGGTGATAAAGCCAGATTAGTTATCCCTTCAGAATTGGCTTACGGTAGCCAGGGAGCCGGAGGCGTAATTCCACCAAATGCTACACTTATTTTTGATGTAGAATTGATGGATGTAAAATAAAAATGTTCCGAGTTTCGGGCTTTGTATTGAAAATTAACATGAAACTCGAATCTACAAACCCATAAAAAAAAGTAGAGACACACGGCCGTGTGTCTCTACTTTTTTTTAACCAAAAACTTGAAGTCTGTAAATAATTAACACGGTCAACCATCAACCAAACCTACTATTTCCACTTTATATTACAACCAATACTCGGTTTTTGGTCTTTTGAAATTTCTCTGCCATCGAGCAGATCCTGCAAAGCTTTTCTAAGGTCTTTTCCCGTTACCGGAATATCATTTCCCGGCCTGGAACCATCTATTTGTCCGCGATAAACCAACTTATGATACTCGTCAAAAACATAAATATCAGGAGTGCAGGCTGCATCATAAGCTTTTGCAACACCCTGACTCTCATCGTATAAATACGGGAATGAATATTCTAGTTCCTCGGCTACTTTTTTCATTAAATGTGGGGCATCATCAGGATAATTATCCACATCATTAGAGGAAATAGCTGCAAATCCAACTCCTTTATTTATATAATCATTGGCAATATTCACTAACTCTTTATTTACATGAATTACAAACGGACAATGATTACAAATAAAATAAATTACTGTCGCCTTATTTCCTCTGATCTGATCTAAACTTAAGTTTTTATCAGAAGTTGTATCAGGTAATATAAAATCGGGGGCTTTTGTGCCCAACGGAAGCATATTAGAAGGTGTACGTGCCATAATTTTTTTAATTTTAGTGATTCAAAATTACTAAAAGATGGAGAAAGAGACTATTTCTTTTGAAGATTTTCAAAAAGTAGATATCAGGACAGGAACCATAATTGATGTAAAAAAATTTGAAAAAGCTATCAAACCTGCATATCAACTAAAAATTGATTTTGGTTCTTTGGGAGTCAAAAATTCAAGTGCACAAATCACGTCACTCTACACAAAAAAAGAACTTCTAGGCAAGCAAATTACTGCGATCATAAACTTCAAACCTAAGCAAATTGCAAATTTCATGAGTGAATGTTTAATTTTAGGCATTCAAAATGAGAAAGATGTTGTACTTTTGCATCCGCAAAAACATGCAAAAAACGGCAATAAAGTTTCATGATAATTTTTAGCTTTAAAAATTTATAAAATATTGTATCAAATGTCAATAAATCAGAAGTTAGAACAATTAGCAAATACACTTGAAGGGGAATTATTTTTTGATGATCTGTTAAAAAGCATTTATGCTACAGATGGTTCGGTTTACCGAAAACTTCCAACAGCAGTAAGCTATCCGAAAAATGATCAGGATATTAAAGAACTTATTCAGTTTTCTAAAAAAGAAAACATCACACTTATTCCACGAACGGCAGGAACTTCACTGGCCGGACAGGTTGTTGGTGATGGGATCATTGTTGATGTTTCAAAACATTTTACTGAAATTCTTGCCTTTGATGAGAAGAATAAAACCGTGACTGTACAACCCGGTGTTATCAGAGATGATTTAAATATATTCCTTAAACCATATGGCTTCTTTTTTGGCCCAGATACTTCCACAACAAACCGATGTATGATTGGTGGTATGGTTGGAAATAACTCTTCCGGTTCTACTTCTATTCAATACGGAGTTACACGAGATAAAGTTTTGGAATTGAAAACAATTTTATCCGATGGTTCTGACGCTGTTTTTAATTCCTTGAATAAATCAGAATTCATTGAAAAGACCAAAGGTAATAATCTTGAAAATAAGATCTATAAAACTTTACTTATCGAACTTTCCAAACCGGAAGTAAGAGAAGAGATCATTAAAGAATTTCCCAAACAAAGCATCCACCGACGTAACAATGGTTATGCTGTTGATGACCTGATCAATACTTCTGTATTTAGTGATAGTGAAGAACATCTAAATTTAGGGAAATTTCTTAGCGGTAGTGAAGGAACACTTGCCTTTACTACAGAGATCACTGTAAAAGTGGATGATCTGCCACCGAGCGAAAGTATCATGGTAGCATCGCATTTTGATACAATTGAAGAAAGTATGGAAGCAGTGGTTGTTGCGATGAAACACAATCTATATATGGCTGAGTTGATGGACAGAACCATTTTGGATTGCACCAAAAATAACCGTGAGCAAATGAAAAATCGCTTTTTCGTCGAAGGAGACCCAAAAGCAATTCTAATGCTTGTTGTATCGAGTGATTCAATGGAGGAAACTCAAAAATTAGCTGATAATTTAATTGCCGATCTGCAAAAAAACAAATATGGTTATGCACATCCTAAACTAATTGGATCTGACATTAATAAAGCTGTCAATTTGCGTAAAGCAGGTTTAGGCCTGCTGGGTAATATTGTTGGTGACAATAAAGCAGTTGCCTGTATTGAAGATACTGCTGTAGAGCTAAATGATCTTCCAAAATATATTGGTGAGTTCAGTAATATGATGAAAGATTATGGCCAGGATGCTGTTTATTATGCACATGCCGGTGCCGGTGAATTACACTTACGCCCGATATTGAATTTGAAAAAAGGTAAAGATGTAGAAAGTTTCAGAACCATCACTACAGATGTGGCAAAAATGGTAAAGAAATACGGTGGTTCTATGAGCGGTGAACATGGTGACGGAATTGTTCGTTCTGAATTTATTCCGATGGTCATTGGTGAAAAGAATTATGAATTACTTCGAAAAATAAAATATACTTTCGACCCTGATAATGTTTTCAATAAAGGTAAAAAAGTCGATCCTTTACCAATGGACAAAAATCTCCGGTATGAAGTTGACCGTGTAGAACCTGAAATTGAAACAATCTATGACTTTTCTGATTCCCAGGGAGTTCTAAGAGCTACAGAAAAATGTAACGGTTCGGGTGATTGCAGAAAACCTGTTTCTGCCGGCGGAACTATGTGTCCGAGTTACCGTGCAAGCAAGGATGAAAAAGATACAACCAGGGCCAGAGCGAATGCCTTACGTGAATTTTTAACTAACTCTAAAGAAGCTAATAAGTTCAATCACAAAGAATTAAAAGAAGTTTTCGATCTTTGTTTAAGTTGTAAAGCCTGTGCTTCCGAGTGCCCGAGTAATGTGGATATTGCAGCGCTTAAAGCTGAATTTTTATACCAATATCAAAAAGAAAATGGTATTCCGTTTAGAACAAAAATGTTTGCCGATAATGTAAAATGGAATAAGTTAGGTAGTATTACTCCTAAATTGACAAATGCTATTTTAAATACCCCAATGGCAAAAAAAGCTTTTGGAATTGCAGTTGAAAGAAGCATACCTAAATTAGCAAATGCTACATTTTACAAATGGTATAAAAAGAACAAAAAGAACTTTGAGAATAAAGAATATAAAAATGGAAAAGTGTACTTATTTATGGATGAATACACCAACTATTATGATGTAAATGTAGGAATTGATACTATCGAATTATTGAGTGATGTGGGATATGAAGTTGTAGTGACAAAACATGAAGAAAGTGGTAGAAGTTTTATTTCGAAAG
>JBDLIB010000174.1:0-5688 GCA_039715085.1 Bacteroidota bacterium | reverse complement strand
GGCACTGTGGTTTACGAATATCCAAATACCGAAGAAGGATATACATCTGCAAAAGATTCTTTAATGTCGCCAATAATGACATCAGATAAGAACCTTGCTAAAGGAAAAAAACTATACAATATTTATTGTACTGTTTGTCATGGTGAAACCGGTGACGGACAAGGGCCAATGGTTTTGAATGAAAAATTCTTAGGAGTTCCGAATTATAAGGACAGAGAGATCACAGGAGGCAGTATCTATCATGTAATTATGTATGGAAGAAATATGATGGGGTCACATGCTTCGCAACTAAATAATAATGAACGTTGGCAGGTTGTTCAGTATGTTGAAAAACTTAGAACTGATCTGATAAAATAAGTAATAAACAAAAAGTAAATTATCAAGTAAAATGTATACATTTTCAAGTAAATTAAAAACGTTTTCTTTAGTATTAATTATTCTTGGTGCTTTGGGTATGGGATATGGATTCTTTTCAGCACCCAAAACAACTGATGATGTAAAAGAGATGATACATCACGCAGAAGAATCACATGATACAGGCCATGAAACAACAGCTGTAGTTAGTGCCGAAGAAGAACAAAGTCATTTAGAACATGCTTTACACCAGGCGCAAAATAGACCATGGACAGCCTTTTTCGTTTCTGCTTTCTTCTTTTTGATGATTGCGGTTACGGTTCTTGTGTTTTATGCTATCCAATGGGCAGCACAGGCAGGATGGTCTATCGTTTTATTTAGAGTGATGGAAGCAATATCGGCTTATATATTACCCGGGTCTATATTACTTTTTATTTTTATTCTGGCTTCAGGGTTACATTTTAACCATATGTATGTGTGGATGGGGCCTGAAGCTGAGCACGATGCACTTATCCAGGAAAAAACATGGTGGTTAAATACCCCGGGGTGGATGATCAGAAGTTTTATTTATTTATTGGCTTATAACTTTTTCAGATTTGTTTTGCGTAAAAATTCTATCGCATTAGATGAGAGTGGAGATATCTCTATTTATAAGAAAAATTTCAATTTTGCAGTGATCTTTATCGTAATATTTGCAATTTTCGAATTGTTCATGTCTTTTGATTGGCTAATGTCTTTAGACCCTCACTGGTATAGTCAGTTATATTCTTTCTATGTTTTTGCCAGTGTATTAGTCTCAGGAATCACTGTAATTGCAATGGTAACTATCTACTTGAAAAGTAAAGGTTTTTTACCTTTTGTAAACAATAGCCACTTACATGATCTCGCAAAATATATGTTCGGGTTTAGTATCTTTTGGGCATACTTTTTCTTCGATCAGTTTATGTTACAATGGTATGCAAATATCCCGGAAGAGACAGCTTATTTCTTCCCAAGGTTAATAGGATCTTATAAACCAATATTCTTAGGAATGATCGTTTTAAATTTTGTACTTCCATTTTTAGTTTTAATGGATAGCGACTTTAAGCGTAAAAACCAGTTTATCATCATAGCCGGATCGCTAATTTTAATTGGCCATTTTATGGATATTTTCCAGTTAATTTCACCTGCAACAGTTGGAGATCACTGGAGTATCGGTATTCCGGAAATAGCTTCATTAGCATTTTTCTTAGGATTATTCATATTCTGTGTTTTCAATACCTTAACAAAAGCTCCTTTGCATGCTAAAGGAAATCCATTTATGAAAGAGAGTGAAATTTATCACTATTAATCTATAATCTTTTTACAAAAAACTAACTTGTTTAGTTTTAGAAGTCCGGTGTGGAAGCATCGGATTTTTTTTCGATCCACAATAGAAAACATGATAAATATCATGTTTTTAATAATTTTGGTTATATTTGCATACAACAATCTGCTTCATTAAAAAGCACTACTACTAAAAAAGTCATTTTTTAAACCTCTATTTATTTAGAGGTTTTTTTACACCCAAATCTACTCCTGACAGAAAACCATCAAACTTAAATATTGTTAAAAGTGATGGAAAAGCAAAGTTCATTAAGTATATTTGGCAAAATTCTCAATAATGTTCAAGAATATTCTTAAATTCCTATTTCTAATAGTGATAATACTCGCCGTTGGATTTTTCTTCTTTGTCAATAATAATAAGCCTCAATATGATGGTGAATTAAATATTGCAAATCTAAATGATAAAGTAACTGTTTATTTTGATGATATCGGAGTACCACATATCTATGCTCAAAATCAACACGATGCATATGTAGCATTGGGTTATGTTCATGCACAGGATCGTTTATGGCAGATGGAACTGGTACGTAGAATTGCTGCAGGAAGATTATCTGAGATTTTTGGAAAAGATATGGTTGATACCGATAAATTCTTTAAAGGTATTGGAATTGAAGAAGCTGCGATAAGAAGTATCCAAAAACTGGATACAACTACAACTGCCTATAAATTAACAACTGCTTATTTAGATGGAATTAATCAATTTATAAAAAACGGAGCAACACCAATTGAATTTACTCTAATAGGAATCGAAAAAGAAAATTATACTATCAAAGATATCTACAATGTATTCGGGTACATGAGTTTCGGCTTTGCACAGGCACATAAAACGGATCCTTTGATGACAAACCTAAAAAATAAATTAGGATATCATTATATGGTCGAACTTGGGTTAAGGTCTGAACCAAATACTACCATGATTGGTAATTTCAATCCGGATTATAAGACTGATAGTAAAATTGCTTCTGCTGTTGACGATATTTTAGATAATAGTGTTGTACCGCCTTTTATAGGTAGTAATAGTTGGGTAGTAGGTGAGAAGAAGACTAAAAATAAAAAAGTGATTTTAGCCAATGATCCGCATATAGAATTTTCACAACCAGCCGTTTGGTACCAGTCACATATTGTAACTCCTGATTTTGAGATCTACGGGTTTAACCTGTCGCTAACTCCTTTCCCATTGTTAGGCCATAATCATGATTATGCTTATGGAATGACCATGTTTGAAAATGATGACATTGATTTTTATACAGAAAATGGTGAACAGAAATATGAAGAAAGAAATTATACAATTAAAGTAAAAGATGAAGAGGATGTGGAATTACAGGTAAAAGTTGGAAAACATGGCCCGGTGATGAATGATTTTATCGATTTGATCGATTCTGAAGAAAATATTGCCATGGACTGGGTCTACACCAAGTTCGATAATGATATGCTGGATGTATCCTATAAAATTTCACATGCTAATTCTTTATCGGAATTTAAAAAGGGAGTGGAGAAAATTCATGCACCCGGATTGAATTTAATGTATGGAGATGCAAAAGGAAATATTGCCTGGTTTGCTGCTGCAAAGTTGTATTCAAGAGAAAGTGATGTGAATACAAAATATATTTTAGAAAGTGAGAATGATAAGGTAACTTATCATGATTTTGATCAAAATCCACAAGCTGTCAATCCGCCTTGGAATTATGTGTACTCGGCTAATAATCAGCCAAAAGCTGTAAATGAGAGGTTGTATCCTGGTTATTATTTACCCGAAGATCGCGCAAAAAGGATTGTTGATTTAATCCAGCCAAAAGATGATTTCACTAAAGAAGAAATGCAGGAGATGATCATGGATGTTACCTCTTCAGTGGTACCAAAAAACATCAATACAGTTATTGAAAACCTATCAAAAGTTAATTTATCAGAAAATGAAAAAGAAGCGATTCAGATTTTAATGGACTGGGATGGAGATTATAAATCATCACATACAGCTCCTACCATCTATAATAAATTTATTTATCACTTTCTGGAAAATACTTTTGCTGATGAAATGGGAGAGGAAGCGTTTAAACAATTCTTAAAAACACATTTATACAAGCGACAAATTGCAATGCAGATCCAAAATAGAAAATCCATCTGGTGGGATGATATTACCACAAAAGAGATCAAAGAGAACAGGGATGAAATTTTCACAACCTCTTTTCATGAAGCAATTACGGCATTAGAAGGTCAGTTTGGAGAGAATATGGAGGAATGGACATGGGATAAGGCTCTAACAATAACACATAAGCATACCTTCGATAAAGTAGATGCTTTAAAAGATTTTTTTAATGTCGGGCCTTTTACAACCGATGGTGGAAATGAAGTGATTAACAATCAATTATTTCCATTAAACGGAAGCGGGAAATACGAAGTCAGAGGCGGGCCATCAACCAGAAGGATTGTTGATTTTAGTGATGTGGAAAACAGTGTCGCTATTTTACCTACCGGACAATCGGGGAATGTGTTCAGTAAGCACTATGATGACCAGGCTCAAAAATATTTAAATGGTGAGTTTGTAAAAATGATGCTGAATAAAGAGGAAATTCAGCAGTCAAAAGATAAATTGGTATTGGAGCCTGTAAAATAAAATATTATTGACCGATAACTTATTCTACTTTTTTCAATATCTTTTTTATAATTTCCGATTTGGCATCGGTATAATCGTCTCTGTTATTCCAATTTTTTTTAGCCAGTTTTATTTTAAATTCTTGGTATTTGTTTCTGTCTTCTTCATCTACTCTTAAATGATCCCGAAACTTTAGATGTCTCTTCCAGAAATCTGAGTCAAGAGCAACCATATGGATATGATGTGTGCGATTTCCATTCGATTCTTTAATGAAAAATCTACGACAAGGCATTACATCCTCATAATCAGGAATATATCTGTATCCTAGGTTTTCAATGGTTTTTATATGCTGACCTGCAGTTTTGAAATCATTAATGCCTATCATAATATCGATAACAGGTTTGGCTGCGAGTCCCTCTACTGATGTGCTTCCTATGTGTTCGATTCTAATACCTGATTCTTCAATAGAATCCAGTAAAAGTGTTTGTTCTTTTTTAAACTCGGTTCTCCATTTAGGGTTGTATGGTTCAATAGTTATTTTCATTTCAAAGGATTCAGCTTTAAAGAACTTTTGCGTATAAAAGGGCATTTTTCAATTTTTTATCGACACCGATGATTGCCTTTTTTAGTAGTCCTTCTTTTTTATAACCGGCTTTTATGGCGACTTTTTCACTTAGGATATTTTCGGGTTGCATGATAATTTCAATTCTTGAGAGATTGTGTTTTTCAAATCCTACTTTTTCAGTCAGTTTTACTTTTTGGAGACGGATAGAAATTTATGGCATAGTATTGATTTTAAAAAATAAAGGCAGTTTTTTTAAAGCATATGATTTCTTCTTTGTCCCATATTTACTGAATTTATTTAATAGATCATAGCTTTAAAACTCTTTGAAGTTCCTTTTCAGAAACATTAAGTAACCCTGATTTTGGTAATCTTTTTGTTAGTTCTCTCCAATTATCATCTGCAGTAAAAACTTCTTTAAAAATTGGTAAAGCAGCTTCCAAATCACCGTTATTAGCCAGAGCTATGGCTGTCCAGTATTTCATTTCCAGGTTTTCAGGAAACAATTTTTGTGCAGCTCCGTACTGTTTTAAAGCATCTTGCATATCATTGTGTTCCACTGCCAGATCTCCACGATTCATATACTCATAGGCATGATGGACCTGTAATAATCTTTCTAGTTCAGATATTGGATTCTGATGATCATCCACTCTCAGGTCGATGATCTTATCATTCCAGGATTCTTTTACTTTTTCAGGGCCAACAACAATTAAAGCAGCTGATTGCTTTCCCCGTATGTCACCTCCTGCATTTTGAGCTGCCTGTAATACTTTTAATACTCTTTCTGCTAATGGTAAATTGCTGTTTTCACGAAAAG
>JBDLIB010000173.1:0-5727 GCA_039715085.1 Bacteroidota bacterium | reverse complement strand
CAAGAAATCAACTGATTGTATTAAAAGAGGAAAGTAAAATTAGAAATGGAGATATCGCCGAAGGATCTTATTATATTGAAGAATTGACCTATGAAATCGCCGAAAAAGCATTGCTTATTTTTAAAGATATTGAAAAAAGCGGAGGTTTTGTAAAGCAACTTTTTGATGGAACAATTCAACGAAAAATTGCAGAAAATGCCAAAAAAGAGCAGGTGTTATTTGATTCCGGTAAATTGGTTTTACTTGGAACAAATAAGTACCCAAACCCGGAAGATAAGATGGAAGATGAATTGGAGATCTATCCTTTTGTAAATAAGAAAAAACATCAAACAGCTATTCAACCAATAATTCCAAAACGATTGTCGGAGAAATTGGAGAAGGAGAGAATGGAGAAGGAGTGAATGAGAGAAGGAGAGAAGGAGTGATAAATTTGCGTTTATCTGCGTAATCTGCGAGAAAATAAAAGAAAAAAATCATGTCAAGAAAAAACATCCAAAATATTGAAGTCAGAAGTAAGAAGTCAGAAGTCAGAAGTAAAGACTTCGTAGCCGGTATTGCACCTAATCTCCGAGGGCCTTATTCCACTATGTATGTAAGAAGGCCATGGACCATACGTCAATATGCAGGGTTTTCAACCGCCGAAGAAAGTAATGCTTTTTATCGCAGAAATCTGGCAGCCGGGCAAAAAGGACTTTCGGTTGCATTTGATCTGGCAACTCACCGTGGTTATGATTCCGATCATGAACGAGTACAAGGTGATGTTGGTAAGGCAGGGGTTGCTATTGACTCGGTTGAGGATATGAAGATCTTGTTCGATCAAATTCCGTTAGATAAAATGTCGGTTTCCATGACGATGAATGGAGCAGTTTTACCAATTCTGGCATTTTATATTGTTGCTGCCGAGGAGCAGGGAGTAAAACCGGAACAGCTTTCCGGAACCATCCAGAATGATATTTTAAAGGAGTTCATGGTGCGTAATACTTATATCTATCCGCCAACACCTTCGATGAAGATCATTGCTGATATTTTTAAATATACTTCTAAGAATATGCCTAAATTCAACAGTATTTCTATTTCTGGATACCATATGCAGGAAGCAGGAGCAACTCCCGAGATAGAATTGGCTTATACTTTGGCAGATGGATTGGAGTATATTAGAACAGGTATAGAATCCGGAATGGATATTGATGTTTTTGCTCCAAGATTATCCTTCTTTTGGGCAATTGGAATGGATCATTTTAAAGAAATTGCCAAGATGCGAGCCGGTAGAATGTTATGGGCAAAGATTGTAAATCAATTTCATCCTAAAAATCAGAAATCTTTAGCATTACGAACACATTGTCAGACAAGTGGTTGGAGTTTAACTGCGCAGGATCCTTTTAATAATGTAGCAAGAACAGCAGTAGAAGCTATGGCTGCCGCTTTTGGCGGAACACAATCTTTGCACACCAATGCCTTGGATGAAGCTATTGCATTGCCAACAGATTTTTCAGCAAGGATTGCAAGAAATACCCAGATATTTTTACAAGAAGAAACAAAGATCAACAAAACGGTTGATCCCTGGGCTGGAAGTTATGAGGTAGAAAAGCTTACTGATGAGATAGCAGAGAAGGCTTGGAAATTAATTCAGGAGGTAGAAGAACTTGGAGGAATGACCAAGGCAATTGAAAAAGGAATTCCTAAAATGCGTATTGAAGAAGCCGCGGCAAAAAAACAAGCCAGAATTGATAGTAGTGAAGATATGATTGTAGGTGTCAATAAATTTAAGCTAAAAGAAGAAGATAAAATTGATATTTTGGAAGTTGATAATGATGCCGTAAGGAATTCGCAAATTGAAAGGATAGGGAAGGTAAAAAGTACAAGAGAAGATCGTTTAGTAAAACAATCATTGGAAGAATTAAGTACTTCTGCTAAATCAGATGAAGGAAATTTATTAGATTTGGCTGTGAAAGCTGCTAGAAACAGGGCTACTTTAGGTGAAATTTCAGAGGCTTTAGAAAAAGTATTCGGAAGATACAAGGCTCATATTAAAACCATTACAGGAGTGTATAGTAAAGAGATAAAAGGCGATAAAAGTTTTAAAAAAGCTTTAGAATTATCTGATAAGTTTGCTGAATTAGACGGCAGGCGACCGCGGATAATGGTAGCAAAAATGGGACAGGACGGACATGATCGCGGGGCAAAAGTAGTTGCTACAGGTTTTGCTGACCTCGGTTTTGATGTAGATGTAGCACCATTATTTCAAACTCCTGAAGAGGTTGCCAAACAGGCAGTAGAGAATGATGTACATGTTTTAGGCGTTTCCTCATTGGCTGCAGGTCATAAAACTCTTGTTCCACAAGTAATTGAAGAATTAAAAAAATATGACAGAGAAGATATATTGGTTATAGCAGGGGGAGTGATCCCGCCACAGGATTACCAATTCTTATTTGATGCCGGAGTAGTTGGCGTTTTTGGCCCGGGAACAAAGATTAGTAAATCTGCAATAGATATTTTAGAGATTTTACTTGAAAGAGTAGAAGAGTAGTAAGTCAAAAATTCACGGGGTGACTCCAAGTCACCCCGTGAATAATAATTTAAACAATTTCAGCACTTAACCCTCTTTCTAAAAGAAGGGTGCATTTTAGTTTTAACTCATCAAATTCACCGGTTTTTACTGCGCATTTTCCTTTGTAGTGAACTAAATAAGTGCATTGTTCAGCTTGTTCAACGGTGTGTTCGCATATAGAAATTAACGAATCGATCACGAAGTCAAAAGTGTGGATGTCATCGTTGAATAAAATAATTTCGTGTTGGTTTGCTTCTTGTTCCAACACATCGAGTTCTTCTTGAGTTTTTTCTTTTGTCATAAAAATCTCTTTCATCATCATTTATTTTTTTACAAAATTACAAATTTCAGGCCAACCCAATTGTTTCTTTCTAATTTCTTCTCTAATTTTAAATTGTGCTTTTTTGCTTCTTCTTCGATTGCCGGAATATCTTCAGTGTAAAAACCACTTAATAAGAGGGTTCCGTTTTGATTCAGACTTTTAGCATAGGATTTAATGTCTTGCAATAAAATATTTCGATTGATATTTGCAATGATCACATCATATTTTTTATTTTTTAATAGAGAAGCATCTCCTTTATATACAGAAATATTATTGCACTTATTTCGTGTGACATTTTCCAGTGAATTTTCATAACACCATGTGTCTATATCGATGGCGTCTAATTTTTTTGCATCTTTCATCTCTGCAAAAATTGCCAAAATTCCTGTTCCGCAACCCATATCCAAAACCGTTTTCCCTTCCAGATCCAAATTGATTAAATGTTGGATCATTAAATGTGTGGTTTCGTGATGGCCGGTACCAAAGCTCATTTTTGGTTCGATAATAATATCATATTTTAAATTTGGATCTTCATGGAATGGAGCCCTGATACTAACCAAGCCATCCACCTGAATAGGTTCGAAATTCTTTTCCCATTCTTCATTCCAGTTTACCTGTTCGATCACTTCCTTTTCATAGGAAATTTCAACTGCTTCAGAATCTAAAATATAAATTTCGTTTAAGATGTTTTCCTTCCAGTCTTTTTCCTGGATATATGCTTTTACACCATCTTCGGTTTCTGTAAAGCTTTCAAATCCTACTTCACCCAATTCGGCAATAAGAATTTCTCTTACGGTTTGAATTAAAATTTCATTTGATTTAATCGAAAATGTGTAGGCAATGTAGTTCATTTGAAAAAATTTAAAGTTGAAAAAAATCTGCGAAATCAGCGTACTTTTTATTCACGCAGATAACGCAGATTATATAAATTGTTTTATGTTCTTTAAAAGATCAGAGTGAAATTTAGATTGCTTTTACAATAGCCATAAAATCATTTGCATTTAATGCTGCGCCTCCAATCAAACCGCCATCTACATCTTCTTTTGAGAAGATCTCTTTTGCGTTTGCAGGTTTTACACTTCCTCCGTAAAGGATGGAAACTTCTTCTGCGACACTGCTGATATATCTTTCGGCAACCAGGCCTCGAATAAAAGCGTGCATTTCCTGAGCTTGTTCCGGGCTGGCAGTTTCACCTGTTCCAATTGCCCAAACAGGTTCGTAAGCCAGAATTATTTTTTTCCAGTCTTCAGAAGTTAAATGAAATAAAGCTTTCTTAATTTGCTCTTCCACGACTTTAAAATGATTTCCATTTTTTCTATCTTCTAAAACTTCTCCGAAGCAAAAGATTACTTCCATGTCATTTTTTAGGGCGGTATCTACTTTTTTAGCTAATAATTCATCTGTATCGCCAAAATATTCTCTTCTTTCTGAGTGGCCTAAAATCACGGTGTCCACATAAACACTTTTAAGCATGCTTGCTGAAACTTCACCGGTAAAAGCACCGCTCTCTTCTAAACACATATTCTGAGCAGCCACTTCAATAGGGGTATCTTTTGTTTTTTTCGAAGCCTTTTGAAGGTTAACAAACGGAGGTGCAATAATTACACGGGTATTGTCTAATTTAACTTCTTTAATATCTTTTTTTAATTCTTTTACCAAAGCTTTAGACTCTTGGTAAGTTTTGTTCATTTTCCAGTTTCCTGCTACTATTTTGCTTCTCATGTTATGATATTTAGATTGAAAAATTAATATTTTTAACTTTACTAAAAACCTTGATTACAATACTTTTGTAAAGGTTTAGGAGTTGAGATCCTACTTTTCAGCAGGATTAGTTCAACTTATATTTTTGAGTCTGTATTATCTACTTCTCAAAAATGAGTTTCACTTAAATTAAATGAAATGCAAAGATAACTCAAACTGATAAATTATGTACTTTTGCACAATCTTATTTTTGTAAAAAATGAACAAACAACAACTTATCGAACAGATTAAAGCCAAAAAATCATTTTTATGTATCGGTTTGGATGTAGATTTGGAAAAAATTCCACAGCATTTATTGGAATTCGAAGACCCGATTTTTGAATTTAACAAGCAAATTATAGATGCTACTCATGATCTTACGGCCGCTTATAAACCAAATACTGCTTTTTATGAAGCATACGGAATAAAAGGCTGGAAATCTCTTGAAAAAACTATTGATTATATCAACCTGAATTATCCAGAAATATTCACTATCGCAGATGCTAAACGCGGCGACATTGGCAACACCTCTACCCGATATGCCAAAGCATTTTTTGAAGATTTAGCTTTTGATTCTGTTACAGTTGCTCCTTATATGGGAAGCGATTCGGTAGAGCCTTTTCTCGCTTTTGCGGATAAATTTACTATCCTTTTAGCATTGACTTCGAATAAAGGCGGACTCGATTTTCAGGTTTTAAAAGATGCAAACGGAACTACACTTTACGAACAAGTGTTAAAGGAATCACAGACATGGAAAAACAGTGAGCAATTGATGTATGTAGTTGGTGCTACACGCCCTGAATTTTTTGAAGAGATCAGGAAAATTGTTCCAAACAGCTTTTTGTTGGTACCGGGTGTAGGTGCTCAGGGAGGAAGTTTACAAGATGTTTGTAAATACGGATTAACAGATGAAATCGGTTTGCTGATCAATTCCTCAAGGGGAATCATCTATGCTTCTACCGAAAAAGATTTTGCTCAGAAATCCAGAGAAAAAGCATTGGAACTTCAAAAGGAAATGGAGAAGATTCTTAAATAAATAAAAGCCGGGTTAATGACTCCCGGCTTTTATCATATTATTTCATATTAACTACACAATGAAAACAAAGTTTGTGTAATT
>JBDLIB010000172.1:0-5825 GCA_039715085.1 Bacteroidota bacterium | reverse complement strand
ATCTCTTCCGAAGGTCTGATTCGTGATGCAGCAAAAAGTATTCAGAAATTGGATATTTATGAGGATGAACGTCCGGTTGGAATTCAAATTTTTGGAGCCAACCTCGATTCGATGTTAAGAACTGTTGAAATTGTTGAGCAATCAAAACCGGATTTTATTGACATAAATTACGGTTGCCCTGTAAAAAAAGTTGTAAGTAAAGGTGCCGGAGCAGGAATTTTAAAAGATATTCCTCTTATGGTTAAACTTACCGATGCCATGGTAAAACATACCGATATTCCGATAACCGTTAAAACCCGGTTAGGCTGGGATAATGAATCCATTCATATCATAGAGGTTGCAGAAAGATTACAGGATGTTGGAGCAAAAGCTATTGCAATTCATGGCCGTACACGCGCCCAGATGTACAAAGGTGAAGCTACCTGGGAACCCATTGCCGATGTGAAGAAAAACCCGAGGATGCATATTCCTGTTTTTGGAAATGGAGATGTGGATACTCCCGAAAAAGCTATGTTGATGCGCGATAAATACGGTTTGGATGGAGCAATGATAGGCAGGGCAAGTATTGGAAATCCCTGGTTCTTTGCACAGGTAAAACACTTTTTTAAAACCGGCGAGCATTTAGCACCTCCCACAATTTCAGAAAGAGTTAAAACCGCCAAGCGTCACCTGGAAATGGCAATGGAATGGAATGGTGAACGAGCAGGACTCTTTGAAACCCGCCGACATTATACTAATTATTTTAAAGGGATTCCTCACTTTAAAGATTACCGCTTACGTATGGTAACTTCTGATAGTAAAGAAGAAGTTTTTCAGGTTTTTGATGAGGTTTTGGAGAAGTTTGACTAGACTCATGAATAGTACGTTTTTTTTCTCGAATTGATTAAATCTTAAACTTTTCAGGTCTTTCAGACTCTGAAGGGTTTTATTGACCTTCCGGAGTTGAAAACCCGGAAGAGTCAGGTATAACATAAATCAAAAATCTCATTATCATAACTCTTCGAGGTTTACAACTCTCGAAGGTTAGTTACACACTACTTTTGATAGTTGCAGATTACACATTTTGCATAATGCTAGAGATAAAATATAATTACTAGAAAGCATTCTACACTCACGGGGTGATTATATCCAGCAACTAGAGAATCACCCCGTGAGTTATATTAATCAAAGTGACTCATCCTGATTTTTATTTATACTTTAATACTGACATCTTTTTTTCTATTCTCGCGGATTTCGCGGATTACCGCTGAACTTATCTGCGAATATCTGCGCAATCTGTGTGAATATTTTTTTTTCGTGAATAAAGACATTTGAACTTCTTACTTTAACTACTCCACCAACTTAGCACTAATCCTGGCACTTGCAATTTTTGCTGCCACATAGCCAAGAACAACTATGGTGATTATTACAATCAAGACATTAGATAAATAAAACTCTACGGGGTAAGCCAATGATTGCGTGATCATTATAAATCCGTATTTTTTTTGGAGTATAATAAATGGAATTGCCAAAAGCAAACCAACAAACAATCCGAATAAGGTGAGTAAGAATCCTTGTAGAACAAATATTTTTCTAATTTCCTTCACAGGAGCACCAAGATGGAAAAGGGTTTTTAAATTTGCTTTTTTATCGATGATCATCATCACAATGGCTCCAATAACATTAAACAGGGCAATTATCAGGATCAGGGTAAATACAAGGTAGGAAACCAGGTTTTCTGTATTGAGCATTTTATAAAAAACCGAGTTTAATTGTTCCCGTGTTTGCACCCTGAAATCAGAGCCTAATTGGTTTTGTAGTTCCGTCTGGATCTCATCGACATCAGCATCTTCAGCTAATTTGATCTCAACTGCCGTAATTTGATCAGGCTTATAGTTCAGTAGCTCCTGCGTTAATTCCAAATTAGCAAAAACATATTTCTTATCATGGTCATCGGTTAATTTATAGATTCCTATTGGTTGTGTATTGACCTTACTGAATGCAGTTTTTGGATTCGTAATATAACCTTCACCGGGTTTTGGAACAAATATCTTCAAAGATTCTAAAAAATCATATGCTCCAACCGATAAAAGATTGGCAACTCCGCTACCCACTACCGAAGTATATTTTGCATCATACCGAAGCCATTCTCCTAAATACACTGCAGTATCCAACCTGTTAACATGTAAATAATTGCTGTCAACTCCTTTAATTATGGCTATATGTGATTTCTCGTTATAATTAAAAAAAGCTCTTTCTTCAATTACCCTGGTATAATCGGCAATTTTATCTTTCAATAAGACATCTTCAATAGTATCATTAAAGAAAAATGATTTTCCGTTAACAACCGAGATTTTTAGATCCGGGTCAGCAGCCCTGATAAAATTCAAACTAAAATTCTTTAAACCTGAAAATACTGAAAGCACAATGAATAAAGCCACTGCACTAACAATTACTCCTAAAGTTGCAATAATTGTAATAATGTTAATTGCATTATTACTGCTTTTTGATACTAAATACCTTTTAGCTATGTACAGCGAAAAATTCAACTTATTTCTTCTTCTTTTTAGATAATTGATCCGGGTCATTTATTGGATTATCCTTCCCTTTTAAAGCAATATCAATATTATCAATATAGTCCAGAGAATCATCTATGTAAAAAGTCAGATCGGGCATTTTACGTAATTGATTTCTGGTTAGTTGTGCTAATTCGTGTTTTATCTGATGTGTGTTTGAGAGAATACTTTCAAACAACTCATCTTTCTTATCTGAAGGAAAAATACTCAAATATGCTTTTGCCTCATTCAGATCAGGAGTTACTTTCACTTTAGTAACAGAAATGATCACTCCATGCATTTTTTCCTGAGCATCTTTTCGTAAAACATTTGCCAGATCTTCCTGTATAACTCCGGCTATCTTTTTTTGTCTGTTGGTTTCCATAAATGCAAAAATAAGGTTTAATTATCTTAAAATTTATCTATTTTTGAATAAAAATAAGATCAAAATGAATAAAATCGAACACATTGGAATCGCAGTTAAAGATATTGAAAAATCTAATGATCTTTTTGCTAGTCTTTTTGGAAAATCCCATTATAAAATTGAAGAAGTAGAAAGTGAAGGTGTGAAGACCTCTTTTTTTAAAACAGGCCCTAATAAGATAGAACTGTTACAGGCAACTAATCCCGATAGTCCGATAGCTAAATTCATCGACAAAAAAGGAGAAGGAATTCATCATATTGCCTTTGCTGTGGAGGATCTTAAAGCTGAAATTACAAGGTTGAAAGAGGAAGGGTATATCGTATTGAATGAAGAACCAAAAAAAGGTGCCGATAATAAACTGGTTGCTTTTTTACATCCAAAATCTACCAACGGAGTTTTAATCGAACTTTGCCAGGATAACTATGAGGGAGTGATGGAATGACGGGGAGATTAAAACAAGACATTTTTATTTGCCAAATAAACGGAATTATATAACTTGCAAATCGTAAAAAACTGCACTGATTCATGAGTAAATCCTTTGAAAAATACCACAAACGTCGCTTGCGTTCCTCTTATCTTTCGGTAATCATCAGTATTGCTTTGGTCTTATTTTTATTGGGAATTTTAGGTTTATTGATCTTAAACACCAAAAAATTATCCGATAACATCAAAGAACAAACTGCCATCACACTTTTCATTCATAACGATGTAAAAGATAAAAATATAAAAGCTCTACAGGAATCTATAGAAAAGGAAACATTTACCAAAAGCACAAAATTTACCTCAAAAGAAGAAGCTGCAGAATTCTATAAAGAGGAGAATGGTGAGGATTTTATGAATTTTTTAGGTTATAATCCTTTACAAAATTCTATTGATATCTTTATAAAAGCAGATCATGTTACTTCAAAAGAAATCGAAGAAATTGAAAAAAAGTATAGTGAAAATCAATTCGTATCAGATGTCTCTTACGATAAACCTTTAATAGGCCTGATCACAAAAAATATTGAACGAATCAGTTTGCTTATTCTGATATTCAGCACATTGGCAACTCTAATAGTAGTTGTTTTGATCAATAGCTCTATCCGCCTATCTGTTTACGCAAAGAGATTTACCATAAAAACAATGCAAATGGTAGGTGCAACCAAAGGGTTTATTCGCCGGCCTTTTATTTGGGGAAGTATCAAGCTTGGAATTATTGGTGCAATTTTGGCTTTAATTGCTCTGGCTGCAGTTATCTATTATTTAAACAATAATTTCCCAAATTTAAATCTGGTTGATGATAAAAAATTACTTGCAATTTTGTTTGGCGGAGTTTTCCTTATCGGAATATTAATCACCTGGTTAAGTACCTTTTTTGCTACTTCACGATTTTTAAACCTGCGAACCGACGAGCTATATTATTAGACATAAGAAAGAGATAACTATATTTTAGACTATAAAATGGTAAAGAAAAGAACAAAACAAGAAGGAGAATTTTTATTTGGTAAACGAAATTATATCATTATGGCTATTGGGTTAGCGGTTATTTTGATAGGGTTTGCACTTATGACAGGTGGAGGAAGTGAAGACCCTGCTGTTTTTAATGAAGAAATATATAATTTTCAGAGAATAAGGTTAGCTCCTACTTTAGTCTTAATAGGACTTGGTATTGAAGTTTTTGCCATCTTCACTAATCCAAAAAGAAAAACAAACAAAGAGTAATTGTAAAAGATTAAGTAGAAAATGAGTTTTATTGAAGCAATTATTCTTGGAATCATCCAGGGTTTAACCGAATTTTTACCGGTATCGTCAAGTGGCCATTTAGAACTAGCCAAAGCAATGTTTGGCGACAATTCTCTGCCAGAAGAAAGTCTAACATTTACTGTTGTTTTGCACTTTGCAACTGCTTTGAGTACCATAGTAGTTTTTAAAGAAGAAGTTTGGAATATCATAAAAGGTTTATTTCAATTTAAATGGAATGAGGAATTGAGGTTTTCACTAAAAATCATCATCTCCATGATTCCTGCAGTAATTATCGGTTTGTTATTTGAAGAGGAACTCGAAGCTTTTTTTAACGGAAACGTACTCATGGTAGGATTTATGCTATTAATAACTGCACTTTTATTATTACTTGCAGATAAAGCAAAAAATACTGATAAAAACGTCTCCTATAAAAACTCATTTATCATCGGTATTTCCCAGGCAATAGCAATGTTACCCGGTATCTCACGCTCGGGAGCAACCATATCAACTTCTGTGCTTTTGGGAGTTGACAGAACAAAGGCTGCCCGTTTTTCATTTTTAATGGTAGTTCCTCTAATTTTCGGAAAGGTTACCAAAGATTTCCTAAGTGGCGGTATTAGTTTTCAGGATGAAAACATCGGTGTTATGGGAATTGGTTTTGTTGCAGCATTCATCTCAGGATTATTTGCCTGTAGTTGGATGATCTCCCTCGTTAAAAACAGCAAACTGTATTATTTTGCTATTTACTGTTTTGTTGTTGGGCTTATCGCAATTACTTATTCGTATTTTTATTTATAATGACGGCTGAAGACTTTAAAAACGGACAAGTTATCTTGATCGACAAACCTCTGCACTGGACATCCTTTCAGGTAGTGAATAAGTTACGCTGGGCCATAAAAAGAAAATTTAAGCTAAAAAAAATCAAAGTCGGTCATGCCGGAACTTTAGACCCTCTTGCTTCAGGTTTGTTGATAATCTGCACCGGAAAATTCACAAAGAAAATTGATCAATACCAGGCCGAAACCAAAGAATACACCGGTACAATAACACTCGGTGCCACCACTCCTTCTTATGATCTTGAAACTGAAGTAAATAAGAATTCCCCCACAGATCATATTAATGATGCGCTAATTAAAGAAACTACC
>JBDLIB010000171.1:0-5827 GCA_039715085.1 Bacteroidota bacterium | reverse complement strand
GTGCCAAAATCATGTTCGGTCTTATCAAACTTCATTACCGGGTTCATATACTTATTTTCATAATCTCGTTGTTTTGCCGCTTCGAGATTATCTTTATTAACTTTTGAAGATGGATCATTTTTACATGAAAATATCACTAAACTTAAAACGATAATTAATAAAAAATTGATTTTTTTCATACGTTCTTTTTTAAATTTTAATGTTGCCAAATATAGGAATTATTACATTAATCCTCTTCCTATTTTTTGAAGTCTGTCACTATCCTGGTATTCTTTGAGTAATTTATCTAAAACTCCGTTGATAAAATAACTACTTTTTTGTGTTGAATAGTCTTTAGATATTTCTATATATTCATTAATAGTTACTTTGGTTGGAATTGAGGGAAAATATAAAAACTCTGTTAAAGCCATCTTTATCAGGATCATATCAATATCAGCAATACGTTCATTTTCCCAATTCGGAGTTTTACCATCGATTTCATCTTCTAATTTCTTGTGATTTAATACAGTTTTTCTAAACAGGTCTTTCATGAATTCAATATCATCTTCTTCGATCTTCATTCCTTTTAGCTCAAATGATCTCAAAGGTTTTAACTGTTTTAAAGCTTTAATAACCCATGTATTCACAAAAGGAAAATCATCAACCCATCCCAGATTCTGACTTTCATAATAATCGAAAAGTTTTTCGTTAGGAGCAATAATTTCTTTAAAAACATTAATAATAAAGTTTTTATCTTCTTCAAAAGAATTCTTTGTACTCGACATATAATTCTTGTAAAGATCACTTTTTTGTATTTCATCTAAAATAACCCTTACATATTCACTGTCAGTTTTCCAGTTATCCAATTTATGATCATCTACATATTTTTTTAAAGAAATACTTTCTTCAATCTCATGGATTAATTGGTTATTAATAAATTTTAAATTAGGATTCTTGTCTTCTGAAGTAGCGAGATATTTATTTTTTTTGATCTCAAGATGTGCTTTTGCCATATTCTTCACTTCAACCATAAGTAGAAGTTGCAGAACATACAGATCATGTGCCTTTTCAATATTTAATTTAAGAAATTTTTCTTCTTTTGTTAAATTATCATTTTTTGAATGCAAAAAAGCATAAACCGATTGCATCACTTTTATCCGTATATGTCGTCTGTTCACCATAGCTATAAAGATCGTAAAAATTAAACGCTTTTAAAATTTTTGCAAATTTACATTTTTTTTAGTTTCAAAAAATGGAAATTGTAATTTTTAAATTCAAAGAAGTAACCTTGATTAATGAATAACTTGGCTTTTACATTACAAAATAAAAAAATAGGTGAAAACTAAAAATATTAAAATTCTTAACCTTTCACCTATATACTTTAAAATAAGAACGATATACTCAATAAATTACCCGTCTTGATTCATAATATCACCTGCAGAAGATTCGTCATGTTGCACAATCTTCGGGTTTCCTTTGTATTTTACATCTGCACCACTTGTTGCTTTTGCATCAATTTTTTCAATAACATTTAACTTGATATCAGCTCCACTGGTAGCTTTTGCTTTACAGTTGCTTACTTTTAACCCATATGCTTTTATATCGCTTCCACTTGATGCACTTACATCCAGATTTGTTGCAGTTCCAACCAGTTTAATATCAGCTCCACTCGATGCATTGCTACGCAGATCTGTTACATCTACCCTTAATTCAATATCCGATCCGCTACTCGCAGATATTTTAAGTTCGCTGGTATCAATGATGTTTTCAGAGATGAGATCTGCTCCGCTTGAAGCTTCAATTTCATTTATATTTGAAGCAGAGACATAGATTATTTTTGCAGCAGCAGTCCTGATATTTTTTTCGGTATAAATATGCAGCGTACCATCTTTTACTTCTGTTATAATTATTTCATGTAAATTTTCGTCAGCTTCGACAACAACAGACGGATCTTCTCCATAAGTCAAAATTACATCCAGTCCGTTTGCTGCATCAATCTTTATAAAATCACTTGAGATATTGCGTTTTTTAGATTGTACATCCCTGTTTCCTATCTCCCCGTCAAACATACACGATGTAACAGACAGGAATATAACTATTGCAAAAATTGTTTTTATAATTGTTTTCATGTTTTCTATTTTAAATCGAATCTTTTGAACTCTCTACTGTAATCCCGGTTTCATCAATTTTCACTTCTGCTTTTTCGTTCCCTTCGTCCTGAATTTTAATGTGTACCCCTTCTTTATTGATCTTCATATCAAATGATTCAGCACCATTATTATCTGATGATTCTATCTCAAAACTTTTACAATCAATACAGTTTAAACCCTCTTCTGTCATTTCATAATGATGTTTCACCATATCGGAATCATACAAGTTTTGGATATTGGAGACATCATATAAAAATGTTTTAGCAGATTTATCTATATAAATTACCTGATCTTCCGGTAAATACAGGTCAACATACACTCCTTGTTTTCTGAATTTATTGTCGGCGTCGGTTAAGAAATACCCATCCAAAATGATATCATTATCGGCCAGATCAAAATCATACTCAATAAAACTTGCCGATTCTCTTGCATCTTCTTTAGATTTTCCGTTAGCTCTTTTTCTGATCTTTGCAAAGACCTGATCACCATCAGTTGAAAGAATATTCAATCGAACATTATTCGAATATATTTTTTTCTTATCATTTTCATCATAAACCAAACTGTAATCGCTTCTCCTTCTCCTCAGGTTATCATAATTGGACAACTTTTCATTGTCAACCATTTTAATATGTAAAGTATCCGGTACAAGTGTTGTAATATTTTTACTTTCATTAAAATATCCGTCATGCGCAGTATATACTATTTGCTTAGTACCGAAGAATATGGCAACTAACAGAACTACCAACCAAATTCCAAACAATGATAATCTTGTTGTTTTGCCTAACCTGGATGCACTACTCGAAAGGATTCGTAATCCTAACATAAACAGGAAGAAAAATGGAATACCTACCAAGATCAATGTCAGTAACGTTACAATCCATATAGGCAATCCTGTATTATTAAACACAGCTCCGTTTTGGTTAAACCAACCTTCATGTATA
Organism: Bacteroidota bacterium; assembly: GCA_039715085.1. Taxonomy (GTDB): domain Bacteria; phylum Bacteroidota; class Bacteroidia; order Flavobacteriales; family Flavobacteriaceae; genus Namhaeicola. The sequence goes on along the minus strand of JBDLIB010000171.1, from coordinate 2,757 downwards.
AAATCAATAGAACCTACTGCAAATAAGCTTATAATCAATGCAATAATTGTAACAACCGAAATAAATACAAGTAATACTCCGAAGAATTTTCCAATGATCATAAAGATCGCTTCGAATATCTTACCTAAAGTAGAAACCAAATCCTGGGTTCCTGATTTTGCCTTATCTGTATACTTTTGATAATCAGCAGATTTCACCTTTTCGCTTACATCATCAATCCCTGATTTTATTCTATCGGAAGCACCTGAAAGTTCATCCTTAATTTTTTTTTCGATATTGCTGATGTTCACCTGCTCCCCCATCATTTCGAGCTTTTCGGCAGTTGTGTTCGCTTCGGGCAATAATATCCATAGTATAATATATGCAATGAATCCAAATCCAAACCCAAATGCTGCAACTAACCATGCCAAGCGTATCCAAATAACATCCACATTTAAATAATGTGCCATCCCTGATGATACACCACCCAAAAATTTATCATCGCCATCACGGTATAGTTTCTTTGGCCTCTTTTTTTGATAGAAAGAATCATCGTCGGTAAACACATCTTCATCTACAATATAATCTTCGGGTTTACCCATTACATCTATTACCTCGTTGATATCATTTTCATTCACAACCTGACGTACATCTTTTACTTTATCAGATAAAAGTTCGCCAATTCGCGATTCTATATCGGTTATTATTTCATCCAGCCCTTTTGGGTCATCACTCAATGAACGACGAATAGCATCTAAATAGTTTTTTAATTTATGATAAGCTATTTCATCAATATGAAAAAATACTCCACCTAGATTTATATTAATTGTCTTATTCATTTTTTTGTAGTTTTTGGGTTCTGTTTTGTTTTGGTAACTAAATTTACTGCAGCTACAAGATCACTCCATGTAGTGTTTAACTCTTTTAAAAATAATTTTCCGTTCTCTGTTAAAACGTAATATTTTCGCGGTGGACCTGATGTCGATTCTTCCCAGCGATAACTTAACAATCCGGCATTTTTCAATCTGGTAAGTAGCGGGTAGATGGTTCCTTCAACAACCAACATTTTTGCGTCTTTAAGTTGTGCCAGAATTTCAGAAGTATAAGCATCCCCACCCTCTAAAATGGATAAGATGCAAAATTCTAAAACTCCTTTACGCATTTGCGCTTTTGTATTTTCAATCTTCATATTGTATTCTTTTTGAAGTTTAAGTTATACTAATAAATTTTTTATAGTTTCTGCTATAAAAATGACTATGGTAATTAAAATTGAAATCATAATAAGGGATTTGATTAAAATTCATTTATTTTAAAAATCTGATAATTAAAGGATATTTATAATCCTCACCTTGATTTGCCTTGATAGCACCAACTATGATCAAAACAAATTTTACTATACATATTATACCAATTAATGCACCCAGACTTATCACAAAGAATAAGTTTAAATGATGAATCTCTCCAATGGCAATATTGATAGCAAATGAAATTAAAGCAATTACTAAAACTGTAAAATACAGCAAGTAACTCAAGTTAAAGTTGATCACTTCTTTTCCGGTTTTATCTAAAAACTCACTGTCTTTTTTCTTTAATTCCCAAATTATTAAAGGAACTATGATTGCGCCAAAAGGAAATAAATAACCACTAAAACTGGATAAATGCATTAAAAAAGCGTTGTTATTATCTGATGTATTTGACATGATATTTTATTTATATAATACTTTCTTATGCAAATATATATATAAAAACTAATACTATGCAATACAAAGTACTGTTATTTAACATATTTTTAACATAATTTTTGTTTGTATTAATTGCTGAAAAAAGTGTAATTTGCGAATAATAGTAAATAGGAATAAATGAAATATAACACTAAAGACTTAAACAAATTCTTGTTTTTTAAACTTCCGTCTGCCTTTTTATCAGGGGTTAGAGTAAGTTCCATAAATAATTCAGAAGCTATAGCTACGGTTAAACATAAATGGATCAATCAAAACCCGTTTAAATCGATGTACTGGGCAACACAGGGAATGGCTTCAGAACTGGTTACCGGTATTTTAGTAATGCAGGAAATTGAAAGAAGCAGAAAAAAAATATCCATGCTGGTTACCTCACAAAATGGAGAATTTTATAAAAAAGCCAGGGGAAAGATCACATTTATCTGTAAAGATGGTAGAAAAGTAAAAGATGTTGTCGAAAAAGCCATTGAAACAGGAGAAGGACAAAGTTTGGTTTTGACTGCAGAAGGTTTTGACGAAGAATACGAAACTGTTTCAAAATTCACTTATCATTGGGGTATAAAAGTTAAATAACAAACCATCATTTATTAAAATGAAGAGCAATTATTTGATATCAATTGTTGGCGCTACCGGAATTGGAAAAACATCCCTAAGCATAAAACTTGCTAAGCATTTTGATGCCGAGATCATCTCTAGTGATTCCAGGCAGTTTTACAAAGAAATGTGTATTGGGACAGCCGTTCCAAATAAAGAGGAATTACAACAGGCTACTCATCATTTTATTCAGGATCGTTCGATATTCGAAGATTATTCGGTAGGTGACTTTGAGCGTGATGCGATTGATAAATTAAACGGACTCTTTAAAAAACACAATATTGTTGTAATGGTTGGAGGAAGCGGATTATATGTGGATGCCGTTTTAAAAGGGTTGGATGATTTTCCTGACATCGAACCAGAGATCAGAGAAAACCTAAAAGAAGAATTACAAACTAACGGAATAGAATTCATACAACAGAGATTAAAAGAATTAGACCCTGTT
>JBDLIB010000170.1:0-5830 GCA_039715085.1 Bacteroidota bacterium | reverse complement strand
CTTTATTTTTGGCATGTAAATACCCTTCTTTCCACCATTTTCTCATCTCTTTCTTATCAAAGATCAACGAATTGGTTGTTAATACTGTTGGGGTAAAATACAGGTTCAATTTAACATTTTTATGTTTTGCTTTTAATTTTCCTACCAGGATATTATGATGTTCTAAATGTTCTTTCATATAACTGAACACATTCATCATTAATGAAAAAGGATTTTTTGAAGGTAATCTATTCAATTGTTTAACTTCGGTTTGTAAAATAATAGCATCTACTTCTGTTGCCCCGCAATTGATTGCTTCTTCAATAGGAACCAGATTTGCAAAACCACCATCGGCATATTCATAATGATTCTTTTCTACCAAACTCATAAAAGGCACATAATTACCTGAAATCCATATCCAATCCCTAAAATCTTCATAAGAATAATCGTTAATTGATTTATATTCCACATGGTTCAAGGTTAAATTTGAAACTGTCACAATCACATTTTTATCAGAATCTTTTACTTGCTTAATAAGTTCATCGGTAATATTATTATCAATTAATTTTTTTAAATTATGGCTTTCCCCGAAGGTCTTTTTACCTTTAATAAAATTTTTTATAGTATTAAGATGATTAACACTTACCGTTCTATGATTATTAGTATTTTTAATGATAAACGGACAGTTACTGAAAATGGAACTTTGCGTAACATTAGTATATAATTCTCTCAGCTCATCAATCTTTCCTAAAGCCAAATGAGTTACCATCAAGCTTCCGGTTGATGTACCGACAAAAATATCATAAGATTTTTGTTTTTCTTCCAGTAAAAATTGTGCAACACCACCGGCAAAAGCACCCTTACTTCCACCTCCTGAAATAACCAAAGCCTTCATTTATCTATAAATTATTAACCTGAGTTCGATTTAAGATTTCTTAGATAAAATTAGACTATTTTATCTAAAAAAATTAAATTTGAAAAAATTTTTAAAAATTATATGCGAAGAATTATTCTCATTATTTCATTAGGTATAATCCTGCTAACAAATACTTATTCGCAGAGTAACGATAAACTAACCTTTCAGGATTTTCCAATAGAAAACATCAGTATCAGGGCTATAGAAATTGCAAATGATAGTACTCTTTGGTTTGCAGGGTCTGATGGTAAATACGGCAGAATAATTAACAATAAAATCAAAATAGAATCTTTAGAAAATAAAGATCTACACTTCAGGTCTATTGCTTTTAACGGAAAAAATATATTTATTCTTAGCATTGAAAATCCGGCAGTTCTGTATAAGATCGATTCCAATTCCGATGCTCCGGAACCTATTGAAGCCTATAGAGAAACAAACGAAAAAGTATTTTATGATTCCATGCAATTTTTCGATGAAAAAAATGGTATCGCCATGGGTGACCCAACAGAAGATTGCTTATCTGTAATCACAACACAAGACGGAGGAAACAGCTGGAAAAAGATTTCCTGTAATAACCTACCTAAAGTTTATGATGGAGAAGCAGCTTTTGCCGCTAGCAATACCAATATAGCAATTTGTAAAAACAATGTCTGGCTTGTTAGCGGAGGAAAAAAGTCAAGGATTTTTTATAGTCCGGATAAAGGTAAGAATTGGAAAGCATTCAACACCCCAATTGTTCAGGGAAAAACGATGACCGGTATTTTTACTGTTGATTTTTACGATGAAAAAAACGGCATTATCATGGGAGGAAACTGGGAGGAAAAAGATAACTTTAAAAACACCAAAGCAATTACAAAAGATGGGGGTAAGACCTGGAATTTGATTTCAAATGGAAAAGAACCCGGCTATATAAGTTGTGTACAGTACGTTCCTGATTCAAAGGGTACAGAAATTTTTGCGGTTTCAACCGAAGGAATTTATCAATCAGAAAACAGCGGTGTTACCTGGAGAAAAATAAGTACTAAAAGGTACTATACTATAAGATTTGTCGATAAAAATACTGCCTGGCTTGCAGGTAAAGATATCATAACTAGAATAAAAATTGAAGAATAATTGCCTTATGCGAAAATTGAATTTTGCCCTACTATTATTAATAATAAGTATCAATTTCAGTTGTAAAAGAAATGATGTAAAAGAAGCTTTTCAATGCACTTCAGAATATTCCTTTTTTAACAGTAATAAAACCTATCAGGATGTGTTAAAACATTTCAAAATTGACATTCCACAAGAATGGAAAACAGAGCTTTATTACGATGAATTCCAGTCGGAAATATATAGTGCAGATACTACAAAACAATTAACCGAGTCTTTTATCATTGATATTACCTGGCACCAGGGTGAACTAAATTTCAATAGGAACTTTAAACGGAAAGTGAAAAAAAATCTGGTAGAAGAAAATTTAAAAACTATAAGATCCGGTAAAGGTAAATTCAATGATCTTCCTGTTTATTATAATATCGCAAAAGGCAAATACCTTAGCTACGAATATCATTTACTACAACTTTATGTAAAAAGTAACGTGGATGAATATTATACTTTTACTTCAAAAGTCTATGGATCAGAATCAATAGACGAAAGAATTTGTGCTTCGGTAAACCTATTTGAAGATATTGAATTTCTGGACGATTAAATTGACAATTATATAATGATGGAATGATATAATGTTACAATGCCATAAAAATAAAAAACATACTTTTTTTTATATTCCTTTTACCAATAATTCAGCAGTTGCAGGATTTGTTGCAAGAGGTACGTTGTAAACATCGCATAAACGCATTAACATAAAAATATCAGGCTCGTGGGGATGTTTTTCTAACGGATCTCTAAAAAACAATACTAATTTCGTTTTTCCCTCAGCCACTCTTGCTGCAATTTGTGCATCTCCACCATAAGGTCCGGATAATAATCTTCTTACTTTTAAACCGGCTTTCTCTGCTTTAGAACCGGTAGTTCCGGTAGAGATTAAAGATATTTCTGTAGACTGTAAAATTTCTTTATGCTCCATTAGAAATTGAACCATTTCGGCTTTTTTGCCGTCATGCGCAATAATTGCTATCTCCATCATTTTACATATTTTTTGAGTAGTGTTCAGCCAAAGTAATAATTGGGTGACGAACAATCTTGCCTAACTTTAAGTTGTACTCTCCAAGAACATCTACAATTTCATCGTGTAAGAAATGGGCAATTGATCCAACAAAATAAATTGGCGTTGTTTTACTTTCCTCAAACTGTAGAATTTGAACTTCAACAAAAGAACGCAAACCATCTTTGATAACTTTTTGCGCATAATCACCGGTTTTATTCTCAATAATAAATCTTCCTAACTGTGCAAGGTAAGTATTCGGGTTTTCACTTTTATATAAGTGTTCTTTAATAATGTCAGGTGAAAGATCGTATTGTTTTCCAAATTTTTCTGCCAGATCTTTAGGCATTTTGTTGAAATAATAATCTCTCAGGATTTGCTTTCCGTAGTAATTTCCACTTGCATCATCCATAATTATATAACCTAAAGAAATTACTTTTTGATGAGTTATCTCTCCATCAAAATAACTACAATTTGAACCGGTTCCTAAAATACAAACAATCCCGGGTTCATTTGTCTGTAATGATTTTACTGCAGCTTTTGTATCTTCATGAATATTAATTTCCGCATTTTCAAAGATACCTTCAAACACTTCGTTTAAATAATTTGCTGCTGTTTGTGTTCCGCAACCGGCACCAAAGAAATAAATCTTTTCAACTCCCTCCTTGTTATCGTATAATTCTTTTTTAGAAACTACACGATCGTACAATGTTTCTTTTGGGAAAACTGCAGGGTTCAATCCCTTAGTCTCTATCTTAAAAAGTGTTTCTCCATCATTACCTATTGCTATCCAACTTGTCTTTGTCGATCCACTGTCTGCTACTAATATCATATGTCAATATTTAAGGGCACAAAAGTAATAAATGATATATAAATAAATATGAATAATATCAGATTTTACAATTTTGTTAATTTAGTTATTCATCAATCATTCTTTAAAAAAGATAATAATGCCAATTCATAACTTTTCATACCAAAACCGGCGATTATTCCTTTTGCATTTGGTGCAATATAAGAATGGTGTCGTACTTTTTCCCTGCTGTAAACATTTGATATATGCACCTCAACTACAGGTCTTTGCACTGCTTTTATAGCATCACCAATCCCTACTGAAGTATGCGTATATGCCGCTGCATTTAAAATAATTCCATCATAATCAAATCCGGTCTCCTGGATCTTATCAATGATCTCACCTTCAATATTCGATTGAAAATAATGCAATTCAACTTCTGTATATTTATTTTGTAATTCCAGGTAATATTCTTCAAATGTCTGATTACCGTAAATACCGGGCTCTCTTTTTCCTAAAAGGTTAAGATTTGGCCCATTGATAATTATAATCTTCATGAATTTTATTTTGATCCCAAAAATAATAAATATTAATTTGATTAAATGATTGAAACTACCATTATTTAATGTGAGAGGTTAATAACGTAATGATAAAATGATATAATATTTGCTTGTTAATAATATTGAATCATTGAATCATTCTATCATTAAATTTTTAATACATTTACTTCATGAACTGGAATAATGCCATACACGATTACCAATTATTTTTGAAAATAGAACGAGGGTTGGCTCAAAACTCTGTTGATAGCTATGGGAGAGATGTGAAAAAATTAGTTTTATTTTTAGAAGAAAAAGAATTAAACTATTCTCCAATTTCCATTTCTGAAGAAGTCGTTCAACAATTCATTTACGAAATTTCAAAAGAGATCAATACCAGGTCTCAGGCCAGAATAATCTCAGGCTTACGTAATTTTTTTGATTATTTGATTTTTGAAGATTACCGTAATAATAATCCGACAAACCTGTTAGAATCACCAAAAATTGGAAGAAAATTACCTGATACACTATCTACAGAAGAGATAGATAAAATTATTGCTCAAATAGACTTAAGCACTCCCGAAGGTGAAAGAAATAAAGCAATGCTCGAAATGCTTTACAGTTGCGGACTAAGAGTTAGCGAATTAATCAGTTTACAACTTTCAGATCTCTTTTTTAATGAAGGATTTATCCGAGTAATCGGTAAAGGTAACAAACAACGCTTTGTTCCTATCAATGAAAATACGATCAAGATTATCAATCTGTATATTGATCTTATCCGACACCATATTAAAACACAAAAAGGTTATGAAGACACCTTGTTTTTAAACAGAAGAGGGAAACAGATCTCACGCAATATGGTATTTATGATCATAAAAGATCTTACTATAAAATCAGGAATAAACAAAAAAGTGAGTCCGCATACCTTCAGACACTCTTTTGCCACACACCTATTGGAAAACGGTGCTGACCTTCGGGCTATTCAACAAATGTTAGGCCATGAAAGCATTACAACCACCGAAATTTACATGCATGTAGACAAAAGCTTTTTAAAAGATGTAGTTGAAAAGTTTCATCCGAGAAAATAAAATAGCAGGAACGATTAAACGAATTTCTTCTTACTACTTTCTACTTACTTTTTAATGCTACAATGATTCAATGATCCAATGATCCAATGATTTAATATTGAATTTTTGTTCTATTTGTTCCGTTGCTCTATCACTTCTGTCTTCTGGCTTCGGACTTACTGACTCATCCTGATTTTTGCTTACACTTTTATTAATATTTATACTATTTTATCACGCAAAGGTTCGCAAAGATTTACACTAAGTTTCGCAAAGAATAACTTCTATCTAACACTTCCGTCTTCGGGCTTCTGGCTTCCAACCACACTCCTTACTCCTTACTTCTTACTTATTACTTCTTATTCAAAGACTATAAAACTCCACCAAATTAGCTTCGTA
>JBDLIB010000169.1:0-5854 GCA_039715085.1 Bacteroidota bacterium | reverse complement strand
TTTTCAGATATGGCAGTGCATAATGTGCCATCATGTAATAATGTGTAAGGTTTCTATTGATAGATTGTATGAAATCTTTATAATTTCCGTGTTCCAGGCTTACACCATCATTAACACCGGCGTTATTTACAAGACCATCTATTCTATTAAATTGAGTAATTACCTTATCTATTACTGCTTTACATTGTTCAGGATCTGTAAGTTCTGCAAAAGCATGAAAGGCTTTTTTACCGGAATCTGTCAATTCTTTTTCGGCATTTATGACATCTTTTTGTGTTCTACCTACTATTACCGGAATTGCACCTTCGGCTGCAAGAACATTACAAATACCGTTGCCAACACCTTTAGATCCCCCGGTAACAATAATTACTTTATCTTTTAATTTTAAATCCACTATATGTTTAATTTTTATAAATAACCCTTTGAATTCATTTTGACTCTTTTATCATTAATGAATTTACTTTATAATATTATTTTTAAATAGTTTATCATTAGTACCATATAAATTGGAAAAAGGATCATCATATTTATTCTCGTAAACAATAAATTGATTTGTAAAATCAAAATTAACCGAAGTGTTTACTATTCATACATCAATATATCCATCATTATTTATATCTCCTAAACCAACACCGGAACCGGTATAAAGGTAATCGTAAATAAAAATAAAGCAAATGAAATAATATCACTTGCCTTATTTTATCCCCCAATTGTTTTTAAATTAGTTTATATCCCACCACACTTTGGTGTCAGGTGTATCATCTGCTTTTACTGCATTATAATTTTCTTCATTTAGATTTTTCTCTGTAGAAGGAATAGTAATTTTTACCGGAATTACCAATGGAGAACCTTCAGATATGTTGTCTTGTAATACAGGTAAATCATGTCTTCTCCAGGTAGCATAGGCCTCATTTGGCTGATTAATTCCTAAATGAATCCATTTTTGAGTTGCCAATTGCTCCATAGTACCATCATAAGTAAACGTACTAGCATTAACAAGATTATCAATGTCGGTACTTAGTGGTGCATCATAACTCGCTTCAGTATTAAAAGAAATTAAATCGTGATAAAATTCTACAGACTGTTCTAAAGCCGTATCGTAATGCATTTTAGGATCATCACTTATAATTCCTTTCATAGCCGCCTCAGCAAGTAAGAAATGTACTTCAGAAGAAGTGAAAACTATACCGGGTAAATACAAATTATCTAAAATTAAGTCTGTATTTATATAACTATAGTTATCTGTATTGAAATCATTTTGAACTAATGCAATCTCATCCGGAGATGAAGGTGTTCCTTTATATTCACCAGCTGTAGTTTGATTGAAACAGTAGAGCCTTCTTGGATCATTTGCTTCATTCATCATATTAACCATAAGTTCTGGAGCCCATGTTCTGCTTTCACGATCATTAAATGCCCGGCCGAAAAGACGTCCATCACCCCCTCTATGATTTAGTCCATCAGGATCTTTGGCTAATTCATAAATATTTAGAGCATTTGTAGTAACCAAATCAGCATTTGCAACTTCATTTACAGTAGTAGTTGCCAATGAAGGATCTGCATCCAAAATACGCATGGCAAATCTCAATCTTAATGAATTTGATAATCTCAACCACTTCGAAGCATCACCACCATTTAATAGATCTTGAGTCGATAATTTACTATGTGGTAGACTTTCATTAGGACTAAAACTACTGAAAAATGCTGAGGTTTCTTTTAAATCAGCCAAAATCGAAGTATATATCGATTGTTGACTATCATATTTAGGATATATTGACCCACCAACTCTTCTTGCTTGACCAGCTTCTGAATATGGAATGTCCCCATATAAATCAGTCATCTTAGAAGTAGCAACTGCTCTAACAACTTTAATCATATTCATATAAACATCATAGTCGCCTTTTTCTTCATCGGGAAGCGCTTCATATAGAATTTCCATTTCCACAACTTTTGACAAGAAGTTTTTATAATATTGATTCCATGAATTAGAAGACATATTAGCTATAACATCCATCATTTTGCTATCATTAGCTTCATTTCCTGCTAGTTGTATCCATGGTGCTATTCCTTGAAGAATTAAATAGTATCCTTGTGGATTGTATCCCATTCTTAAAAATGCTCCTCTTTGTTTCATTGCATCTGCAAACAAATATTCTATTTTTGTGTCAGTTGCACCATCAGGATTTAAAAACAATTCATCAATTTCATCTTTACAAGATGAAAGAATAATTATGAATCCAAATAGCACTATCGTTATTATTTTTTTCATTTTTGTAATTTTTAAAATTTTAATTTTAATGATAGACCATAACTGGTAGTTCCGGGCGCTCCACCATATTCAAATGATGAATATACACCTGCCTGTGTTCCCATAAAACTTTCAGGATCAATATTAGGAACATTCTTATACAAAAAGAATAAGTTTCTTCCAATAAGGCTAAATGAAATAGCCTGAAAACCTATTTTCTCAACATAATCACGATCCAGATCGTACGTTAATGACATTTCTCTCATTTTAACATATGTATTATCAAACAATCCTTCTTCATGCATCCCATAATTCCAGTAATATGTATTTATATAATAATCCCAAGCTGAAATCATTTTATCATTAGGCGCTCCACTTTCTGTTACACCATCTAAAATTACACCATCATGATATACTATCTCACCACCAGGCGCATTAGCTGAATGATTCGGTAACTGAATTTTATCATTATTATCGTCATAATAGTATGGTAATCCACCGTGTGCTTCATCTCTATACTTTAAACTCTCTTTGAGTTTACCTGCATTAAGACCGTAGTAGTTTGTAAATGAAAAAATATCTCCACCAACACTATAGTCAATATTAAAATTTAGTGTAAAGTTTTTATATGCTATTGTATTTAATAAACCTCCAAAGAAATCCGGTGTTACATTACCTATAGCTTTTCTTTCACTATCATCTCTAATGTATAATCCATCTCCACTTATTACTTTATTACCGGCATCATCTCTTTGGTAAAGATAAGCTACCCATTGCCCAAAGGGTTCTCCAACTTTTGCCTGAACTCTGATAGGATTAGCTAAATTTGGTAAAGGCATATCATCAATCCCTTCAATAAGCTCTATAACTTCATTCTGATTTTTAGCAATATTCAAATTAACATTCCATCTAAAATCATCGTTTCTTATAATATCCCCATACAATTGCAATTCAACACCTTTATTATCCATTTGCCCTGCATTAGTTGTAAGAGCATTTGACCCGGCACTTGGAGCAATACCTAAATTAATTATTTGATCAAAATTTTGATTGTGATAATAGGTTAGATCAATACCTAATCTGTTTTTAAACATTTTAAGTTCTGCACCTATTTCATAAGAGACTTGATTTTCAGGCTTAAGATCTAATGGTGGAACATTTGCACCAAAGGTATTTGTAATTGCACCATTATAAGTACCATAAGTATAAACTGCATTGGCCTGATATCTCTTTGCATCATTACCCGTTTCAGCCCATGACGCTCTAATTTTACCAAAACTTAACCAATCTGAATCCTCTAACAGTTCAGAAAACACAAAACTCGTGCTTACTGAGGGATAAAAATAAGAATTATTTTCCGGTGGTAAAGTAGAAGACCAGTCATTTCTAGCTGTAGCTTCAATAAATAACATATCTTTATATGTTAAACCAAAAACACCAAAAACAGCATCCGTTCTTTCTTCAAATCTATATGAACTACTTACCTTATCTTTAACTGAGTTACTTAAACTAAACCAATTTGGAACAATTAAGCCCCCATTAGTTCGCACCATAGAATAAGTGCCTTTTTCAGTTGAAATTGATCCACCCGCAACTGCATTTAAGACTAAATCTTCTGTTAAATTTTTATCATATGTAAAAAGTAATTCCATATAATCCAAAGTTGTCTTTCTTTTACCTATTTGATATTTTCCATTATTTATCGGTCTTTTAGACGCTACTTCTTCAATTAAATCTGTGTTTGCCTCATCTCTACCAATTCTTGCCCTAACATTTAAATTTTCAATAGGTCTATAGTTAAGAGTAACATTTCCTATTAATCGCCCTTTATCGTCGGTTATATCATTTTTATTGGCATTCCATAATTGAGTCATCATATTTCTCACCATACCTGGAGCTTTATCACCGGATATCTCCCCATTTAAATAGCCTTCCTGCTCGTAATTATCTCTCACTAAATCATATTTTGTAGATCTAGGATACTCATAACCAGCCAAACCACCTAATCTCTGAGGCCTGTTATGTGTAAAAATATCATAATAATTGGCAACAAGACCTACATCTAATTTTTCATGAAGTTGCACCTTAGAGTTCAAACTATACACATTTCGCTTTTGGTAAACACCAGGAAAGGTTCCTTTATAATCAAAATTGGTATAAGATATACGATAGTTAATCTTATCAGCTACATTTTGTGCAATTGAAATATTATTGGATATGGTATGACCTGCTTCAAAAATATCTCTAACATTATCTGGTTGAGGCGAATAGGGCCTCATTTCTCCATCCCACCATCTTAACATTTGACCTTCCATTTTAGGACCAAAACTTGGCCAGGTGTTATGGTAAATATTTTCTCCGTCAGCATTAGTTCTAAATACCTGCGATTCATATCCGGAACCATATTCATTTTGATATTCAGGTAAATACGCAACATTTTCAATAGTTGCACTACTGTTAAAAGTAACACCTAAACCTTGTTCAACACCTTTTCCGGATTTTGTTGTAATAATAACAACACCATTTGCCGCTTTAGATCCATAAAGTGCCGATGCATTCGCACCTTTTAATACAGTCATAGTTTCAATATCGTCAGGGTTAAGATCATTAGCCCCATTACCAAGATCAACTCCACCATATGAACCGTAATTTGAATCACTATGCTCTATAGGGATACCATCTACAATAAATAGTGGTTGGTTAAAGCCGGTCATAGAGTTATTACCCCTAATTGTTACATTTACACCGGCAGTTGCTCCACCAGGGTTAGATTTAATTTGCACACCGGCTGCCTTACCGTAAAGTGATGTCATAACATTTACATTTCCGGCAGTTGTTAGTTCTTCTGCATCAATTTTACTCACAGCAAAACCTAATGCTTTTTGTTCTCTTCTAATGCCCAATGCAGTTACAACAACTTCATCTAAACTTTCAGCATCTTCAGTTAATGATACATTAATTACTTGATTACCACTCACAAGGACTTCCTTAGTAACAAAGCTTAAAAATGAAAATGACAATGTTGCATTTTCAGATGAGACATTAATACTATATTTACCATCAATGTCAGTAGAACTACCATTAGTAGTACCTTTCTCTAAAACATTAACGCCGGGCAAGACACTACCATCTTGGGCGCTAGTAACAGTTCCTGTAACAGTTATTGTCTGTGCGTATATACCACTTATACTAAACACACAAATCAAAAACAACAGTTTTCTTACTTTTTGAATCATGAAAAATTTATTTTTGAGTTAATATCATGTTAAAGAACTGATAAATTTTATTAAAAAATTAATAATTTCGACCAATGACAATTTTAAAAAGGTGTTGGTATGAAAAGCTAAAATCATTAAGGGTTTTAGTGATAATAAACTGTATTTATTAATTTATAATCACTTCATCTGTAAAAATCCATGAAGGCAATCCAGCCCCATTATGCCAATGGGGTGCTTTGTTCATATTCTCACTAATTATTTTGATGTATCGGGGATTGACCTTCTACAAATGTAATACTAAATATTTCCAAAAAATGGATAGTTTTAATCGTTTTTTATTGATAAATAATAGATTTAAACTAAATATTTTAAAGCATTTTCTGTGATA
>JBDLIB010000168.1:0-5858 GCA_039715085.1 Bacteroidota bacterium | reverse complement strand
GTAGTCATCATTTTTACCTGTAATCATTGCCCTTATTCGGTTGCATACCAGGACCGCATTATTGCACTCGATAAAAAATATAAAACATTAGGTTTTCCTGTTGTTGCAATTAATCCTAATGATCCGGAGCTATACCCTGCCGATTCTTTTATTGAAATGAAAAAAAGAGCAAAAGAAAAAGGATTTACATTCCCATATTTATTTGATGAAAAGCAAACAGTATACCCGGTATTTGGTGCTACAAAAACACCTCATGTTTATGCACTACAAAATAAATCAGGAAAATTTACAGTAGCTTATATTGGTGCTATAGATAATAGCGCTAAAGATGAAAGTCTTGTTACAGTTAACTACTTATCAGATGCTTTGGATGCACTTATAGCAGGTAAAAAACCCAAAATAACGGAAACTAAAGCTATTGGATGCAGTATAAAAACCAGTAAATAAAAAAACCGAAACTTTTTTCGGTTTTATTTTGGCGGAGAAAGAGGGAGATTCCAAATCCCAAAAATCAACCATACCACACGGGTTACATAGCCTTTTTACAATTACTTACATTAAAATTAAGGGGGTTAATCCTTCTTTAACTCTTCTTCATTTTATCTTATTTCAATGATTTAAAATTTTCTGTGTAACTTTGGTAACATATGATAACAAAAGTTTTAAATTGTTATCGTTTTTATTTTGCAAAAAAGTAAGATATGCCAATATATATGGATATTCACGAAATGCCAGAGGGTGTGAATGCAAAACACGTTGCAGAAATGCATCAAGCAGATTTAAAAATGGAACACAAATACAACTGTCGTGGATTAACGTATTGGTGCGATGAAAAAAGACATACAGCTTTCTGTTTATTTGAAGCTCCTGATAAAGAATCCATTATAGATTTGCACGATGGAGCTCATGGTGATGTTCCACTTCGCATTATTGAAGTAAATGATACTATAGTAGAATCTTTTTTAGGTCGTATTGAAGATCCTAAAAAATCTCAAAACACCGAGTTAAATATAGTAAATGATCCTGCATTTAGAATATTAATGGTGCTAAAAATAGACAAAATCTCATTTAAAAACTCAACTTCCAATCTATTAAAATCTATCTCTGATGAGCTTAGTACTATTGTGGCTAAGTTTGAAGGGAGAATTGTTAAACAGAAAGAAGGTTATTTTTTAATTTCTTATATCTCCACTACAAATGCAATACAATCCGCTTTAGAAATTAAAAAAATATTCAATAAAATTAAAAACTCATCAGTAAAATTGAATATTGGTTTAAGTGCCGGACTTCCGGTTACAAAAAATGAGGGTTTGTTTGAAGAAACAATAAAGGTTGCTAATCGATTATGTGATATTGCCGATGAACAAATAGTGGTAACATGTGAAGTTAAGGATCTATTTGAAAGTGAAAATTTGAATATTCCAATTAACGAAAAATTTATACGAGTTATAAGCCATGCTGATGAAAACTTTATAATGAGCTTAAGAGACCTTATTGAAAAAGAATGGAGTAACCCAACATTGAATGTTAATGATTTTTGTGCTAATTTGGGATATAGTCATTCACAATTATATAGAAAGATGACTTCTATAGTCAATAAATCTACAAATAGATTTATACAAGATTTCAGATTGGGTAAATCTCTCAAATTGATAAATAAAAAAGATAAAAACATTTCTGAGATAGCTTTTGAAACAGGGTTTAATAGTGTTGCATATTTTTCTAAATGTTTTAAAAAAAAGTACAGTATACTTCCATCCGCCTACCTAAATAAATATTAACTACTTATTTTACTGTATTATACCTTAAGGGCTAAAAATACTATTATTTGGTTGAAATGTAGATTTGTAAACAAACATGTGTGCATAATTTTGGTATAGATTAATTTTAATCTTAATAGATGCAAAAATTTGTCATCTGTATTAACTAATTAAATATATCATTATGAAAACAAAACTAGTAATAACAGTAATTCTAACATCCTTTTTATTTTTAACTGGGTGTACAAGTAATGACGACGATGTTCAAGAATCGGTATCCAAGAGTTCATCTTTATCCAAGAGTTCTGTAACTGACCAAACTTATCCACAAGCACAAGCAGAGGTCTTAGAAACTTTTGGAGCCATTGCACAAAGTATAACGGCCGGAGCCGGAAATGGATATAATGGCGAATATATGGACCAACTTATCTCTTTTCATGCCTATGGACCCAAGTTTACTGAATTCAATGATGGAAAACTTTACGATAGTGCGGGTAATGAACATAATGAACGTACGTTATTTGGTGATACAGTAGACCCAGGAGGAGTTAAACAATTTGCCCCTCTCCCTGGAACTTTGAAAGTTGCTGTATATTATGGGAATGTAGCTAATTTAACCTTTATCTCAGATTTTATACTGGAGATTGGCGGAGTTGAATATACAATCAATAATCTAATTACTTTATTATTTGTTAAAACAGAGGGTGAATGGAAGATGGTTCACGAACATCATTCTCCATTGAAAAAATAAAGTGCCACAAAAAACGGATATAAAAAATAGCTGTAAACGCAAATCATATGATTTGCGTTTTTTTGTTACTTCTTATCTATCGGAAAGGTATAAGCTTATTTGAAAACAACTTTTCATATACAAGACCGTAATAACATTTAAAATTTATTAATCCTTGTCTCACATAAAATTATAAGTTAATTTAAGGAGTCAAAAAAGTACATAATCCAAAAAGATGATCTTTTGTAGCAAATGTATCAATCTGATAAACTGATACTTAACTTAGGGGTAGTTAATAAATTTGGTCTAAAAGTTTAGATATATCTTAGTTTACTGATATCCTATTGATTAATAAAGACCATTGTGAATTTATTCAAACTTTCTTATTATCTATTTTAAATTAACTAATATTGAATTATATTTGAAGCTATGGAACAACTAACCCTTACCACCCCGGCACTCTTGTTTTCGGCAATTTCCCTGATCATGCTGGCTTATACCAACAGGTTTTTATCTTACGCCGCTGTTGTAAGAGGTTTGCATGATAAAAACCTGCAAAAAAAGGATCAGGTATTGATTCGCCAAATAAAAAATTTAAGAAAGCGACTTTATCTAACACGCTCAATGCAAATTTTTGGAATTAGCAGTCTGCTATTGTGTGTACTCACCATGTTTTTAATTTATATTGAGCAACACAGTCTTGCTGTCTGGATATTTGGCCTGGCACTTGTGTTATTGATTCTTTCTTTGGGATTTTTGATCAGAGAAATTCAAATTTCTATACAAGCCCTGGAACACCATTTGGGAGATATGGAAACTAAACCTAAAAAAGGAAAATAGAGATCTTACAAATTTAACCAATCCTACTCAGGTTTAAAATAATTACAATTACCTTTACAAAATGGGTTTAACAAATAATGATATTTTCAAAAAACTTCGTGTAGCACATAAACTACGTGATGATGAAATTGTGAAAATCTGTGCTTTGGCAGATTTTAAAGTTTCTAAAAGTGAATTAAATGCTTTTTTTAGAAATGAAGATCATCCAAAATATATGGAATGTGGTGATCAGATATTAAGAAATTTTTTAAACGGACTGATCATTCATTTAAGAGGGCCTATGCCTTCAAAAAAGAAGTAGCTTTTGTAGCCGACAATTCAACATTCACTTTTCCAAAATCTCTTAGATCAGCATTATCTAACCAATCCAACTCATTCTTTTTGGAAAGGACAACCGGCATTCTTTTTTTGGAATTGTGAATCTTAGCCATTAACTCATTAGCTTCAGTGGTAACAATGCTATAGGAGTTGATCATTTCACCGGTTGATCTGTCAACCCACTCAGTATATATGCCGCCAAACATAAAAAGTTCCTCATTAGGTAATGTGATCAAATACTTTTGTTTTTTCTTTCCTTTGGGATCCAGCCATTGCCATTCATAAAATCCATCCACTATAATCAGACATCTTTTGTTCACTGAATTTTTAAAGGATGGTTTTTCTGTTAAAGTTTCAATTTTAGCATTAAGCGTATATTTTTTGATATCATCATCTTTTGCCCAAAACGGGATCAGTCCCCATTGGTAATGTTTAATTAAACCCGGATCTTCATCCGTAATAATTGGTGTTTTGGGAAAATCAAAACCGTTGATATGATCAGACGGCTTGAACAAGTCAACATTTTCAATTTTTGCATTGAAACGATTTTCAACTTCTGTCGCCGATTTTGTTTGTTTACTGTGAAAACACATATCAAAAAACGTTTATAATTTCATCTATTTGCGTAGTATATCTGGGTGATAATTGCTCCTGCTTCAAATCAGATAGCTATCGGGTTGGCTTTACAAGCCGTTTGAAGGCAATTTATTGTACACAGGCATTTCTATATTTTTACAAAACTTCTAAAATTATTTCTATCAATTACAATCCCTTCAGCATTATAGGTATCAATAAATTTTTGAGGCAATTTAGTTTTTTTATTACGCCACTTAAATTCATATCCATATATTTTACCATCTTTTTCTTCTACAAAATCAATTTCCTGTTGTTGCCTTGTTCTCCAAAAATACATTTTTGCAAAAGTATCTTTATATATATTTTGTTTTCGCCTTTCAGATACTAAAAAATTTTCCCACAAAGCTCCCTTATCAATTCGTAAATCTAATTGATTAAAGTTTCCAATAATCATATTCCTAACACCATTATCGTAAAAGTATATTTTTCTATTTTGCTTAATCTCATTTCTAATATTTCTACTAAAACTATAAAGTCTGAAAACAATATACCCCTGTTCTAATATTTCAATATATTTTTGAATAGTTATTTTATTTACTCCAACTATTTGAGATAATTCATTGTAATTAACTTCATTTCCCATTTGAAGTGCCAATGCTTGTAATAGTTTTTCAAGAACTTCAGGTTTTCTTATATCTGAAAATGATAATATATCTCTATATAAATAACTATTAACAAGGTTCTTTAAAGTTTCTCTTTCTTTACCTTGATTATTTACCACTTCCGGATAAAAACCATATAGCAGTCGATTTTCAAGCTGTTGTTCCGATTTTATAAAACCTATTTTATTTTCATATTCTTCCCAAGAAATAGGAAACATTTCATATTCCCATTTTCTTCCTGTTAATGGTTCGTTTAATTCATTACCTAAATCAAAAGATGATGAACCACTTACAAAAAGCTGCACACTCTTAAATTGGTCTGTAATAATCTTTAACGTTAGTCCAATCCCTTGTATCCTTTGTGCTTCGTCAAGAAAAATCAACTTATTATCCCCAATTATTGTTCTTATTTGCTCTGTATTAGGATTTGATAACAAATTTCGTGTTGTTGGGTCATCAGCATCTAAAAATAAATAATCTTTATCTTTTAAGACAGTCTTAAGAAGTGTTGTTTTCCCTACCTGTCTTGCTCCAACTAAGACAATAGCTTTGCCGCTATTTATTTTTTCTTTAATAATTTTCTCTAAAGTTCTCGAAAACATTTTTTATTTCAAAGATACAATTAATTAATATAGTGACCAAATATCATAACTTTTAGTCATTATGGTATTTTATTAGTAGTTACTTTTGGTTATGTATAACGATTTTAACATGGAGAATTAAGCGAATTTTCGAAGACGAAATATTTCAGGTTAGCGCCGGCTGCCGTTTTGATTATTTACCTAATATTAACTTTTAAAGTAAAGAATTAAAACGGTGTGGACTTTGTAAGAAAGCACAAACTTTCAAGTTAACTCTTAACTCAACTCCTGTAGCCGATTTTGTTTGTTTACTGTGAAAACACATATCAAAAAACGTTTATAATTTCATCTATTTGCGTAGTATATCTGGGTGATAATTGCTCCTGCTTCA
>JBDLIB010000167.1:0-5986 GCA_039715085.1 Bacteroidota bacterium | reverse complement strand
AGAAAAACCCAGAAAAAAAATTGGATATAAAAAATAGAATTTGATAACTTTGAATATGAAACGATTATTAAAAAAAATTGAAAATAATTAATGTAAGAGTTCCATCCTCTTCTAAATAAAAATTTATACGGATGAAATATTTTCAGAATCAATTAAAATTAAAACCTTTTTCTCGAGGTTTTCATTTAATAACCGATATTGTTATAAAAAGCTTACCTGAGATAAAAGAAATAAATATCGGTCTGCTTCATGTTTTTATTAAGCACACTTCGGCAAGTTTAACGATCAATGAAAATGCCGATTCTTCAGTGAGAGTTGATTTTGAGAGTCATTTAAATAAAATGGTTCCTGAAAATGCACCTTACTATATCCATAATTACGAAGGCTCTGATGATATGCCTGCGCATATCAAAACTTCTTTAATGGGCTCTTCTGTACAAATACCTATTACAAACGGAAAATTAAATCTTGGTATTTGGCAGGGAATTTACTTATGTGAGCATAGAGATCACGGAGGTTCCCGTTCGCTGGTTATAACTGCTAATGGTAATTGAAGTAAATTTTATAAGGTTGTAAGCCGTGCATCCACTTTTGCTTTGCCTTTTTTAACTTGTAAATTTTGTTTTGACAATTGTTGATTTACCAGATCAAGAAGTCTGTCATATGCGTTTTTCTCTATCAATTCCTTCCTAAACCTACTTAAAGTGCTATGCCCCGGGATATCATCTTCAATAGTGAGATCACAAAATTTAATGGTCGATAAGCTATCATTCACCATAGCCTCGGTTTGTGTATCAGAAAGATCATACCAAATAGAGATTAATTGCATTTTAAATAATAACAAAGGAGAATATGCTTTTGCACCTCTTTCTTTTAGGCCTTTTTTATATACCTTTTTTAAATCGTCATCAATAGGTTTCCAATCAATAATTTGATTTATTTCATAAAAAAATTGACTTTTCTGAATGTGTTTTTCAACATATGCTGTTACAAAGCTTCTCTGAGGATCGTTTATGTTTTTATAACTTTTCATATGTTTTACCAGCTTTTGGCTAATTGCTTTTGCCAATGGCATTATCATTCGGGCTTACCCGTTAAAATATAGGATAAACAAATATAATAATTTATTCAGATTTCATTTACTTGATAGTATGTTATTTATTTTTAAGGCACTGGCTAAAATATTGTAATGGCTAAATTTCAAGTGAATTATTAATAAATATTTAATTCTTACTTTAAAATTCCTTAAGATTCTTGTTATAGTTTTGCGTTTATTAACTATAAAAAAAATAACTATGGACAATTATTTAGCCCTGCCCGAAGAACAACTTTTATTCTATACTCATAACATAAATGATATTGATATAATTGAAAAAGCCAAAGAACAAGGCCACTTAGAACTTTATGATCTTTTAGAGGAAGAAAGCTTTATTAGTACAGCTGTTTATGTTTAATGATAAGCATAATTTAAGGAGAAGAGTATTGTTAAAATACTGATATTAACCAGTTTACTTAGCGATAGGTCAATTTCGTCTTTTTGTACAGTGACAAAAGGAAGTAAATGAGTTTAATTATTCCTTTGATATGGTTTTAAGATGTTTTTCCTTGTTTGACTTTGCTGTCAATAACTTTTCCAAAATAATTTCAACCCCTTCTTCCTCGTTACTTTTTGTCTGATAACTTGCTGCATTTTTAATATTTGGATGTGCATTCTCCATTGCAAAACTATAATCTGCCAGCGATAACATTTCCAAATCATTATTGTAATCACCAAAAACCATGGTTTCTTCTTTAGTGATTCCCAATTTATTTTGGATAATTTGCAGAGCATTTCCTTTATTGGCATCCGGGTGAGAAATATCCACCCAATTCTTGCTCGAGACTTTTATCTGCAGTTCGTTTTCTAAATGATTGATGTTAGGATAAATATACTCTTCGGAACTAATATTGTGATAGACAGCAATTTTAAAGAGATCATCGTATGTAACTTTTGTAAGATCTTTAACTATAGTGAATCTTGGATAATATTCCTGAAACATGTCAACAAAACTTTTATCCTCCGTTTCAATATAAGCATATTCTTTTCCGCAAAGTATTATATTGGTTTTCTCAATTGTTCGTAACAGTTGAATTATATGGCTGATATTTTCCGAATCCATTTTTGCAACATCCAGTTCACGATCGCTTTGTTTTGTAACTCCTCCGTTTTCAGCGATGATAAAAATTTCATTTTGTATTTTACTTAATTTCTCACTGATACTATGATACTGGCGTCCGCTTGCAGCTACAAAATGGATTTCAAATCTTTTTAGTTTCTTATATAAATCAAAGAACCTGTCACTCACTTTTCCTTTGGAGTTAAGCAGAGTGCCATCCATATCGCTAACAACCAATTTTATTTTTGAAAGATCCATTTTAAAATTTAAAGGGTAAAAGTAGGATTTTAAGAATATATATTTCTCTAGCTTACACTTTCCCCGTTATTTACACTGTCTTTTTCAGGCTCTATAAAGGTGAGTTTTCCATCAGGGGTTTCGGTCATTAAGATCATTCCCTGGCTTTCTACACCACGTAATTTTCGAGGGGCAAGATTTACCAGAACAGAAACTCTTTGCCCGATGATATCTTCGGGTTTAAAACTTTCGGCAATACCGCTGACTATGGTTCGGGTGTCAATTCCGACATCCACTTTTAATTTCAATAATTTTTTTGTCTTAGCAATTTTTTCTGCTTCCAAAACAGTACCAATCCTAATGTCTAATTTGGTGAAATCATCAAAAGAAATTGCTTCTTTTTGTGGTTCTAGAACCACTTCTTTGTTTTCAAGTTTTGTAGCTTCCAATTTGTTGAGTTGTTTTTGGATTTCAGTATCTTCAATTTTAGCAAAAAGTAATTCCGCTTTGTTGATCTTATGATTGGCAGGCAGTAGAGTTTCAGAAGTTGAAACATTCTCCCAAGCAGGAGATTCAGCATCGAGTGCGGAAAGACAAAGCATTGATTTTAGTTTTTCAGATGTAAAAGGTAAAAACGGTTCGCTTAAAGCGGATAAACCTGCTGCTATTTGCATGGCAACATACATGATAGTTTGTACTCTTTCGGGATCTGTTTTTATTTTTTTCCAAGGCTCCTCATCGGCGAGATATTTATTTCCGAGGCGGGCAAGGTTTATCAATTCTGATAAAGCCTCTCTAAAACGGTATCTTTCAATCGAACTCGAAATAATTCCAGGGTATTTACGCAACTGTTCCAAAGTCTCTTTATCTATGACAGAGAATTCATTTGGTTTTGGCACAACTCCATCATAATATTTATTGGTTAGTACAACCACACGATTGATAAAATTACCAAAAATGGCTACCAACTCATTGTTATTTCTCGCCTGAAAATCTTTCCAGGTAAAGTCGTTATCTTTTGTTTCTGGAGCATTTGCGGTTAGAACATAGCGCAATACATCTTGTTTGTCGGGAAACTCTTCTAAATATTCATGTAACCAAACCGCCCAGTTTTTAGATGTAGAAATTTTATCTCCTTCGAGGTTTAAAAACTCGTTTGCCGGAACATTTTCGGGTAAAATATATTCACCTTGTGCTTTTAACATTGCCGGGAAAATGATACAGTGAAAAACGATATTGTCTTTTCCTATAAAATGTACCATTTTGGTGTCTTTATCTTTCCAATAAGGCTCCCAGTCCTTCCCTTCGCGTTCTGCCCATTCCTTGGTAGATGAAATATATCCGATAGGAGCATCAAACCAAACATACAGCACTTTTCCCTCAGCACCTTCAACCGGAACAGGGATTCCCCAATCAAGATCACGGGTTACGGCACGAGGTTTTAATCCATCGTCCACCCACGATTTTACCTGCCCCAAAACATTGGTTTTCCAATCTTTTTTATGTCCGACAAGAATCCATTCTTTTAACCAATCTTGATAATCATCTAATGGTAAATACCAGTGCTTGGTTTCTTTTAAAGAAGGAACATTTCCGGTAATAGCCGATTTAGGATTGATCAGGTCGGTAGCATTATGGCTAGTACCACATTTCTCACATTGATCGCCATAACTTTCTTCGTTTCCACATTTCGGGCAGGTACCAATTATGAATCTGTCGGCTAAGAATTGTTTGGCTTCTGCATCGTATAATTGCTCAGAAGTTTCTTCGATGAATTTACCGTTCTCATACAAATTCTTAAAAAATTCCGAAGCAGTTTTATGATGGATTTCAGCTGAGGTTCTTGAATAATTATCAAAGCTGATCCCAAATTCGGCGAAAGCCTTTTTAATAATTTCATGGTATTTATCCACAACCTGTTGCGGAGTTATCCCCTCTTTTTTTGCTTTTAAAGTGATAGGAACACCGTGTTCATCAGAGCCGCAAACAAAAGCGACATCTTTATTGTTTAATCGCAAATAGCGGGCATAAATATCGGCAGGAACATAAACACCTGCCAGATGGCCTATATGAACTGGTCCGTTTGTATATGGCAACGCTGCCGTAATGGTAATTCTTTTGGGATCTTGCATGATTTCTGTTTAAGATTGCAAAAGTAAGAAAAACTATAAACCTGAGTTTGATATAAAATCAAATTTGTTATCAAGTAAAAAAATGCGTTATTTTACCGGCTCAATTTTAACCTAAATAATTCAGCCATGAATTCTAAAATATCATTAGTTTTTCTGTTAATCCTTTCAATAACATTTTCAGGATTTAGTCAAAAGTCGGGAGTAGCTAAATCTATTACTCGTAATCTTACAAAACCACCCCATTTAAAAAAGGGAGATACCATTATGATCTTAGCTCCTGCGGGAAGATTAAAAGAAAAGTCTTCGGTCGATGCCGGAATTGAATTAGCAAATAAATGGGGTTTAGTAGTGTTTTTAGGAAATCATCTTTTTTCTGAACAGAATGGTTGGGCAGGTAGCGAAAGTGAGCGTGTTGAAGATTTGCAAAAAGCATTGGATGACCCTAGTATAAAAGCAATATGGGCAGCAAGAGGAGGTTATGGAACAGTTAGAATTATTGATGATCTTGATTTTACAGAATTTAAGAAAAATCCGAAATGGATAATTGGGTACTCAGATATTACCGTATTGCACAGCAAAATGACTACTTTAGGCTATGAATCTATTCACGGGCAAATGCCTTTGACCCTGGAGTTGGAAAATCCGGTTCAGAAAGAATCTATCGTTACCTTGTATAGATCTCTTTTCGGAAAGAAATTAAGTTACAAGTTAGATAGTTCAAAATATAACAAAATAGGAGAAAGCAGCGGACAATTAGTTGGAGGTAATTTATCACTGGTTTATAGTGTTTTGGCTTCTGATATTGATCTGGATATGAATGGTAAAGTATTATTTGTTGAAGACATAGACGAAAATTTTCACAGTGTAGACAGAATGATGAATGGTTTAAAAAGAGCAGGGTATTTTAAGAATTGTAAAGGTTTGATCGTTGGGGACTTTGCCCCAAATAAACATGACGGAAATACTTATAAGTTAACTATCGAGAAAATTATGCTGGATGCAGTTGAAGGAACCAACTTTCCGGTAATATTTGACTTCCCTGCAGGCCATATAGACGATAACAGGGCTTTGATCTTTGGTAGTTATATAGATTTGAAAGTTACAGATAAAAAAGCGAAGGTAATCTTTAGATAAGAAGAAGTTAATTTGAAGATTTGAAAATTGATTAATTTGAAAATTACTTTTTTATTTTAAAACTCAGTACTCAAAATTCAACACTAAAAACCCAAAATTAATTTTGGCGCAGCACAACGAACTCGGTAAAAAAGGGGAAGACCTGGCAGTTGAATTTCTTATCAAAAACGGATTTGAAATACTCGACAGGAACTGGCGTTTTAAAAAGGCCGAGATCGATATCATTGCCCAAAAAGATGATCTTTTAGTAATGGCTGAGGTGAAAACCCGCTCTACCGACTTTTTTGGAGATCCACAGGAATTTATCAAACCCAAACAAAAGAATTT
>JBDLIB010000166.1:0-5989 GCA_039715085.1 Bacteroidota bacterium | reverse complement strand
TCCCCGATTTTTCACAGAAAGAGAAATTGATGAGGTTGTTATTTGGTTAGAGAAGTAAGGAGTAATTGACCGAAGACGGAAGTGATAGACAGAAGTTATTCTTTGGGAAACTTTGCGTGAAAAAATAGTTTAAATATTAATAAAAAGTGTAAAAAAACAGGACGAATCATAATGATAAAATGCTATAATTAAATATTATACACGATTGAAAAAGAGATCTGTTCTTTCATTAACTCATTGTATCATTAAATTATTAGTAAAATGACACAACAACAAATCTTAGAAAAGCTATTAAACCGTTATCCGGATTTAAATTCATGTAAAAATGAAGTTCTTGAAGCGGGTAATATGTTGATTGATACTTATAAAAACTCAGGTAAACTTCTGGTTTGTGGTAACGGAGGGAGTTCTTCAGATGCCGATCATATTGTGGGGGAGTTGATGAAGAGTTTTTCAAAGAAAAGGCCAATTAACTCTGAACTATCAGAAAAAATACAAGTAATTGATCAGCAAAGAGGGAAGTTAATTTCTTCAGGATTAGAGCAGGGAGTTCCGGCAATTTCATTAAATGCCCATACCGGATTGGTTTCAGCAATTTCAAATGATATTGGAGGTGATTATGTGTTTGCACAGCAGGTGGTAGGTTATGGGATAGTAGGGGATATTTTACTGGGTGTCAGCACATCAGGAAACTCACAAAATGTGATAGATGCATGTATAGTAGCAAAAGCAAAGGGTTTAAAAGTAATAGGACTGGTTGGTGAATCAGGAGGGAAAATGAAAGAATATTGTGATGTGGCAATTTGTGTACCGGCTACTAAAACACCCGAAGTTCAGGAGTTTCATTTACCAATTTATCATGCGCTATGTATTATGGTGGAGGAGGCTTTGTTTTAAATGATTTAATGCTACAATGATATAATGATAGAATAATTCAAAATTGATGACTTCAAGAAGTTTAATACTTACAGTAAAAAAAATACCATTATTCATCTTAGTTATTGGATTTGCATTTTCATTTTCATGTAATGAAGTAGTTACCAATTCAAAAAAAAAATCCAAACCCATGAAAGAAAAGCAGATCACCTTCAATGATAAAACCCATTCTTTGGATAATAATGATAATTTTTCGCCCGATGGAAAATACTTATGTTATGATACCAGAGGAATGGTCTTTAACGACAACCTGGCAAACTGCAAGTCTGTTGAAAAAGTTGAGATTGCTACAGGCAAAGAAACAGTTCTTTGGAAACCAGAATCTGTAACAGGAGAGAATGGAGCACCCGGAGTAGCAGCAGTTTCTTATCATCCATCAGAAAACAAGGTAATTTTTATTCATGGACCTTTTCTGGATGAAGTAGAGGAAAGAGGTTATTATGATATCAGAAACAGGAATGGAATTATTGTGGATGGTGATGGAAATGGAGAGCTTACAAAAGTAGATCTTCGGGATGTTTCGACTGATAAGCCAACTATTCCAGGGTCGCAAAGAGGTGGTACACATCGGCATGAATACTCCAGAAACGGTAAAAGAATTGGATTTACATACGATGATTTTTTACAGCCGGATTACGATCGCACTATTGGTTATATGGAAGAAAATATGAATGCACCTAAAGGTTATACCCATTACTTCACAGTATTATTAAAGCCCGCAAAAGAAGGAACATCTAAACCCGGTGAAATTGAGAAAGCATACAGTGATTCATGGTTGGACAGTGCAGGAACTAAAAGAGCTTTTATAGGAAAAGTCAGGTCTAAAAATGGTGTAGATTATGAAACGTCACTTTTTGTTGCAGAGATTCCGGAATTTGTTGATATTACAACAGCTTTTTCAGGAACAAAAGATGAATATCCAAGTCCGCCAAAAGATGTGAAAATTAAAAGGTTAACCCATAGTAGAAAGGATGATGGAATTGTAAGAGGTTCCTATGATGGTAAGCGAATTGCATATTTGTCTGAGGATGAAAATGGGATAAAGCAGGTTTTTGTAATTGCTACGGATGGTTCCGATTTGGATAAAGACCCAAATATGAATCCAAAACAAATTACAAATTTTGATCATAATGCTTCAAATATCAGATGGTATCCCTCTGATAACTGGGTGTTTTCTATCAGTAACGGGAATATTTATGCAATATATGTAAGTGAGGGGAGTGATTTTGGCAGAATGATTCCGTTGACAAACGATGAAAAAAGGAGAGGGAATTTAGTAGTTTCACCCAATGGAAAAATGATTGCATATAACGTGAAAATGCCCGCAAGCAAACCTGATGTTATTGTAAATGGGAAGGTGAAAGATGAGTTTGATCAAATATTTATCATGGAATTGAAAGATTTAGAATTAAAAGAATAAAAATTGAAATTATAAAATATGGAAAACAGAACAGCAAATTACAAATATACAGGGGCATTTGCCTTAATGACCTCGCTATTTTTTATATGGGGGGCAATTGTATCTCTTAATGACATATTGATACCTCATTTTAAAGGGTTATTCGACATGAATTATACTGAAACCATGTTGATACAATTTTGTTTTTTTGGCGCCTATTTTTTAATGGCTATTCCTGCAAGTATGTTGATCCAAAGAATTGGATATAAAAAAGGAATATCTATCGGATTGATAATCATTGGTGTAGGTGCGCTACTTTTTTTACCGGCATCCTGGTTGATCTCTTATCCGTTATTCTTATTCGGTCTTTTTACAATGGCTACAGGGAGTGTTGTTTTGCAGGTTGTTGCAAATCCGTATATGTTGATCTTAGGTCCGCCCGAAACGGCGTCAAGCCGATTAAATTTAGCGCAAGGAGTAAATTCACTTGCTACAACCATAGCACCTTTGGCAGGAGGGTTAATAATTTTGGGACATTATAATTCTCCACAGGAAGCTGCAGCTGCAGTAGAAGGGCCTTATGTCGGCTTAGCTATTTTTGCATTTGTTGTTGCAGTAATCTTCTCCTTTTTGAAATTACCAAAAGTGATCGATACTGATGGTGAAAAAGTAAAAGGAAATGTTTTGAAATTTAAACAATTAAGACTTGGTGTTATTGCATTGACTCTATATGTTGGAGCTGAAGTGGCTATTGGAAGTTTTATAGTGAACTTTCTGGGCGAACCAAATATTGCCGGTTTCCCGGAAAAGAAGGCAGCTACTTACATTCCACTGTATTGGGGAGGTTTGATGGTTGGTAGATTCCTCGGTTCAGCAATTCTTCAAAAGGTAAGTGCACAAAAAGTACTTGTGATCTCAGCATTAGCATCTGCCACACTATTATTAATTACTATTATGACCAATGGTTATGTGGCAATGTGGTCCATGCTGGCAGTTGGTTTATTTAATTCAATCATGTGGTCAAATATTTTTGATCTGTCACTTAGAGGTTTAGGAAAGTATACAAACAAAGCTACCGGAATTCTTGTGATGGCACCTGTTGGAGGGGCCATATTCCCGATGTTACAGGGCGTTTTAGCCGATATGCCTTCTGTAGGATTACATATGTCCTACATATTGCCTCTTCTTTGTTATGCGTTTATTTTGTATTATGCACTAAGTGGTTATAAGGCAAAAGAAGGAGAATTGGAGTCGATTGAAGTAGGGTAGGTACCTGATAATTATAATTTTAAGATATAAAAAAACTCGAGGTTATTTGCCTCGAGTTTTTAGTTTTTTATTCTTACACATCTCTATCCGCTAAGGACATATTTTCCTCTATCGGGAAAGGAGAGCCAGGATTACTTTTTCTTAGGATGAACCAAAGTCATCTCCTTGATTAAATTGTCAGCACCGGCATATTTATCAATAATAAATAGAACATAGCGAATATCAACACTTATACTTCTTACAATATCTGCATCATAATAAAGATCACCCATTACACCTTCCCATGTGCCATCAAATAATAAACCAATTAAATTACCATTGGCATCAATAACAGGGCTTCCTGAATTTCCACCGGTTGAATGGTTAGTAGAAAGAAAATTCACTGGCATTTTGCCATCTTCTACATATTGCCCGTAATCCTTATTTCTATGAAGGTCAATTAATTTTTGAGGTACATCAAACTCGTAATCTCCGGGTTTATATTTTTCCATCACCCCTTTTAAATATGTCTTTGTTGTATAGATTACACCGTCTTTTGGTTCAAAACCTTGTATACGTCCGTAATTTGCTCTTAAAGTGAAATTTGCATCAGGATAAAAACGATCTTCGGGGAAAACTTCCATTAAAGCTTTCATATACTTTTTTTGAACAGCGACCAACTCTAAATTTAACTGCTGGTATTTTGGTGAAATTTTAGTATAATAAATATCGTGAAGTTCTTTAGCAAAGACATAGGCTTTATCATTATTCAGTTTTTTAATAACCTCTTCCGGTGTACCGGATAATAATTCTTTTGCGCCCTCCAAACTGGTAAGTTTTGTACTGTTATAGATATCGTTTGTTATTGCATGGAAATCTGCTCCTTTCATATTATCAGGAAGATATTCTTTTGGAATTCTTTCAGAATATAAATTTGTCAGCTTTTCAAAAACAGGCTGGTCAACCTTGGTACTGTAGTTTTTATATTTTCCTTCGTAGCCAGATAAAACCCTTTGTTTAGCTTTTTCAAAAGCTTCTTCTCCTCCTTTTTTGTATGCTTGCTCTAATTGAAATGCACTAAAGGTAATGTTTAGAAGTTCTACATTTCTATAAGCTACTTCAACCCAATAGTCTCTTGCCAGGGAAATCTCTTCAATTTCTTTATAAAGCTTCTCAAAATCAGATAATATTGATTTGTATTCAACCAGGTCTTTCTCTTCAACTATTCTACTGAACTCTCTTTCTTTCGCTTTTTTCTTTTCAATTACATTTTTTTGATGAATTCCCTGATTTTCACCAATAAAAAACTTCCAATAATTGGCAATTCCTGCAAATTTAGATGCATACTGAATTCTTATTGCATCATCAGCACGCATATATTTATCCATTATGTTCAATGCATTTTCTCTTACTTCAATTTTGGCAGGATTCAATACATTTACTTTTTGAGCAATACCAACAGCGGGTAAATATTCGTCAGTTCTTCCGGGGAAACCGAAAATCAAAGCAAAATCATTTTCTTCAACTCCGTCTAAGGAAATTGGAAGATATCTTTTTGGTTTGTAGGGAACATTATCTTCTGAATATTCTGCCGGACGATTATTAGCATCTGCATAGATTCTGAACATAGAAAAATCACCTGTATGGCGAGGCCACATCCAGTTATCGGTATCCTTACCAAATTTACCTATTGATGATGGTGGAGCACCAACCATTCTTACGTCTTTATAAACTTCGGTAATAGTTAAGAAGTATTGATTTCCTTTGTAAAAAGATTTTACATTGGCGGTTTGCCATTCTTCTTTTACTGCAGATTTGGTAACTTTAGTGATGTTTTGATCTGTCAGTTTCTTTTTTGCTACTTCATCCATTTCATCAGTAATACCGGCTAAAATTTCTGCAGTTACATCGTCGATTCTTAT
The DNA here is from genome assembly GCA_039715085.1 of Bacteroidota bacterium. GTDB lineage: Bacteria > Bacteroidota > Bacteroidia > Flavobacteriales > Flavobacteriaceae > Namhaeicola. The sequence goes on along the minus strand of JBDLIB010000166.1, from coordinate 484 downwards.
TATAAAAGTTGCTGTTAGATTAGGAGTTGGCAGTTCCTGATCATAACTTTTTGCCCAAAACCCATCTTTTAAATAATCGTGTTCAACCGAAGAGTGTGACTGAATCGCTCCATACCCACAGTGATGATTTGTTAACAGCAATCCGTTAGGGGAAATAACTTCCGATGTACACCCTCTTCCAAAAATAGCAATAGCATCTTTTAAACTGGAGTTGTTTACATCGTAAATATCTTTGGCAGTTAAATTACTGCCTAATAATTGCATTTCTTCTTCGTTCATTCCTTCCAAAAGAGAAGGTATCCACATACCTCCCTGGATCTCTTTGGCTTCTTCATTGCTTAGAGTTTTAGGTGCTTCCGGAGCAATAATAGTGGTCGTTTCCTGTGTCGTTTTACAGGAAATAATGCTTAAAAAAGCAAATAATAAATAGATTCTTAAATGTTTCATCTGTTTAAATTTTTTTGATTTCTGAATGTTGAAAAAA
>JBDLIB010000165.1:0-6020 GCA_039715085.1 Bacteroidota bacterium | reverse complement strand
CTCGGCTCAAAACAACCAAAACCCGATATGTTAACTGTAAATGATTTTTGCTTAGCAGCAAACAACTGTAAATCGTTGATTAATTTTACTTCAAATTCGTTATCTCTTCTAAAAGGCCTTTGAATGGTTATATGCGCAGGTGAATTTAATGATTTTTTTGCCCCGGTATATTTCTTTATTTCCTCTTTTAATGATCTAATCTCATTTCTCAAAGCGGAATGCGGTAGTATAGCAATAAAATAAAGAGGCATCTTTTAAATTTACTATAAAGATAACCAATAAAAAAATCCTGTAAAAACATAGTGTTGATACAGGATCTTGAAATACAGTTAGATTTCTATTATCCTTCTTCAGGTTCTTTATCTTTCTTTTTGGTTTTATTCCAGATCTTAATTTCGTCATCAGCCGTTAAACCAGAGTCTATTTCAACATTGATACCATCTGAAATTCCTAATTTAATATCCCTTCTCTCAAATTCCTGATCACCTGTTTTCACTTCTACAAACGGTTTTTCAGTCTTCTTATCAAATTGCAATAGAGATTCTTTAATAGACCAAACACTATCTTTTTGCTCCAGAATAATTTCAGCATTAGCACTATAACCGGCTCTTACAAAAATATTCTCATCTAAAGTAACATCAGCTTTTATCTTAAATTGGACTGCTCCACTTTCCTCGGTTCCTTTTGGAGCAATAAAATTTAACCTGGCAGGAAATTTCTTTTCTTCAATTGCTCCTAAAGCAACTTCTATATCAATATCTTCATTTAATTTACCAACTTCTGCTTCGTCCACTTTACCTTCAAAAATCATTTTACTCATATCCGCAATAGATGCTATAGTTGTACCCGCATTGAAATTATTACTCTGAATAACCTGGTATCCTTCCTTTACAGGAATTTCCAATATCATCCCGGTAGTTGTTGCCCTGATGTTGGTATTTGCTGTACCCCCTGACCCCGAGAATCCTTTTTTAATTATTTGATAATCGTTTTGTGCATTTTGCAAATCTTGTTTTGCCTGGTTGTAATTTAGCTCGATCGTTTCAAATTCTTTTCGTGAAATAACACCGCTATCGTATAATTTTTTATTCCTGTCGTATTCGATCTTCGTATTATTTACTTGTAATTTTGCTTTACTAACTCTCCCTGAAGCACTACTCAAAGATTGTTCATTTGGTACTACTCTCACTTTTGCGATCAGGTCACCTTCTTTAATGGAAGCCCCTTCTTCAACAAATATTTTATCAATAATTCCCGAAATCTGGGGTTTTATCTCCACCTCTTCCAAAGGAATAACTTTTCCTGTAGCAACAGTTTTATTGACGATGTTTGTTTTAAACGGCTTTTCTGTTTCATAAGATACAGGTGATTTGCTGTTTTTCATACCAAACCAGATTAATACAGCTATTAAAGCTACAGCTATTCCTCCAAAAATTAGATATTTTTTCATCAGTCTAAATTTATTATTGTTCTAAATATTATTTATTGTTATTTATTCATCTCTTAAAGCATCAATAGGTTTAATACTAACCGCTATTTGGGCCGGAATCATTCCTATCAATGTACCTAAAACTACCAGGGTTGTTGTTGCTATGAGTATAACCGGTATATCAACAGTAGGGTTTGTTAAAGCTGCTTCGTCACCTTGTCCGATTGTTGCATCGATAAGCATTAATACCAATCCACCTAAAATTATTCCTAAGGCCCCTGACAAACCTGTTAAAAATACAGATTCAAGAATAATATGACGTTTAATTTCCCAAGGTTTTGCACCTAAAGCACGCCTGATACCAATCTCTTTGGTTCGTTCTTTAACTGTAATTAACAAAATATTTCCAATAGCAAAAACTCCTGCGATCAAAGTAGCAATCCCTACAAACCAGGTTAAAAATTGCATACCCGTTAAAAATCCGGTAAATTTCTTGATCTCATTTCCAAGATTAAAACTTCCAAAAGCCCTGTTATCTTCCGGGTGTACATCGTGCAGATTCTTAAGGAGTAATTTGATATCGGCTTCTATCTGAGTTATGTCAAAACCAAGTTTGGCAGTAATCATCATCCACCCGATACTGTCCCCCCTGTTATATACCTGTTGGAAAGTTGTAAAAGGAATGTGGATATTTCCCTGGGGGCCACCCATTCTTACCTGTCCTTCTTTATATAATCCAATTACTTTATAGTTTATATCATTTAGCTTAATATATTGTCCTATAGGATATTCGTCTTTGTCGAAAAGTTGTTTATAAATTTCATTTTCAATAACACATACTTTTTTCTTTTCCAGCATATCATTATCATTGATGAACCTGCCATAGATCAGGTCTTTTTTTTCAACTTTATCCAGTTCGGGGTAATCGCCATAAATCCCAAAAGTACCTGTCTTAAAGTCATTTTCGGCCAAAGCTTGTGTACGATGCCTCGGAACTACAAATTCAAGTCCGTCAATCTCTCTTTTAATACTATACAGGTCAGACATTTTAAGTGTGATCCTTTTTCCCTCCTGGAAGCCTTTGAAAGGTTTACTGGTAGATTGTGCCCAGACAAAAACACTGTTTGTAGCAAAATTTCCGAATAGTTTGTTGAAATTATTTTCCATACCTCTCGCTGCACCCAACAGAACAACCAATAAGAATATGCCCCACATCACACCTATTACAGTAATGGCAGTACGTGTTTTATTCTTTTTAATACTGTCGAATATTTCCTGCCAGGTATCTCTGTCAAATATAAATTGTATCATTATTCGTCGTTTAGTGCTTCGATTGGCTTAATTCGGGCTGCTCTTTTTGCAGGAATGTACCCTGCAATGGTTCCTGCTATTATTAAAACTAAAGTAGCGCCAACAACCACGTAAGTCTCTACGCTTGGGTTAATTATAAAATATTTTTCTAAACTGCTTCCAATTGCTTTTAAGATACCAACACCGATCAATAATCCAATATAACCCGCTATTGCAGTTACAAAAATGGATTCCATCATGATCATTCCGATAATCGATTTTGGAGTAGCACCAATAGCTTTTCTTACACCTAGTTCCTTGGTTCTTTCCTTTACGATATATACCATGATATTGCTTATACCTATTACACCGGCTATTAAAGTACCTATTCCAATAAAGAGTATGATCACATTTAGTGCCATCATAAAAGTTTGAACTCCTTTTGCCCCCTCGGCATAATTCTGGACCCTTATTGCTGCCTGATCCCTTGGATCTACATCGTGTTTTTCTTTAAGTAGTTTTGTTAGAAGTCTGGAGAATGCCAACGCTTCATCTACATTCAATTTAGGGCTATAGGTTAATCCAAACCGATCTAACTCATCATTATCCCTATACATACCCTGAGCAGTAGTAAACGGAGTATAGATATAACGTTCATCACCATCACCTCCCGGATCGCTGAAAACACCAATAACCTTATAAGAAATTCCGTCTAAATTAATATTCTTACCCAAGGCACTTAGATCTCCAAACAGATCTTTTTCTACCAGTCTGCCAATAGCAAGAACCTTAGCTCTTTTTTTAAGGTCTAAAACACTTAAAAATCTTCCTTTTACAATTTCTGCAGACTCTAAAGGCTGATAATCAGGATAAACACCACGAACAGTATAACTACTCTGTTCACCTTTATAAACAGCTTGTACATTATTACGTTCTACATTTGGACTAAAGAATTCGATCTCTTTCTCAAATTTTTCGTTGATAAATCTGGTATCATCATTTCTAAACTGGATCAACCTGCCGCTTTGTAAACCTTTGTAGGGTTTGGTGGTTCTGCCACGGTATATATATACCGAATTATTTGCATCCCCTGCAAACTCTCTCTCAAAAAAATGTTTTAACCCATTGCCAATTCCAAACAAAAGAGTAAACAATAAGATGGCAAATGCAATCGTAAACCCGGAAAGAATAGTTCTTAATTTATTCTTACTTAAAGTTTGGAAAATTTCCCGCCAACGATCCAGATCAAACATAATTTAAGTCTTTACTTTTTTTGGTTTTTCATCACTGGTGATAACACCATCCAATAAACGCACAATTCTATCGGTTCCTGCTGCAATATCTTCTTCATGGGTAATTACCAGAACCGTCATACCTTCTCTATTTATTTCTTTTAATAATTCCATTACCGAATGAGAGGTTGTGGAATCTAAAGCTCCCGTAGGCTCATCTGCCAAAACCACCTTTGGATTCGTTACCAATGCCCTTGCAATGGCCACACGTTGTTTTTGTCCACCGGAAAGTTCACTTGGCAAATGCTCTGCCCATTCTTTTAATCCGACTTTCTCCAGGTATTCCATTGCTATTTTTTGACGCTCCTTTCTTCCAATACCTTTGTAATATAATGGTAGCGCCACATTTTCGAGAGCATTTTTATAAGTGATCAAATTAAACGATTGAAATACAAAACCTAAAAATTTATTTCTTAAAATAGCAGCTTTCTTTTCATCCATATTCTCGATCAACTTACCATCTAAGAAATATTCACCTTCATCATGGGTATCCAATAAACCGATGATATTCAATAAAGTAGATTTTCCTGAACCCGAAGAACCCATAATGGATACAAACTCACCTTCCTTAATTTCCAGATCCATTCCCTTTAGAACATGAAGTGAGTCATTACCCATAGGATAAGATTTATGCAAATTTTTAATATTAATCATCAGATTATTAATTTGTTAATTATATATTTCTCGTAAAGATTTTCTTTTCTTCACTTCAATCAGACGCCGGTCAATACATTTTGTTACAGCTTTGGTATAAAATTAATATAAAAGGAAAGAATTATTTTAACAGATGGTAATTAAAAGGATTTTTTTTCCTTAATTTAACTTTTTTGTAACAATTCAATTATTTTTACTACAAATAAAAAAATCAGCTAAAAGGTTTGACAAAAGATCTAGAACATAAATTTGTCGCAGAGTTAGAAGAGAATCAGAACATTATTCATAAAGTTTGTAGAACATATACAAATAATGAAGCTGCACATAAAGATTTATTTCAGGAAATTACAATCCAGCTTTGGAAAGCGTATCCCAAATTCAGAGGTGACTCAAAATTCAGTACCTGGATGTATCGTGTTTCATTAAACACAGCTATCTCCTTGTACAGGAAAAAGAAAAGACAAGTAAACACCTCTCCTATTTATGATAATTTAAAAGAATTGGAATACGAAAGCTATGACGATAAAAAGGATCAGCAAATGAATTTGTTGTACAAAGCTATTCACAGTTTGAATGATATAGAAAAAGCTTTAGCTCTATTATACCTTGAAGATAAAAGTTATAAAGAGATATCTAATACGCTTGGTATTAGCGAAGTAAATGCGAGAGTAAAAATGAATAGAACAAAAACAAAATTAAAGAACATTTTAAATCCTTAAATATGGGTGAATTAGAGCAATTAAAAAATGTTTGGCAAAAAGAAGATTGTAAAATAACCTTCTCTAAAGATGATATTTATAACATGATGCAAAAAAAATCATCATCTGTTGTAAAATGGATTCTGATCATCAGTATTTTGGAATTTATTTTACCAAATTTATTTACATTATTTACGGATTATGACGCAACTGTTGATTTTTACAGCAAATATTCTATGACCAATGCAATGAAGTTCTATTTTTCAATTCATTTTATCATTATTCTGTATTTTATCTATATTTTTTACAAGAATTATAAAAATATCTCCGCATTTAGTAACGTAAAAGAACTTATGCATGATATTATCAAAACACGAAAAACAGTTAAATATTACATTTATTATAACATCTTAATGTTTACTATTATTGGTATTCATATTTACTATAAAGTTTTTAATTCTGAATCATTTCTGGAAACACTTCCTGAAAACACAAACCTAACAATAGTCTGGGTTATTGCTTTGTTACTTTTGACTTTAACCATATTTCTATTTTGGGGTATTTACCGAATTATTTATGGCTTCTTCTTAAAAAAATTGAATAAAAACTTTAAGGAACTGGAAAAGACGGAGTATTGTTAAGTTTTGAGTGTTTAGT
>JBDLIB010000164.1:0-6090 GCA_039715085.1 Bacteroidota bacterium | reverse complement strand
TTGTGATAGCCATGGGAATAGTGCAATTATTGAGTTCTATGAAGGAAAATCCCATATTTACTCTGGTGATGATATTTTATATCCAATTCTTAGCAATAATACGTATAAAAATTCTCTAAAATATTTAAAAAAATTCAGGGGCTTTGGAGGTGATTTGTCTCTTAGTAATGATAATACATCAGGTGAGAGATTTGTTAGAGTAGCTTCAATGATGCAAGAAAATAATCTTATGGATTATGAAGATTTGAAATCTGTTGCTTTTAATATGTTAAGTGCAGTAGAACAGGATGATACGCAATGGAGTATAGTCTATGATATCAAAAATTTATCGATACATTTTAAAACTGCATCATCCACCATAAAGATAATAAATTTAGATGCTTTTGATTTCTCTTGTAGTTCACCTGTTCTAGCATACAATGTTAATTCTAAAGATTCCAAATCAACTGATTTGAGTTTTAATAAATTCAACCCAGTTGTGAATACGGAATTATTAATGTCAGTTTTTGAGAAATATGAGTTATATAAAATGGGCCTACTGTCTAAGGAGAAGTTTTTAGAGTTAGCGCATTATGGAAATTCCATAAAATGTAAAGAAACCTTTAGGGATTGATCTTTCTCCTTGATATATAAAACATTGTCCTATGGTAATTAGGCAGCCTGAGATTCCCGAGTTTCCCATTTTCATGGGAACGGGAATGACATTAAAGGAATCACAGTCTTAAAAGCCAACCGACTTATTCGCTAAAAAGAAAATCACCACCTTTTCCTTAATTTTATACATGCTTTTTTGTTGCAAAAATATAAGTATATTTAAACAATATTTAAACGTTAATATATAGTTGTTTAATTCTTACAAATAAAATTAATTATGAAGCAAATCTTCTATTTAGTATTGTTCCTGTTTATTTCAAAGGTAAATGCCCAGGAAAATGTTACGTATCAAAAACCTGCAAAAGAGATCCTAGATCTTGTGGACATCCAACGAGCGCCATCGGTTTTGTTAGATGATGACAAAGAATATATGGTATTGATCTCAAGGGATACGTATAAAACCATTGATGAACTCTCCAAGGAGGAACTTCGTCTTGGGGGTTTACGTATTGACCCCAAAACCAATATCGGTAGTAGGGTTACTTATTATAACAAGATCGAGATCAAAAATATGAAGAAGAAAAATGCAGAAGTTGTTCAGGTAAAAGGTGTCCCTGAAAACCCCCGATTTACCAATTTTTCCTGGTCACCTGATCAGAAAAAAATGGCTTTGACCAATACGACCAACAGCGGAGTGGAAGTTTGGGTGTTAGACCTTAAATCAGCGACAATGAATAAACTGACCGAGGCTAAAGTTAACGCTAATCTGGGTTATGTGGTCAATTGGTTTGAAGATGGCAAGTCATTGTTAGTTAAGATGATATCTGAAGATAGAAAAGAATTGATCAATACAAAAGCAGTTACACCTTCAGGTCCGACAGTTACCGTTAATGATGGTAAAAAAGCACAAAACAGAACCTATCAGGATCTCTTGAAGAACAAGAACGATGAATATAACTTTGAACAATTATCACTTTCAGAAATTTATAAAGTATCTCTTGATGGCAGTAAAGAGAAGTGGCTGGGTAGTGCTGCTTACAGAAGGGTTAATTTCTCACCTGATGGGAATTATGTAATGGTTTCTACTGTGGAAAAACCATATTCATATTTGGTGCCTTTTAGACGTTTTCCTTCAAAAACCACAATTTACACAAAGGATGCTAAAAAAGTAGAAACAGTAGTAGAGGTGCCTCTGATTGAAGATCTTCCTAAAGGATTTATGGCAGTTCGAAAAGGAAGAAGGAATTTTGCATGGCGAAATGATAAACCTGCAACTTTGGTTTATGCAGTAGCACTTGACGATGGAGACCCTGAGGTAAAAGTAGAATATAGAGATGAAGTTTTTCAACTGGAAGCTCCGTTTAACGGAAGTCCAAAAAGCATGCTAAAAACAATTAACCGTTATTCGGGAATTATTTGGGGTAATGATAATACGGCAATTGCAAATGATTATTGGTTTAATACCCGTAATACAAAAACTTATGTGTTCAATCCGTCAAATGCTTCACAAAAGACAAATATAATTGATGATCGTAATTATCAGGATCGATATAGTAACCCGGGAAATTTTGTTACAAAAAGAAATAAGATGGGTAGTAAAATATTGTTTTTAGAAGGAGATGATGCTTTTTTGATTGGGGATGGTTTTTCAAAGGAAGGGCAATTTCCTTTTGTAGATAAGGCTAATTTGAAAACCAATAAGAAAGATCGGCTTTATCAATCTGCATATACTGATAAAAAAGAGAATATTCGTGAATTTGACCCTGAAAAGAACCAGTTGTTAGTTCGAATTGAATCTCCAAATGAATTTCCTAATTACTACTTCAGAGAGTTAAAAGGTGATAAATTGAATCAATTGACCTATTTTGAAAATCCGTTTAAAAGTATAGAGGATGTACATAAGGAAGTAATAACATATAAACGTGATGACGGGCTGGAACTTTCGGGTACTCTTTATTTGCCAAAAGGATATGATATGGATAAGAAAGAAAGGATGCCAATGATTATGTGGGCTTATCCTACTGAATTTAAAGATAAATCAAGTGCGTCTCAAAATACACAAAACCCTAATGAGTTTACATATCCTTATTACGGATCAATGGTTTACTGGGTCACCAGGGGATATGTGGTTTTGGATGATGCATCATTTCCTATAATAGGTGAGGGTGAAACCGAACCAAATGATTCTTTCCGTAAACAATTGGTAGCCAATGCAAAAGCAGCAATTGATGCTGTAGATAAACTTGGGTATATTGACAGGGACAGGGTGGCCGTTGGCGGACATAGTTATGGTGCTTTTATGGTGGCTAACCTGCTTTCTCATTCCAATCTTTTTGCTGCCGGAATTGCAAGAAGTGGTGCATACAACAGGACCCTAACTCCATTTGGCTTTCAAAGCGAAGAAAGGTCTTATTGGGATGCCCCGGAAATTTACTATACCATGTCACCTTTTATGCATGCCGATAAGATGAAAACACCTTTGCTTTTGATACATGGTGAAGCTGATAATAACTCAGGTACTTACCCTATGCAAAGTGAACGATATTTTAATGCATTAAAAGGATTAGGAGCTACAGCGAGATTGGTAATATTACCTAAAGAAAGTCATGGGTACAGGGCTAAAGAAAGTATCTTACATTTATTATGGGAACAGGACCAATGGTTGGATCACTATGTAAAAAACAGAAAACTTGATAGTAAAGATGAGGTAACTGAATCAAAGTGATTCTAAAGAAGATAAAATCTCCCCTCTCCGAGAGGGGAAGTCTGACGTTAGGAGGACAGGGGTGTGTTTGTCCAGAATATTGATCTTATGAAAACAGGTATCTCAGGGAGCTTTTCTTAATAGTATAAGATTCACGAGTTTCCCATTTTCATGGGAACGGGAATGACATAGAAGGAATCACAAAAATGTGGTTCCTTTTTTATTTCGTAATCAGGTTTTATTACAAATAAACTGTAACAAAAATAAGTGTGTTTAGTCTTTTAATTTAATTGATAAATTAAAATTTGTATTTGACTATATGAATTCGGAAAATCCATTGAAAGATAAATAAAATGGGCGGAGAAGGAAGTATTCAACATATGATAACCTCTTTTCGTAATAACAGGAGTTTATTACGTAAAAAAAGTATGTTTAGAAGAGACCGCTCCTTTTTGAGTACAAAAAAAGAATATTATAAAGCTTCAAAAGGTAGAATCAAGTCAAAAAAACTTTCAAAAGAAGAATTACTGCTTATTCGGAAAAAAGTTATAAAAAAACGCAGGGCTGAAGATATCAGGGCATGGCTGATTGTTTTTGTAATAGTAGTTGTATTTGCAGGTATTGGCTATTATGCAGTTAATAGATTTAGACAGGAAAGAATTCAGCACTTAGAAATAGAAAAAGAAAATAACCTAAAAGAGTATGGTTATTTTATTGAGGAAGGTGATAGGTGGATGGAAAAGGGAAATTGGGACAATGCAATTTACCGATATAGGCAAGCTGTAGAAATATTCCCCAATGAATTTGAAGGAAATTACAGGCTTGCATTGGCCTACAGTTATCATTGTCAATTTGAAAACAAGAATTGTGAAAGAGGCAAGAGTCTTACCATCCGGCTTATAAAGTACTTTCCTAAAAACACTGATTTGATAAAATTATTGGAAATTTTTGAAAATAGAGATGTTTCTGGCAAATAGCAGAAATTTTGGTATGCTCTGTCTTGATCTGATATTAATCATAAAATATTAATACTAAGATAGTTAAATTTGAGAAAATACTAATACTAAATACAACTTTATCATGAATTTTTCTTTTTCAAAATTTAAATGGACTTCAATTTTAGTTCTATTTCTACTTTCCAACATCAGTAAATCACAGAGCAAATTTTCGGGAGATTGGGAAGGTGTTTTTATGAAAGATTTTAGAGTTATTATTAACTTGAATTCTTCAGATGATAAGAGTTTTACAGGAAAAATTTTGATGTTTAGCGGTAGTGATCAAATTCAAAATGATAAGATTTCAGAAATTGACTTGAATGGAAACAACCTAACATTCTTAATAAAAGCAAAGGAAACACTTTTTAAAGGAGTTTTTAATGAAGAAGTCACTGAGTTATCAGGTAATTTTATCTTTCCTGACGGCTCTGAACATCCGCTAGTTGTTCATAAAGAAGCTAAGGTTGTGCAGCAGGGAATCGCTTCAGAAGAAAAATTCATCGAATTAAAGAACAAAAAATATCCGGTTGAACAATTAAAAGAAGATCTTAACTTTCTGATTGATAAGCTTAAGGAATTACATCCTCAATTATATTCATATACATCAAAGGAATCTTTTGAAGATATATGGAATAAAACAAATATTAGTATTAATTCAGATTTAACTTTAGAAGAGTACTTTACATTAATTGCTCCGGTTGTGGAGAAAGTAAATTGTAGCCATACAGGTATAAGATTGCCTCAAAATTATTTACAGGGAGTTGATGAATATGGAAATTTTTTACCAATCAAATTATCGATTATAAACGATAAAGCATATTATTTATCAAACTATTGTAATACAGATCAGATGATATCACCCGGTAGTGAAATTGTGAGTATCAATAATTACCCAATAGATGATATAATTACTGATTTACAAAAATATATTCCATCAGAGGGGAATAATACAACAACAAAATACAATGAATTAAATCAGAACTTTAATTCCTATTACTATCTCTATGATAACTCAAAAACTTATAATGTTGAGTTTTTGTCTCCAGATTCAGGGAAGAAAATAATTTCTTTATCTGCCTGTAATTTTAACGACTTTGTATTGGATGATAAACCGGGTTCAGATTCACCGGTTGAATTTAAACTTGATGAAGAAAACAGCATTGCTTTTCTGAAGATCAGATCATTTGCATTTCCTGATATTAAAGAATATATCCAGCAAATGGATCAAACCTTCGAGTTCCTCAAAAGTAAGAATATACAAAACCTGGTTCTCGATCTGCGTGATAACAAAGGCGGGCATCCAATTTTTGCAGCGCAACTTTTTTCTTATTTAACCGATAAGGATTTTATTTATTTTAAGCGAAACAAGGATGTTAAAGATTTTGAGCCACTTTACAACACCATGCAGCCAAATAAACTTAATTTTCATGGGAAAGTATATGTATTTATAAATGGAGGATGTTTGTCTACTACAGGTCATTTAATTTCCTTGATACAATATCATACCGATGCAGTATTTATTGGTGAAGATCCGGGAAGCTCATTTTATTGTAATGACCATAGTATCCGGGTGACTTTACCAAATACTGGCATAGAAGTTAATATTCCCAGAACTACTTTTGAAACAGCAACTTCCGGTTTTAGTAAAGAAGAACCATTTTCTTTAGATTACAAAGTAAACAATTCTTTGAAAGATGTATTGAACGGTGTAGATATATTTAATGAGTCTCTATATAAACTGATTGAAAAATAAAAACTCTTTAACGTTTGTTAAAATCTTTTGATAACTTATCATTT
>JBDLIB010000163.1:0-6244 GCA_039715085.1 Bacteroidota bacterium | reverse complement strand
ATTATTTTAGCAACTCTTTTTTTTATTTTTGTAAAATTAACATTGAATAAAACTAAACTGACAAACTAAAATTAATATAGGCAGTAGATAACAATGTATCCTATGAAAAGCACTAGCCTAGTTCTTCAAAGTTAATATTTAATTTTTTATTATTTCATTTTGATGATAATTTTGTTGTGTTGGATTGTTGTCAACTCTTTTCAATCAATTACTTAGTTGTCAATAATTCAATACTATATAACTTGCTCAGCATCCTATTTGTGATCGGTTCTTTATTGGAAACGTCACCAGCATCTGTATGATTATAAGTTATAATAAACTCGGCCACTTGCTAAAAAAATGTGATTCCAACTTGTACGGATCACCTACATTGTTTTGTGATACGAGTTTGACTACTTTTTATGAGCTTAGTTAATTATTTTTTATTCAATTACTCCTATTGCATAGGGTGTTTCAGTTTTTATAACTGCCAGAGTTCTACTAAGTAGTTTCCTGGCAACTTTAATAATAATTTTTTTGACATCCTTACCTATATGTTTACGATAGTAACTTTGCATGACAGGATCTGTACGAATTGCCTGCCAGGAAGCTTCAACAAAATATGAGCGAATCAATCTATGTGCTCTGGGAGTTATTCCCATTGTTTTAGAATTGGCTCCACTTTGATGAACACCAGGTGCCAAACCAACATAACCGGCTAAATGTTTGATATTATTGAATCGTCTTAAATCACCTAACTCGCATAAGATACCACAAGCTACAATTCCTCCAATACCGGGAATACTTTTAAGTAAGTAGTAATCTTTTTTATAATGTTTACGACAATAAGCCCTTAATTGATTTGATAACAAACGTAAATCTTGATCAATAAAACGAAAATAACGCATTCGGCTTTCCAAAGTAGCTTTGGCTGTGGGGAAGTTAAATTCCAATTCATCTAACCAGTGACGAAATTTATGGCTCCAATGATCATTGTCAAATTCCTCAGGAATTTTAACTCCGTAATAAAGCAGTTGCATCTTTATGTAAGATTTGATGCGACGAAAATCCTTGACCAGATCATTACGACGTCTAAACAGACTGCGAAGTTCTTCCCTTTGTTTCTCTGGAATTACAATGCTGTCTAAACGACCATCTTTAAGTTCACGACTAATCAATTGTGCATCGATGCGATCGGTCTTTGTAAAACGCTCTTTCCCTTTACGATGAATATCGGCAGGGTTAACAACTAAAGAATGCCAACCATAATTTTCAAAATTACGGTGAGCATAATAGCCACAACAACCAGCTTCGTAAGCTGTAGAAACTTTGTGGGCAGGAAAATGTTTTAATACATAATTTCTTAATTGTTCAGGCTCTGGAGCCATGCTAAATGATTTACCAGAAAATAAATCCGTACTACAATGAACTTTCCAGCTTCGCTTGTGTATGTCAATTCCAATATATAACTTTGGTTCATGAGTGGTAAGTTGTGTGTTCATATCTTTTAATTTTTTGTTTAGTTAAAGATACTCGACTTACTGCTTTTTCATGGATGCTATAAATAATAGCCGAAACAGTAGTGAAAATGAACATTGTAGCCCGTTTAAAATTTAGTTGTATCTTGAGAAATTCGAGTTCCGCAGTCGGCTACTATTCTTATACAAACCGTTGTAGCACATTAAAATTAATGTTATGAGAATAATTATCACATCTATATTTTCCATCCTAATTCTCTTTTTGACTGGTTGCTCTATACCTGTCAAATATGATATTGTGATTAACAATGTTGGGGTTTTTGATGGAGAGACTGATAGAGGAATTGTTAATATAGGCATCAGAAATGACTCAATCATTTCAATAACCAAAGAAATATTATCTGGTGATTCATTAATTGATGGCACAAGTAAATACATTATCCCAGGAATGATAAATGGCCATGTTCATGCTTCTAACTTGGAACAACTCCAAGAAGGATATAAATACGGAATTTTGGCAAACTTGAATATGCATACAGGTCTTGAGAACCGAGAAGCACAATGGAAAAAAATGTCACAGGATTCTGTTGGTTTTCCTTTTTTATATGGTTCTGGTCATGCCGCAACCGTTCCTGATGGACATCCTAATCAGTTTAGTCCAGATATGGAAACTATAAACGACTCAATTTCAATTGAACAATGGGTTGATAATCGTATTGCAAATGGAGTTGACTATATAAAAATAGTACGTGATGGTCACCCTTGGTTGAGCTATCCGTTACAGCCAACACTCGAATATGAACAAATAGGTGAAATAATCCGATATTCTAAAAGCAAAGGATATAAGACTGTGATTCATGCTATTACAATGGAAGACATGCTAGCCATTGCTAAATTTAAGCCTGATGGTTTTGTACATATGATGGAAAGAACAATGGAACATCCTATTTCAGATGAGTCTTTTAAGGAATTAGCAGAAAGCAATGTTTTTATAATACCAAATGCTGCTTTATGGCTTAAGTCAAAAGAGGGTATGCCTCCTTTTATGAAAGAGTGGATTGGTGAACATATTTTTACCCAAGAGCAGTGTGCTAATTACATCAAAAAAATTCATGATAGTGGTATTACTATAATAGCAGGAACTGATGCGCAGTCTGGACAATTAAACTTTGGCAGTGACTTTTTACTTGAATTGGAAATGTATAAGCGAGCTGGTTTATCTAACCTCGAAATATTAAAAACTACCACAGGTAATACTGCCAAGGCATTTGATATTCCTGTAGGTTTAATAACTGAAGGTTCCAAACCAAATATGTTATTGCTTTCTGGCAACCCAATTAAAGACTTAAAACACCTTCAAGAAATTGAAAAAATATGGAAAAATGGTAATACAGAATAGAACGTGCTACAACACTATGTAAAAATGCATTAAAACGCATTTTACATTAACCGTTAGAGTGCATATATTAAGAAAACTATGAGAAATACATTAATTATAGTAATATCAATATTATTTCTTGCAAGCTGTAAACATCAAGAGCCCAATTCTCATTATGTAGATGGTGTTTCTAATCCAGAAATTAATCTGAATGGTATTTGGAAAATAAATACGAATCCACCAGAAGAGTTTTGGACTTTAAATACACTTAATGAAGAATGGAAAGAAGTTCAGGTACCTGGAGAATGCGCTATGCAAGGGGTCTCCGTAAAACATGATATTCCATTTGCATACAAGAAAAATATTTATATCCCAGAGGACTATTATGGAAAACGAATTGAGATTCAGTTCGATGGCGTTTATAGTTATGCTCGGGTATGGGTAAACGGGAAATATATCCGTGACCATTCGGGTGGATTTACAGAATGGGTATGTGATATAACTCCATTCGTTGAACCAGGAGAAACAGCAATGCTTACCCTAGAAGTTACTGATAAAGCTGATGATATTTCCTATGCCAGTGGATATGCTAAACATCAAATTGGGGGAATTCTAGGTGATGTTAATCTAGTGGCTTTGCCAAATAATTATCCAGATGACATTACCATAATTACTGATTTTGATGAAAATTTTGAACATGCTTCATTTGTAGTTTCGGGTCAAACAAAAAAAATGAATCAGAATGCAGAGCTTAGCATTGAATTATTCGATTCCAGCAATACAAAGATTCATCTTGATAACAACTCTGTCAGTTTTAACAATGATTCAGTCTTCCAAATATCTAACCTTATAGAACATCCTCTAAAGTGGGATGCAGAACATCCGAACCTATATTCATTAGAAGTTTCCTTCTCTGAGAATGGACAATTAAAGTGGAGGAATACCTATAAAGTCGGATTTAGAGAAATAACAATTGATGGCAATAAGTTACGAGTTAATGGAAAAAAAATTAAGCTTAGAGGTGCATGTCGTCATAATATTCATCCTTTACTTGGAAGAGTTTCCACCCCCGAGTACGAATTACAGGATGTTCTTCTGGCAAAAGAAGCCAATATGAACTTTATTAGAACATCACACTACCCACCAACAGAAAACTTTTTGCGATTATGCGATGAGTATGGTATTTATGTTGAAGACGAAACTGCTGTTTGTTTTGTTGGTTCTCACCGCACAGAAGAATACTATCCCGGAGCATCAGAAAGTAATCCTGACTTTACCAGCCGTTATATGACTCAATTAGAAGAAATGGTGACTAACCACAAAAATCATCCCTCTGTTATTTTATGGTCAATAGGTAATGAAAACTCCTTTGGAACCAATTTTAAGAAATCCTATGATTGGGTAAAAAAACACGATAATACACGCCCCGTTATTTTTAGTTACCCGGGAAAGGTTCCAGATAGTATTGAAGCATATGACATTCTCAGCATGCACTATCCGGGAATAAACGGTAATATGAATCAGTATGGTAAAGTAACTAATGATTTTGGGTATTCGGATATGCCTGTAATATTTGATGAATGGGCACATGTGGCATGTTACAATAATTTTACAGTGATGGAAGACCCAAATATCAGAAGCTTTTGGGGTCAAAGTTTAGACAGCATGTGGCATAAAACATTTGATTCCGATGGAGGGCTTGGTGGTGCCATTTGGGGTATGATAGATGAAACCTTTATGTTGCCTGACTCCTTACCAGGCTTTAATGATTGGTGGGGAAAGATTGACAAGAATGTAATACCCGCAGCCTATTCAGGCAATACGGTTGGCTATGGAGAATGGGGAATCATAGATACTTGGCGCCGGAAAAAGCCTGAATTTTGGAATACAAAAAAAGCGTATTCTCCAGTCAAACTTCTGAAAACGGAAATCGAGTATCCGGTTGAAGGAGAGGTTACAAAACTTCCTCTTTATAATAGGTTCGATCATACTAACATCAATGAGCTGACTATTCATCTTATAGATAGTGGAAGAGTTGAAAAGTTAATAGCTCCAGATATTGATCCTCATACTAAGGGTTTATTGCATATTCCGGCCAGGGAATGGAAGCATGACAAGCATGTATTCATTGAATTTATTGATACAAAAAACAAGCTCATTGACAAGTACAAATTAAAGTTCAAAGCTACTGAGGACATCAAATATTATTCTGATGCAATAGAAAACATCCTCATTGAAGAAAATGAAAATTTACTTGTTTTGATTTGTGAAAACCAGACACGAATTAGTTTCGATAAAAATACAGGATGGATAAGCAACATCCAGCAAGAATCTAAAGATTATGCCATTTCAGGGCCACACCTGAACCTTAGAACAAAAGGTAACTCAATAATATACTCATATCATAAAATCAATGATTATGGTAAGAATTGGAAGTTAAATAAGTTTGATTACAAAAATGATGGTAAAAGTGTTTCTCTTGTTATTGCAGGTGAATATGACAATGCCATTCCAGTTGAATACAAATTGATTGTTAGCTCAAATGGGGAAATACTAATTCAATATCAAGTCGAAAACATCCCTCAAGAAATTATAAGAGAAGTTGGAATTAAATTTGAATTGGAAGATGCCTATGATGCACTCTCATGGGAGCGAGATTCATATTGGAGTTATTATCCTGACGACCATTTATCAAGTACAATGGGAGCTGAACTCTTATACAGCAACATACAGAAACAATATAGAACTGATCCCCAAAAGGACTGGAATCAGGATACCAAGAGTTTTTATTATAGTGGGACAAAAGATGAGGTAATTAATCAACTTACAAATATTGCAAAATCCACAAAGGAAAACATCAGGAAATACTCTCTACTAAGAAATGAGCAAGAAATGATTTCAATATATGGCAGCGGAGATCTTAGCGGAAGACTTAATAAAGTAGAAGAAAAACTTCACCTTTATGTGAATAATCAGATTGACTATATTGATCTTAGTTGGGGTAATTATCAGCGAAACATTGTTTTAAATAAAACATACTCAAATAAAGTTATTATTAAAATTAATACGCACTCTAACATTTTGTATAAGTAATGGCAGGGAAAGTGCGAAATATCAAGGTTTGTTACCCGCTCAAACTTAAAAGCAATTTGACAGGAAAGTTTTACGCAGTCTGCCACTACTCATACAATTTACCGTTAGCATTTATTGCCAAATAAACCTTAGAGAATCAAAAATTATAAAAACGTAAAAATAATGTCTAAAAAAAATTCATTAATAACACTGGTGATTTCAATAATATTACTACTTACAGTGTTAGCATTCATAAATTCCCCGAAAGGAGAACAGGATCAGCCAAATATTGTAATTATCTATGCAGATGATATGGGCTATGGCGACTTAAATTGTC
>JBDLIB010000162.1:0-6316 GCA_039715085.1 Bacteroidota bacterium | reverse complement strand
TTTCCAACTATTTACTTTCAACCCTTGATTCTTATTATTAATGTTTTTAAAATAAAAAAGTAAACATGTAAATTACAGATAAAATGAATGTTGAGTAAATAATGGCAAAGACAGTATTACTATATTAAATAATTGTTAAGTAGGTTATTAATAGGATTTTTATTTTAATTTTGAATTACATTTAATAAAATTTATGAAAGAAGAGCAAATAAAAATATTACTTGTAGATGACGAACCCGACATACTGGAAATTGTAGGGTTTCATCTGCAAAAAGAAGGATATCAGGTTTTTAAGGCTACAAATGGTAAAGAAGGTGTTATTAGTGCTAAAGCTATTCAACCTCATCTAATTTTACTTGATATTATGATGCCTGAGATGGATGGTATAGAAGCCTGTGAAAAAATTAGAAATACTAAAGGTTTAAAAGATATTCTAATAGCGTTCTTTACTGCAAGGGGAGAAGATTATTCGCAGGTAGCAGGTTTTGATGCAGGAGCCGATGATTATATTACAAAGCCGGTTAAACCTAAGGTGTTGATAAGTAAGGTGAAAGCTTTATTGAGGAGGGTAAAAAGTGATGATGTTAAAAAAGATAATATTATTTCATTTGAAGGATTAGAGATAAACAAGGAAGAGTACTATGTAGAAAAAGATGGTGAAAGGATCACTCTACCCAGAAAAGAATTTGAATTATTATCCCTATTAGCAAATTCCCCAAATAAAGTATTTAATCGTGAAGTTATCTTGCGAAACGTTTGGGGGCAAGACGTTGTGGTAGGCGGCAGAACCATTGATGTGCATATTAGAAAACTGCGTGAAAAAGTTGGTGACGAATATATACAAACTATTAAGGGAGTTGGATATAAATTTGTAATTTAGCTTTATTGAAATTTATACAATTACATAAACTCTCTTTAAGAATTTCCTTGTTAATTGTTATTGCCTTAGCGATAATATTGATTTCCTATTCCTTTTTGTTAGATTATTCTTTTGATTATAAATGGTTACTAATTTTTATATTGATATTTTTTATAGTCATCTTTTTTATTATAAAGCAAAGTGTTAAGAGCTTTATCTACAGTCAGATAAAAAAGGTCTATAAATCATCATTGCTGGTAAATGATGCAAGTTTTAGTAAAAAGAACCTGGAAACTGATTTTGAACTTTTCTTTCAGCGTATCAAAGAATTTGCCGATTTGAAACATGAAGAGATTGAAAAGTTAACTACAAGAGAAGATTTCAGGAGAGAATTTTTAGGGGATGTTTCCCATGAATTGAAAACACCTCTTTTTACTGCACAAGGTTATCTTTTAACACTTTTGGAGAGCTCTATTGATGATAAAAACATTGAAAAAAAGTATCTGGAAAGAGCAAATAAAAGTATTGAACGCCTGAATTTTATTGTAAAAGATTTAGACATGATCTCGAAGTTAGAATCAGGAATGGGACTGAATTTTGAGTCTTTTAACATCGTTAAATTGATCGCTGATGTGTTTGATCTGCTTGAACTCAAAGCAGCCAAGAAAAATATTTCTTTAAAATTTGATAAGGTTTATGATTTTCCAATCCTTGTGGAAGCAGACAAAGAAAGAATTGAGCAGGTTTTGATCAATCTAATTTCAAATTCTATTAATTACGGTAAGAACAATGGTGAAACTATTGTTAGCGTACTATCTTTTTCATATTCTCAGTTTGTAGTAAATATTGCAGATAACGGTATTGGAATACCCGATGGAGAAATTTCGCGTTTGTTTGAACGATTTTTCAGGGTGGATAAAAGCAGATCCCGTGAGCACGGAGGGTCAGGTTTAGGGCTTGCGATCGTTAAGCATATTATTGAAGCACATGATCAACAGGTTTTTGTAAAAAGTAATATAAATGATGGATCTACATTTTCTTTTACTTTGCATAAAGTTTTATAGGTAAGTTTTTGGTATTAGTATCTCGTTTTAGCTTCTAAAAACTTCAAGCAACAAATACCTCCTCCCGAATATTTACAAATTCCAAAATTCAATATACAATAATCAAATAGGCCTTCAATATTGAAGATTAATGTTTTGAATTTTTAATTGAGATCTATACTTTTTTTAATCATAACAGCATCATTAAGTACAAAGGGCATTGGCATCATGATCTTGTTTCTTGGAATAATATCTTTAATCGCATTAATCTTTTTATTCGTATAAAGATCGAAAGAAACTTCAAAAATTTCCAACTCCGGTATTTCTTCTAAAGGAATTTTAAACTTAATATCTAAATATTCATTATTATCGGTAAAATAATAGCTTAGAATATGTTTTCTCTTTTCGGTGTCAAAAACATAATTTTCTCCATCTTTTGGTTTTAAAGACTCTCCATTCATACTAAATTCCTTAAAGTGAATTGGGTTTTTGCTGATCAATTCTATTCTGTTTACTTTCCTTTTAGGAATAATTTTTAGATGGATTGATCGTTCATTTTCATTTACAGTATCTTTTGATATCAAGATTTCAGGTTGTAAAAGATCAATTACTTCCGCTTTTTTAAATAATTTATAAGTTGTGCCGTATTTGCTGGCTGTAATTTCCTTTGTAAAACTTCCTTTATTTGGATCATTGCCTAAGAATTGTTGGGTAAATTCATCCACTTTAGTGTTATAACTCGCCCAATAAGATTGATTTTGACCAGCATCGAAAACATATACTATACTATTGGGCTGTTTCCTTTCTTCGTTAAACCCGGATGAAAATGCTGCAGAAATTATAGATAGTATAAAGATCAAAAAGAATAAATTACCAAGTTTTTTAGTGTTTTCAAATGCGGACAGAACCGGTAACATAATTCCGAAAACCAATATGGTAAAAACTGTACTTATCACACTCATTTTTAACCCTAAGCCAATTGGAAACATTTGGATCATGGGGGAAAATATCATCAATATAGGTACAATTAAAAAAGAGTAGAGTAATACTTTTTTAGGAGCTTTTTCATTTGAGAATATTTGGATAGCCAAAATAACCAATGCCACGATTACCGGAATAATTAAAAAACCTGCACCAGGCAAATACAATGCAATTCCTAAATTGATGGCTAACCAGATAAAGATGGGAGCAACAGATAGGTCTTCAATAGTATATTTTCCAAAATATTTACTGTAGCCCCAAAAGCTGACAGCAATACTTATGGCAATAAAGGCTGTGATATAAAAATGCCCGTTATAGGTAAATCCTTGTAAAATATCGTTGTATTGCGGGTATACTTTTAGTAATAATTTCCAACCATAAAAAACAAAACTTCCCGCGATAACAATCGATATCAAAAATGGTACAAAGCCTGTAAGTATTCCTTTTAAGGATAGTATATTTCGCTTAAAACCAAAAAATATTAGAATAAAAAACAGGATAGTAGTCAAAATAAGCATTGGCATAACCCAGGAAAAGGGATAATTCACTAAATCAAAACCCGGAAAATTAAAAAACACATAATCTTCTTCTGCATTGAGATTTTCAAGATTTGTATCAGCAAAATAGTGTAGTAGAGGCATTAAATATTCTGCCTGATGTTGCAGGGTGTTCCTATCCAACCTTTCGTAAGTATCCTGTGCTGTATGGTAATCATAATGATCGTCTAGAAAAGCAAAATTATATCCATTGATGTTTCCGTCTTCTCTAAAAACAGTCAGGTCTGTATCATTTGGTAACATTTTATAAATACTGTACAACAGAGAATTTCCTACCGGGAATTTAGTATTTGCATTATTAAATGCTTTTACCAGATTTTTGTTTCCGCCGTTGGTTTCCATTAGCATATAACTAGGGCCTCCGCTACCACGAGCTTCAAAATTCAATACCAATCCTACATCTTTAGCCCAAGGATGATGATTTACAAATGCATTAGCACCAAGTAAACCAATTTCTTCTGCATCTGAAATTAATATGATGATATCATTCTTAGGTTTTGGATTGCTTGCTAAATATGCCCGAATCCCTTCTAAAATGGTTACAACTCCGCTGCCTGCATCACTTGCTCCATAGGAAGAATGTACTGCCGAATCATAATGGGTAAGTAACATCAATGCTTTGCCACTTTCAGTACCTTTTATCCTTGCCAGAATGTTTTTGGTATTGGTTCCGGCACGCCATTTTCGGTTAAACGCAATCTGGGTTTGGACATTAACGGTCAAGCCGAGTTTTTCTAATTCAGTAATAATGTAATTTCTAACTTCATTATGATCTTCTGTTCCAACATAGTGTGGTTTTTTGGTTATTTCTTTTAAATGAATTAGGGCCCTTTCGGTAGAGAACTCTGTTTTTGGTGTATTAAGGTTTGTTATCTTTCCCGGCATCAGTGTTGAAAAGCTTATATAAATTGCTACAACAATGATTATAAATAAAGCTGCGGGAGTATAGTTTGTTTTTAGTGCCATTTATTTCCGGATTTAGACGGAATAAATGTAAAGAATTTTAATAACTCCTTAAGTGATTTAATATAAAAACCTGAGTTCGATATAAATCTTGAATCGAACTCAGGTTAAAAGTATTTTATACTACAATTCAGTTGGAGGAATCGCATCCTGAACTACATTTATTCTTTCCCATTGTAGCTGAAGATCATTGTATACCTGATTTTCCATATCTTCATCAGTGTTGAATTGTTTTTCTTCAGGTATTGGATTGGAAATTGAATCTAATTGATTGATGGAGAATACCTGTCCGATATTAATATCAGAATGTTCATTGGCCTCAAAACTTCGGCGTTTCGTTAGTTTTATATTTGCATCCCATCTGAATAACTTTGGATACCATTTATCGTTAAATTTTTGATATTGAATAACTTTACTAAAAGTTGGATTTCCAATTTTTAATCCAACAGCAAAAAGAATTGGCCTCACTATAAACGGCATACTGAATTTACCTGATTGCTCAATTAAAACTATAGCAAATGACTCTTTATGGATCAAAATTTTACCCCAATCTTTTTGGTACTCAATTTTTCTTTTGGCTTTAAAATTTATTGTTATCAAAGTTTCGCCGTTTAAGGAAGTCTCCTCCCCAAAAGTGTATTCGTATTTATTAAGATATTTGGGGTTTAAATAATTACCTTTTTCTTTGTCATTACTAATATCAAGGTCTATTACCGATTCCGGCCCACCGAGATTAATATCAATATCATTATTAAACTCTTCTTCTTCAAATTCTTTCCCTTTCTTTATAGCCTTTTTTCTTCTCTTTTCCTGTTTATCCTCAAACCATTCTCTCATAAATTGAAATTGCTGCGGATTTTCCTCAGGCCTATATAGAACTAATTGATGTTGGTTCTTAATTGTATCTGTTTGATCAGGGTAATAGGTTTTAAAAACTCCTTCGTTTTTGTTTATTATAGCTCCATTCTCCACAAATTTCTCACGATAATATGCAACAGTTTGATAAGAGTCTTGAGGATAATTGTTTTCAATATTTTTCAATGCTTTTTTAATATAATCCAATGGAGATAAGCTGCTTAGAACTACTTCATTCAGTACTTCATTACTTGGATTTAATTTAATTTTAAACTTCCTTAAAGCTTGAGAGATAGCAACTTCATATGAATTGAAGCCGATATAACTTACAGATATTGTGTCATTTTTATAGGTCCCGGGAATATAGAAATTGAATTCACCTTTTTCATTACTGATTGTTCCTATGGGGAAATTCTTCAAAGAAATGGAGGCAAAAGGTAATGGTTCGTTAGTCTCCTTATTAGTTATTACACCTGAATATACATTTATATTTTGGCTGTATAAAATAGAAGTGCTTAAAAGAAGAAGTAGCAATAATAATTTTCGATTCATTATTTTTTTTTGTGATTCGACGAGTAAAGGTCGGAATTGTTACACTTAATGTGATGGAGAGATGAGTTATATGCTACTTTGTGGTGGTATTGTAATATTCTATTTAGAATTAGAAACGCTTAGTATACAACTTTAAAAATGCAAATTCCTGTGATCTAAGTCACAGGTTTTTACAAAAAAACATATTAGATTTGCTCACCCTCAAAAAATTCTTTTAATAAACTTTGAATAATTTGTTAAAACAAATCCC
This sequence comes from Bacteroidota bacterium, assembly GCA_039715085.1. GTDB lineage: Bacteria > Bacteroidota > Bacteroidia > Flavobacteriales > Flavobacteriaceae > Namhaeicola. Next base: position 256 of record JBDLIB010000162.1, on the reverse strand, counting down.
GAATGGTATTGAGTGCCATTCGGGATTTTTAATTTAAAAAACATGACTTTAAATCATAAAATATCACAACTACCTTCAGAACAATTATCATGGCTTTTATTAATCAAGGATATTTTTAAAAGAACTCTCAATTCTAATATAGAAGAAAAAAAAGAACTTATTGATGCAATAGAAAAGAAAGCAATTGAAAGAGGTTATGGTCAGATTGGAGAGATGATAGATACTAATGAGCTAGAAGAATATTTTAAAAATTAAA
>JBDLIB010000161.1:0-6355 GCA_039715085.1 Bacteroidota bacterium | reverse complement strand
ATCAAATAAGTCATCATTTTTATAACTGCGACTATAGCGTTGCACAAGATCAATATCTTTTGCATCAGTAAAAGCTTTTGCCAAATGAAAAGCTACATTCCCTGCCCCAAGTAAAACTACTTTTATCATAAAGCGAAGATACAAAAAAAGGCTGTCGAGTAACAAGCAGCCTTTTTCACAATTCAATATTTTTTACTTTTCATTACATCATTACATCATTACATCATTACATCATTACATCATTGTATCATTACATCATTTATAATTACAATACTACCAGATCTTAGCTTGCAGGTCACCACTTCTTACCATTTTATTGTCATTTTTTGCATCCCAGGCTTTACGGAATTCATCCATATTGCTCATAGGCCCGTTAACCCTGTATTCGGATGGGGAATGGGGATCAGTGGTAACTTGTTTCTTTACATATTCAGGTGTTGCATTTGAAGCCCAAACCTGTGCCCAACCTAAGAATAATCTTTGTTCAGGAGTAAATCCGGCTAAATTTTCTCTTCCACCATTATCTTTATAATATTTTTGCAGGGCATAATATCCAAGTGTTAAACCACCTAAATCTGCAATATTCTCACCTAAAGTTAATTTTCCCTGGACAAAAACTCCCGGATATGGTTCGTATTTATCATATTGATCAACAACTATGTTGGTGCGTACTTCAAACTTCTCTCTGTCTTCTTTCGTCCACCAATTATTTAAGTTTCCATCTTTATCATATTTTGATCCGCTATCGTCAAAACCATGTGAAAATTCATGACCTATAACACCTCCGATAGCTCCGTAATTAATGGCAACATCAGCATCCGGGCTATAAAAAGGAGGTTGTAATATCCCGGCAGGAAATACAACTTCGTTATTTACAGGGTTGTAGTAAGCATTAACTGTTTGGGGCGTCATTCCCCATTCTTTTTTATCGACGGGTTTACCTAGTTTTGATAAATTATCTTTTACTTGCCATTGTCGTACAGCAAAAATATTCTCAATAACAGTATTTGGTTTGATCTCTATTGAAGAATAATCTTTCCACTTTTCAGGATATCCAATTTTATAAGTAAAAGCTTTTAATTTATCAATGGCTTTTGTTTTTGTTTCATCACTCATCCAATCGAGTTGTTTAACTCTTTCAATATATGCAGCCCTTAGATACTCGATTAAATTCTCCACATCTTTTTTTGAGCTTTCGGGAAAATATTCTGCAACAAATAATTTACCTAAAGGCTCTCCTAAACTGTTATTTATCAGTCTTACAGCTCTTTTTTCTCTGGATTTCATTTGTTTTACACCGTTCATGGTCTTTTCGAAGAAATCAAATTTTTGCTCAACGAATTTATTTGGTAGCCAAGAGGCAGTTCCATTGACTAAATGCCATTTAAAATAAATTTTCCAATCGGAAATTGATACATTTTTAAATTGTGTGTCTAAAGCTTCTAAAAAATCTACCTGAGAAACGATTAATTTATCAATGTCCAGATCAACACCGGAGAAATAAATATTAAAATCAAAATTTGGTGTTATTTTTTGTAATTCCTCTTTGGTGAATTTATTGTAGGTTAATTCGGGATTCCTTCTGTCAATTCTAGACATTGAATTCTCTGCCATTTCCTTTTCAATGCTGAATACTGTATTAGCATTTTTCAAAGCTGTTTTTTCATCATCACCGGTTAAGACAAACATTTCTTGCAAATAATTTTTATAAGCGGCTCTGATTTTTTGAAATCGTTCATTGTCTTTGATGTAATAATCCCTGTCAGGTAATGTTAATCCTCCTTGTCTTAGGTAAGGAATGTATTCATTACTGTTCTTTTTGTCTGTGGAGATATAGAAACTGAAAGGAGTTCCCGTACCTTCTATCTTGTTTGATGCGAAAAATTGTGGAAAATCTTTGTAGGAGCTAAGGGCTTCAATCTTATCAAATTTTGATTGTAATGGAGTCAAACCTAATTTTTCGATCTCCAGAGAATCCATAGCCGATTTATAAAAATCGGCAATTAACTGGGAATTGCTGCCTGTTTCACCTTTGTTATCTTCAGCAGAGAACACTATGCTTTTGATTTTTTCCTGAACATCTTCCCGAAGAATATTAAAAGAACCCCATCTGCTTTCTGTGCCTGGTATGGGATTTGCTTTTTGCCAGCCTCCGGTAGCATATTGAAAAAAGTTATCGGTAGGAGAGACTGATTTATCAAGAAGTGAAAGATCAAATCCCGGAATGCTGTTTTTATCGGAAGATTCTTTTAGATTTTGTGCATAAATACCCTGGCTAATTAAAATTATCAAAATATTTAGAAAGAAGATTGTACTTTTAATATCGGTTGTTTTCATTGTTGTATTATTTGATTTATTTTTAAAAATATGACCAAATATACGGCTGAAAGTAAGAATATGAAATGTTTTTATAATTTAAGTGATGTTACAAAAACTACAAACACATCCAAAAAAAATAATTTTCAAATTTTATGGATGTGTTTATCTAAGCTTTAATTGTTTGGTGTAAAAATTGAAGTTTTTATCTAATTTTCAATCAAAAATCTCTTTAACTCATTGTATTCACTTACCAAAGTTGCCTCTTTAGTTTTGTGAATTATTTCCTGAATTTGGTTTGGGAATTCAATGGTTTTGTTAATTAGAGGTTCTACTACATTCAAAAATTTTACCGGATGTGCGGTTTCCAAAAAGATTCCCTGGAAATCAGATTTACCTTTCAAATATTTCTTTAGGCCTAAGTATCCCACAGCTCCGTGAGGATCAGCAATATAATTGCTTTCCTTGAAGATTTTTAACATTGCTTCACGAGTTTCATCATCTGTAAAAGAGTAGGAGGAAAGGTGTTTTTTTAATTCCTCAAAATCATTTTTAAATATATTTTGAATTCTGATAAAGTTACTCGGATCACCAACATCCATTGCATTTGAGATAGTTTGTTTGGATTTCATTGGCTTATAAACACCGCTTTCCATATAATTTGGTACCACACGATTTATATTTGTGGAAGCTATAAATTGTGTAACAGGTAAGCCTAGTTGCTGAGCCATCATTCCGGCGCAAATATTACCAAAATTACCGCTTGGGGTAGAAAAAACAAGTTCTTTTTGTCTGTCTTTAAGTTGTTTATAAGCAAAAACAAAATAAAACATCTGGGGTAACCAACGGGCAATATTGATAGAATTTGCAGAGGTCAACTGAATCTTATCCGTAATTTCATTATCCAGAAATGCAGTTTTGACCATATCCTGACAATCATCAAAAGTACCTTTTACTTCCAGGGCTTTTATATTCTGACCGAGAGTAGTTAATTGTTTTTCCTGAACATCGCTTACTTTTCCGCTTGGGTAAAGGATGACAACGTTAACACCTTTTACTCCTAAAAATCCACTGGCAACAGCACCACCAGTATCACCTGACGTGGCAACCAAAACTGTTACTTCGTTTTCATTATGTTTATTAAAATAGGACAGGCAACGTGCCATAAATCTTGCACCAACGTCTTTGAATGCCATAGTTGGGCCATGGAATAATTCTAAACTATACACGTCTTTTTCTACTTCCACTAAGGGGAAATCAAAACTTAAAGTGTCTGCAATGATCTCTTTAAGTTCTTTTTCAGGAATTTCATCACCAACAAATTGTTTGATCAATTCGTATGCAATTTCGTTGTTAGAATAATCTTCAATCTTATCAAAAAAATCTTTTGGTAGAGGTTGGATGCTTTCGGGAAAATACAATCCCCTGTCGGGTGCAATTCCTTTTACAACTGCTTCCTGAAAAGAAACGTTTGGGGCTTTATGGTGTAAACTGTAATATTTCATTGGTTTTAGTATTGAGATATTAGTATTGAGTATTGAGAAAAAAATTAAACTGCCACTTTTAACTGCTACTGAGAACTGATAATTTTTACTCCTTCTGAATTAATTTTTGAGATATAAATATTAAAATCTATACCTGTTTTTTGGTAAATTGTTTTAATTGCATCTGCAATATATTCAGCTACTTGCTTTCCTTTACTGAAAGAAAAAACAGAAGGCCCTGATCCGGAAATACCGCAACCAAGCGCCCCTGTATTTATAGCACTTTCTTTTACTTTATCAAATTCAGGAATCAATTTTGAACGATGTGGTTCTATAATAAAATCCTGTAAAGAATCCGATAACAGATCAAAATCATTTGTATGTAACGCATGTACCAAACTGCCGACATTTGCCCATTGTTTTACGGCATCTTTCAATGCAACTTCTTTGGGTAAAATTGCTCTGGAATCCACTGTTTTTATTTCAATTTGAGGATGAATTATAATTGCAAACAAATCATCCGGACACGGCAGCTCAACAATCTGTAAGGGATTGGCGCTTTTTACCAAAGTAAAATTCCCAAAAATTGCCGGAGTTACATTGTCGGCTATAGGTGAACCACATGCTAATCTTTCACCTTCTTGGGCAAATTTTACTAATTGTAATTTTGAAAACGGCCTGCCCAATAATTCATTAATTGCATAAACGGCTCCGGCTGCACTTGCTGCACTACTGCCGATACCACTGCCCGGTTTGATATTTTTATAAATTTCAATTTCGAAACCGAAATCCAGTTCTTCTTCCAGAGCATTTATTAGTGCTAAGGCAGCTACTCCTGCTACATTTTTCTTAGTTTCCAATGGTAAATCTACTCCTTCTATCTTAGAAATTCTGATTCCTTTTTCAGGAACTTTTCTCAGTACCATTTCATCACCAATTGTATCCAGGCAGCAGCCTAAAACGTCAAATCCACAAGATACATTTGCGATAGTGCCCGGGGCAAATATTTTGATTTCGTCCATTGTGTTACGGGTTTATTTATTACCTGTTCTAATAATATCTCCAAAAATACCAGAAGCTGTTACATCAGCACCTGCACCTGCGCCTTTAATTATTAGAGGCTGTTCACTATATCTGTTCGTGTAAAATAATACAATATTATCTTTTCCGTCAAGGGTGTAAAAAGGATGATCTTTTGGAATATGTTGTAATCCAACCTTAGCTTTTCCGCTTTTAAACTCTGCTACGTATTTCAATCTGCAATCTTCTTTTTCGGCATCTTCTCTTAGAGAATTAAAGTGTTTTGCTTCTTTTTTTAATGTTTCCATAAAATCAGCTACAGAATCTGCTTCCAATGAGCTTCCAGGTAAAAAAGTATCATTTTCGATATCATCTAATTCTAATTCCATTCCGCTTTCACGCATTAAAATTAATATTTTTCTCATAACATCTACACCGCTCAGGTCAATTCTTGGATCCGGTTCTGTGTAGCCTTCTATGCCAGCCTGTTTTACTACATCATAAAAAGAAGTTTTAGAATCAAATTTATTGAATATAAAGTTTAAACTACCCGATAAAACAGCTTGTATTTCAGTTACTTGATCACCTGAAGCGATTAAGTTATTCAAAGTATCGATGATGGGTAATCCTGCACCAACATTAGTTTCAAATAAGAATGGAGCATTGTAATTTTTTGATAAAAATTTCAATTTTTTGTAATTATCCAGTTCAGATGAACAAGCAATCTTATTGCATGCAACAACCGCAACACTATCCATTAAATACTTTGCATATTCTTCGGGAACATCGTAATTTGCAGTATTATCTACAAAAATACTGTTTCGTAAATTAAGTTTCTTTACATTTTTGTAAAAATCTTTTAAACCTGCTTTTTCACCATTACTGTCTAATTGAGATCTCCAGTCAGAGAGATCGATACCTTCTTCGGAAAACAACATTTTTTTTGAATTGGCAAGGCCGATCACCCTCATATTTATGTGTAACTTATCAAATAAATATCCTTGTTGTTGTTGGATCTGTTCCAGTAATTTTCCTCCAACATTTCCAACTCCAACAATAAACAGGTTTAATTGTTTAACATGGTTTTCAAAAAATGCTGCATGAAGGCTGTTTAAAGCTTTTTTTACATCATTTTTAGCTATGACTGCCGAGATGTTTTTTTCGGTTGACCCCTGGGCTATAGCCCTTATATTTACGTTGTTATTTCCAAGTTCACTAAACATTTTTCCGCTAATTCCCTGATGGGATTTCATATTATCACCAACCAGTGCAATAATTGCCAGTTCCTTTTCAATAATAAGAGGTTCCACCTTATTCTTTAATATCTCAAATTCAAATTGCCGGTCAACTGCTTGTTTGGCTTTTTCTGCTTCAGCCAGATCAATTGCCAAACAAATAGAATGTTCGCTAGAGGCCTGGGTGATAAATTTTACATTGATATTTTCTTGTGAGAGAGATTCGAACAAACGTTTTGATATTCCCGGAACACCAACCATTCCGTTTCCTTCGAGAGTCAGCAAAGCAATGTCTTCAAT
>JBDLIB010000160.1:0-6444 GCA_039715085.1 Bacteroidota bacterium | reverse complement strand
CACGTTCAAAACCTTCATTCTGGAAATTTCTTGCAATGGTGGAAGTTTCCGAAAAATTCAGTTTACAACCCAAAGTGTAAAATGCTACTTTTTTTTCTATCGACATTAGTGTAATTTTTTGCGTTGGCAAAAATACAATAAAAATTAAGACCTTTGTAATTCAGGATATTTTAGTAGAATCAAGTCAATAATTTGCTCAACTTCTTTGTTGTCAAAAATTTAAAGTCCTCATTTACACAAGTAAACTGTGGGTTTAAATTTTTTTACTTCTCGAATTAAAACAAATTATTGACTTTTACAAAGGTCTTAAATTATGATAGCAAAAACACCAAAAACACCATATTATGCAGTGATATTCAGCTCGTTATTGTCAGGAAACAAAAATGGTTATTCAGAAATGGCAGTCAGAATGGAAGAACTGGCAAAAGATCAAAAAGGTTTTTTAGGATTTGAATCCGCAAGAGAAGCGTTAGGAATAACGGTTTCTTACTGGAAAGACCTGGAATCCATTATAGTTTGGAAAGAAAATTTAGAACATCAAAAAGCGCAACAAAAAGGGAAAGAAGTTTGGTATAAGTCATATAAAGTAAGGGTTTGTAAAGTGGAGAGAGATTATGGGTTTGGGGATTGATTTGTAGATTCGTGTAATTGTTGAGATTAAATGATTAAAAGATTAAAAAAACAAAAACTTGATCTCGAATAGCTTTCGATTGACGATCAGGGATTGAAGACTAGTGATTGTTGATGTATTCGAACCTATCACTTCTATTTTAACCGCAAGGCTCGCAAGGTTATTTCGCAAAGAACGCTAAAGAATGTTTATTTGTTGAATTATGTAATTGTTGAGATTAAATGATTGACGATCAGGGATTGAAGACTAGCGATTGTTGATTTTTTTCATCTTCTCAATACTCACTACTCAATACTCTTTTAACCGCAAGGCTCGCAAGGTTATCTCGCAAAGAACGCTAAGTTTCACGCAAAGAACGCTAAGAAATGTTGAATTGTTTATTTGTGTAATTGTTAAGATTAAAAGATTTAAAAATTAAATGATTAAAACAATCCCAACTACTCACTACTCTTTTAACCGCAAGGTGAGCAAGGTTTTCACGCAAAGCACTGCAAAGGTTTTCGCAAAGGACGCTAAGAAATGTTGATTTGTTTATTTGTGGAATTGTGTAACTGTTAAATATTAAAGATGTTACAGCTTAAAGCATAAAGCCTATTGCTTATAGCATTTTATTCAAAAAAAGACCTGCAAGGTTTTCAAAACCTTGCAGGTCTGCAAGTTTAACTATTTTTTATTACGGCCTGAGCTGCAGATAATCTTGCAATAGGAACCCTGTAAGGTGAGCAACTCACATAATTGAGATTGATCGAATTACAGAAATCTATTGAATTTGGTTCCCCACCGTGTTCGCCACAAATTCCAACTTTTAGACTGGAATTCACCTCTCTGCCTTTTTCTGTTGCTAATTTAACTAAGAATCCAACCCCCAGGTTATCTAAAATTTCAAAAGGATCATTATCTAAAATTCCTTTTTCCCTATAAATTGGCAGGAACGAACCAATATCGTCCCTTGAATATCCATAGGTCAATTGGGTAAGATCATTGGTTCCGAAAGAGAAGAAATCTGCTTGTTTGGCAATTCTATCAGCAGTGATAGCAGCTCTTGGAATCTCGATCATGGTTCCAACTTTAAAGTCGATCTTATCATTGCGTTCTTTAAATACCTTGTCGGCAGTTTTTCTGATCACACTTTCCTGCATGGTAAATTCCCTTACAGTTCCAATTAGCGGAATCATAATTTCGGGTTTTGCATCAATTCCTTTAGCTTTTAAATTTAAAGCCGCTTCAATAATTGCCCTGGTTTGCATTTCAGTGATTTCCGGATAGGTATTACCTAACCTGCAACCACGATGACCAAGCATTGGGTTGATTTCATTAAGCTCTTTTACTTTATTTTTTACTTTCGCAAAAGAAATGCCCATGTCTGCTGCCAGTTTACTTTGCATTTCTTCATTATGAGGAACAAACTCATGTAATGGAGGGTCTAATAATCTCACTGTTACCGGTAATCCTTCCATGGCTTTAAAAATTCCTTCAAAATCATTTCTCTGCATAGGTAATAGTCTTTCCAAGGCCAATATTCGCTGTTCTGTATTTTCCGAAAGGATCATCTCACGCATAGCCTGAATCCTGTCAGCTTCAAAGAACATATGTTCTGTTCTTGTCAGGCCAATTCCTTTTGCGCCAAAATTACGTGCAATGGCAGCGTCTTTTGGTGTATCTGCATTTGTTCTCACTCCCATAGCTGAGAATTTATCACTCAACTTCATTATTTCATCAAAATCACCACTTAATTCAGGTTCTACGGTTGCAACTTTACCATCAATGATCTCACCGGTACTTCCATTAAGAGAGATCCAATCTCCCTCTTTGAATACTTTACCATCAACTTTTATCATTCTGTATTTATAGCTGATATCCAAAGAACCGGCCCCGGATATACAACATTTACCCATTCCACGGGCTACAACTGCGGCGTGGGATGTCATTCCGCCCCGAGCGGTTAAAATACCCTTTGCAATATTCATCCCTTCAAGGTCTTCAGGAGAAGTTTCTATACGAGCCAGAATTGATTTTTCAAATTTATCTGCTTCATCGGCAAAGAATACTAATTGTCCTGTGGCCGCTCCCGGTGAGGCAGGTAAACCTTTGGCAATCGTAGTAGCTTTTTGAAGTGCATCTTCATCAAAAATTGGATGCAGTAATTCGTTTAGTTTTTCCGGTTCTATACTTAAAAGAGCAGTCTTTTCATCAATAAGGCCTTCTTTAAGCATATCGTTAGCAATTTTCACCATTGCAGCACCGGTTCGTTTTCCGTTACGGGTCTGTAAGATCCATAATTTACCATCCTGAATAGTAAATTCAAGATCCTGCATGTCTTTATAATGCTTTTCTAACTGGTCCTGATAAAGATTGAGTTCAAGATATATTTCCGGCATTAGTTCTTCAAGAGAAGGGTATCTGTTCAATCGCACCTCTTCTCTGATATTCGCCAATTTTGCCCATTTTTGAGATCCTGCCTTAGTAATCTCTCTTGGAGTTCTGATACCTGCAACTACATCTTCTCCCTGTGCATCAGGAAGATACTCGCCATTAAAAACATTTTCACCTGTTGCTGCATCACGTGTAAAAGCAACACCTGTAGCAGAATTATCACCCATATTTCCAAAAACCATAGCCTGAACATTCACTGCTGTTCCCCAGTCATCAGGATAATTATGAATTTTTCTGTAATACTTTGCCCTGTTACAATTCCAGCTGTCAAAAACTGCAAGAATGGCACCCCAAAGTTGATCTTTAGGGTCATCGGGGAAGTCTTTACCTGTTTTTTTCTTAACAATTTGTTTAAATAATTTAACCAGTTCTTTTAGGTCTGGGACAGTGAATTCAGTATCTGATTTGATATCTCTTTTTTCTTTTAGTCCGTCCATTATTCTTTCGAAAGGATCAATATCCTCTTTGGTTTCAGGTTTTAAACCGAGAACAACATCCCCATACATTTGAATGAACCTCCTATAAGAATCCCAGGCAAATCTGTCATTTCCTGATTTTTTTACAAGGCCTTTAACAACTTTATCATTCAAACCAATATTTAAAACTGTGTCCATCATTCCGGGCATGGATACTCTTGCACCGGATCGTACAGAAAGTAAAAGGGGATTTTCAATATCACCAAATTTAAATCCGGTAACTTCTTCAATTTCCTTAATTGATCTTTCTACATCCTCTTTAAGAGAATCGATCACCGATTCTTTTCCTGATACATTATACTCATTACAAACTTCGGTTGTGATAGTAAATCCCGGTGGTACCGGAATACCTATACGACTCATTTCTGCTAAGTTTGCACCTTTTCCACCTAAAAGAACTTTCATTGAACTTTTTCCTTCAGCAGTTTTATTACCAAATTTGTAGACCCTCTTTTTTGCTTCTTGTAATGTTTGCATATTGATTAATAATTTAAAGTTGATTATATTAATAAGTATTAAACTTTCATAAAGTAAGATTATTTATTTGAATGAGAATTTACTACAGCCAATAAATTTAATGATATAGTCATTGATTGTTAATGACTTATGTCACATTTATTGCATAGGTAATAATATAGAGTGATTTTAAATTAAAAGTGTATTGCTCTGTAGATCAATATGATAGAAAGTCACATCATAAGTATGTCTTATGAATTTATTCTTTAACCTATTTAAGATTGATATTATATTTAATTATCCACAAAGTCTTCGTTTCCAAAGACTGCAAGTCCGCCTAATGAAGTTTCTCTATATAAGCTAGGCAGATCTTTACCTGTTTCCTTCATTACTTTTGTAACAGTATCAAAACTAATAAAATGCTTACCATCAGAAAGGAGAGAATACCTAGCACAATCAAAGGCTCTCATGGCACCGTGTACATTCCTTTCTATACAGGGAATTTGAACCAGTCCGCCAACTGGGTCGCAGGTTAAGCCAAGATGGTGTTCCAATCCCATTTCGGCAGCATATTCGATCTGAGCCGGTGAACCACCTGCTAATTGGGCGGCAGCGGCAGCAGCCATAGCACTGGCAGTACCCACTTCACCCTGACAGCCAACTTCGGCACCCGAAATGGAAGCATTTTCTTTTACAATATTACCTATCAATCCGGCAGTTGCCAATGCTCTGATAATTTTCTCATCACTTATTCCGTATTGTTCCTGTGATATTTTTAAAACTGCCGGTAAAATACCAGCAGAGCCGCAGGTGGGAGCAGTAACTACAATACCTCCTGAAGCGTTTTCTTCGGCTACAGCCAATGCATAGGCAAATATTTTACTGGCTGTTTTTTGATGTGCTTCCAGTCTTTTTGATTTTGAATAATAGGAGGAGGCTTTTCTTTGTAATTTCAGTCCGCCGGGTAATAATCCTTCGTTCTTTAACCCGTTTGAAATTGCGTTTTTCATGGTATCCCAAACCTTGTATAAATGCTCTTTAATTTCTTCTCCTTCTGTTTCGTACACAAGTTCCCAAAAGGTCTTTCCGGTATTTTTATAATAGTTAATCACATCCTGCATATTCTTTTGGATGTAAACTTCCGTTGTTTTCAGACCAATTTTATTTTCATCCACAATTTTTCCCCCGCCAACACTGTAAACCAACCATTTATCGGGATCTGAGCCAAAATCTGCAACTTCAAATTCCAAAGCGTTTGGGTGAAACTTTTTGGATTCTTTTCTCTTCCAGATAATTTCTACTTTAGCAGGTTTCAATTCGTTAATTACTGCATAATCAGTAAGATGTCCTCCTCCTGTTAAAGCTAAACTTCCATATAAAGTAACTTTAAATGATTTAGCTTCCGGATGTTTAATTTTATATATCTGTGCAGCTCTGTCAGGCCCCATAGTGTGACTACTTGAAGGACCTCTTCCTATTCTGAAAATTTCTTTGATGGATTCCATTAATTATCTGCTTAAAATTGGAAAAAAATTGATGGATTCAAAAATACAAATAATTGTATACGAGAGATTGATGATAAGTTTTTTTTTTAGGATTACTGTTATTGATCCTTATTGCGTTCCATTCTGAAAATAAATATCAAAATTTCTAACGAAATTTATTTTTTAGTTTGTAGAAACTATAATGTTTGATACCTATACATCTACCTTTTTACTTCTCCCTTTAAAAGGATTAACTATCGTAGATCCTGATGGCGTTCTATTTTGAGAATGAAAAACCAATCCCGCTAGCGCGCGATATTTTTTTATTTGTCGATTCCTTATGCAAATACATTACAGCGGAATCTCCAAACAAAAAAACCAACCAGTTTACAACTGATTGGTTTTTATTTATTTATGATCGAGATAGGATTGAATTTCCCTTGCAGTCCATGTTTAGAATCAAAAAAACAATCACTTCACTTCGTTTCAAAAAAGAAGCGAGCTTCATATTTTGAAACTCGCTCATAATTGAACCTTTTTTTGATTCATCTGTGATCGCGACAGGATTCGAACCTGTGACCGTCTGCTTAGAAGGCAGATGCTCTATCCAGCTGAGCTACGCGACCATATTATTTTTTAATTCGTCGGGGTGGCAGGATTCGAACCTGCGACCTCCTGCTCCCAAAGCAGGCGCGATGACCGGGCTACGCTACACCCCGAATGGTGTAAAAAAAATGCGGAGAGACAGGGATTCGAACCCTGGCAACGGTTACCCGTTGACAGATTAGCAATCTGCTCCATTACCACTCTGGCACCTCTCCAATGAACTTTAATTTTGCGGATGCAAATGTAATAAAATTGAAAGGTATAAACCCAATAAATTTAGATTTTTTTTGATAAAATATTTAACCTTTTCATTTGCACATAATTAAGAGGTTTATTGAAAAATTCTAAAAACTTTAAT
>JBDLIB010000159.1:0-6595 GCA_039715085.1 Bacteroidota bacterium | reverse complement strand
TTTTAAATAAAAATAATGGTAAATTCAGAGAGGTTATCATCGATGCAATTGACGATCCAAGATACCATGTTGTAGAAGACCCTGAGAGGTTTAATTAAGGTGGAAGTAGGACTCATCTGATGAGTTCATAAGATTTTACACCAAAAGGAAGAATAACAAATTCCAAACTCCAAATATCAAAGACTAAAAACCGACAACCAAAAACCAGCGACCAAAAGCCCCAGCTACCCTTCCTAAACCTCCATAGTCAGAACATAGAAGAATACTGCAACAAAGTGTGAAAAACTTCCAAGTAAAACAAAAATATGAAAAATTGCATGGTTGTATTTCAGGTTTTTCATACTGTATAGAAGAGCTCCAAGTGTATAGAATATCCCACCGGCTAATAGCCAATACAATCCTTGTGACGAAAAATTATCAATCAATGGTTTAATTGCAAAAATGATCATCCACCCCATTAAAACGTATGCAGCTGTCGAGATTTTATCGTATTTTCCTGTGTAGAATAATTTTAATACTATCCCAATAATCGCTAGGCCCCATGAAATTCCAAAAATTGTCCATCCAACCCAGCCGTTCAATACAACAAGGGTAAAAGGTGTATAAGTTCCTGCGATTAAAACATAAATAGCTGCATGATCAAAAATATTCAATCTGTTTCTAATCTTCGGATTTTTAGAATAATGATAAGCTGTAGAAGCAGAATATAAAAGAATCAAACTAGCACCAAAAATTGCAAAACTCGTTATATGCCAGGCACTTCCGTAAATTGAAGAATAAACTACCAAAAGCACTAAAGCCGCTACACTTAAAACCAAACCAATAGCATGTGTAATGATATTGATCTTTTCTTCTTCTGATTCGTAGTATTTTACTTTATGTGACATTTATTTTATAGATGTTATTTTACGATTATTTCAATCAAATGTGTCAATGCAGCAGTGATCTTTACTTTTATTATATCATTAACTCATTGTATCATTATGTCATTCAATTATTAACCTCTTGAATAATTATTAGTAGAATCATAATTCTTCTGACCCTGCTAATTGTATATCAGATATATCTGTAACAAGTTCATTATAAATGATCTGAAAAGTTTCATCTTTAATAGAATCTTTATCTGCAAGAGTCAAACCATTTGTTTGTATATGTTTATGAACTTTCACTCTTAAAACTCCGGGACTACCACTAAAAAAAGTATATGAAAACCTTTTTTTGCAATCATAAAAAGTATGAGGGATAATAGGTATTTGAAATTCAATTGCTAGCCGAAAAGCTCCACTTTTAAATTCGCATAAAACAATATTTTCGCTATCAGGTACTTTCCCTTCCGGAAAAATACAAACACTCAACCCTTTTTTGAGTCTTTCCTGAGCCATCCTAAAGGCACGATTTCTGCTTTTTTCATCTTCCCTGTCTACCATAATACAGGTACGTTTGTAGATATACCCAAAGATTGGAATTTTGACCAACTCTTTTTTCCCCATAAAAACAAAAGGATTTTTGGTAATTGCAAGGATTAAAAAAACATCGATCATTGAAGTGTGATTCGGACTGAAAATATAGCTTTTTCCGGGAATGGTTTCCTCTTCAAAAGATACTTTCGGCGAAAAACCGATCACAAACAAAGTGATTTTTGCCCAATAATGTGCTATTTTGTAGAAAATCGGATACCAGCTTTCTTTGGATATTACCACAATTAATATTGGAAAAAATATAATTATGGTACCAATTACCCAAATATAAAACCATAATCGCCAGATTAGTATGAAGATATTTTTAATCAGATTCATTTATTCAAAAGTATGTAAAAAACTTGGATTGAATTTCGTCAATAATTTTTTTCTCTAATAAAAAATCCGATTACTTTTGCAGGAAACAAAATATAAGGCTTTATGTCAAGAATACTTACAGGAGTACAAAGTACCGGAACACCACATTTAGGAAACCTGCTGGGAGCGATTATTCCTGCAATTGAAATGTCGAAAAACTCAAAAGAGGAATCCTTTTTGTTTATAGCTGATATGCATTCGTTAACGCAAATAAAAGATGCAGAAACTTTAAGGCAAAATACTTACAGTACAGCTGCAACCTGGTTGGCATTTGGATTGGATGTTGAAAAAACTGTTTTTTATCGTCAGAGTGATGTGCCGCAAGTAACGGAATTATCATGGTATCTAAGCTGTTTTTATCCTTATCAACGTCTGACATTAGCGCATAGTTTTAAAGATAAAGCCGATAGGTTGCAGGATGTAAATTCGGGATTGTTCACTTACCCGATGTTAATGGCAGCCGATATTTTATTATATGATGCAGATGTGGTTCCTGTAGGAAAAGATCAGTTACAGCATTTAGAGATGAGTCGTGATGTTGCCAATCGTTTTAACCATCAAATGGGAGATACTTTGGTTCCACCTGAAGCTAAAATTCAGGAAAATACGATGTATGTTCCCGGAACTGATGGTGCAAAAATGAGCAAATCAAAAGGAAATATTATTGATATTTTCTTGCCGGATAAGAAGTTACGTAAGCAGATCATGAAAATTAAAACGGATTCTACACCAATGGAGGATCCAAAAAATCCGGATACCTGTAACTTATTTGCACTATATAAATTGGTTGCCACCGAAGAACAAACCGAGGAAATGAGAGCCAAATACTTGGCTGGTAATTATGGTTATGGACATGCAAAGCAAGCATTTTATGAATTGATCCTCGAAAGATTTGCCAAGGAGCGTGAACTTTATAATCACTACATGAATAATCTAGAGGAGGTAGATAAGGCTTTGGAAATTGGTGAAATAAAGGCCCATAAAGTTGCCGATGCGGTCTTAGAGCGAGTTAGAAAAAAACTAGGTTATTAGTGTTGTTAATGAGATAATGATACAATGTTAGAATGATTCAATGGGATACCCATTAAATTTCTGACTGAATTAGTATGATAATCTTCATTAAAGCATTTTATCAATTCCTGGTTGAAAATTGACTTATGTAATATAAGTATCTGATAGATAGGTAATTTTGGTTATATTCGGATTTTAATCAAATAATATAACTCAAAATTATGACTTCAACTCTCGGAATTATCCTTGCCGTATCATTGATGATCATCATGTTCGGGATGGGATTATCACTAACATTAAATGATTTTAAACAAGTAGTAATTTATCCTAAAGCTGTTTTTATAGGGCTTATTAGCCAGATAATTATTTTGCCATTGGTTGGTTATTTAATAGCAGTAGGGTTGGATTTGTCACCAACAATTGCAATAGGTATTATGCTTTTGGCTGCCAGCCCCGGTGGAGCAACTTCAAATATTTTGACTCATTTGGCAAAAGGAGATTTGGCCTTATCGGTTTCGTTAACTGCAATAACGAGTGTATTATCTATAGTTACCATTCCGATTATCGTCCAATTTGCTTTAGTTCATTTTGCAGATCAAAGTCAGGTAGTATCAGTTGATGGCGCTACAATGATCAAGCAGTTGTTTGCAATAGTATTAGTTCCTGTAGCGATAGGGATGTTTATTAAAGCTAAATTCCATGACTTTGCGGCAAAGATGGAAAAACCTGTGAATATTGCTTCAGCTCTTATTTTTGTTTTGGTAATTATCGGAGTTGTATTTAGTATCAGAGATGTATTTATGGATTACTTAGCTGAAGCCGGAATACCATCAATTATTTTAAATGTATCTACTATGGTTATTGGCTTCCTTTTGGCAATTGGTTTTAAACTTAACAAACCCCAGGCAATTAGTATCTCAATTGGAACGGGAATTCAAAACGGAACCCTTGCAATTACTCTGGCAACTATTGCATTAAATAATGCTGAATACTCAATTGTTCCGGCTATTTATGGTTTATTGATGTTTGCCTCGGGCGCGGTAATTATTTTTATGAGAAAACGGTTGGGTGTTCAGGAAGTAGCTACATCTTAAGATAAAAATCTTTTACTAAGTTTTTGTAATCTTTGGTATAAACATGACGATCGATCTCTATGATCAGTTCGTCAATTTTTGCCTGGGATCTTTTAAAACTCAATTGTAGTAAGCTGCGCTTAATGGGAGTTGATTTTGTGCCTTTTACTCTCGTTATCCTTAGCGGAAATAGATTTAGTTTTTCAGCTGTAGCCAAGAAATTTTCTTCTTCATCAAACGGAATGATAAATGCACAATTTCCTTTATTGGATAATAGTTTCGCTGTAGCGGAAAGCAGGTCATAGAACGATAAAGTTTCGGTTTGACGAGCCAAAGCTCTTTTATTTTCAGTTTCTTTATGTTTGGAGCTAAAATAAGGAGGATTGGAAATGATCAGATCGTATTTTTCATCAATTTCCTCTTTAAATTCAAGGAGTGAAGCATGATAACAAAATAGACGATCTCCCCAATCGGAATTCTCAAAATTTACAACAGCCTGTTCATAGGCATTTGGTTCTAATTCTATAGCATCAACTATATCAGCATCTGACCGTTGTGCCATCTGTAAAGAAATAATTCCTGTTCCTGTTCCAATATCCAGGATAGATTCAGGCTGAAAATCTAAGTTGGCCCAAGCCCCAAGTAGTACACCGTCGGTGCCAATTTTCATGGCAGTTTTATCTTGCTGAATATTAAATTGTTTGAATTGAAAAGGTTTTAAGCTCATTAGTTAAAGTTTAAAGAACAAAGGCAAAAGGATAAAGTAAAAAATTAGAGATCAATTTTCTCCAACTAATATCAATTTCCACCGACTTCAGTCGGTTGTGAGTGTAAATATTTACTCCAAATACATATCCAATAATCCTTCAGGGGTTTCCATGATGATCTTTTTATTTTGTCTATCCACTTTTTTGATAAAGTCATCTATCATAGGAATTAAAATTTCAACATCACCTTTTTTTATTTCAAACAGAGCTTGTGCAGTATTATCGTTAATTGAAATTATTTCACCAACTTCCCCGTGATTGATATCGTCTATTGTAAAGCCAATCACTTCGTGAAAATAGAATTTGTTTCCGGTAAGTTTTGGTAAAAATTCCAAGGGTAGATACACCGGTTTTTTTAAAAGTGCGTCTGCATCAGATTCGTCTTTTACATCTTCAAACTGTACGCGAAGAGAATTCGCTTTTTGCAGATTACTTTTTTCAATAAAGAACGGAATCAGAACTTTGTTTTGCTCAATTAGAACATATTCAAGATCTTGATAAAGATCCGGTTCATCTGTATCTAATTTGATGATAAGTTCACCTTTAAAGCTGTATTTTTTAGCTATAATTCCTAAGTAAAAACAGTCTTTCTTTTGCATGATTTAGATGTGTTGTAAATAAAAAACCCGACCTTAGGCCGGGTTCAAAGTTATAAAAAAGAATAAATCTATTTTTCTTCTTCTTTAGCTTGTTCAGCAACCTCATCGATTGTTTTTGGAGCTTCCTCTTCAACTTCTGGTGCATTTGCAGCTTCTTCAGCAGCTTTTGCATCAGCTTCAGCTTTGACTCTTTCGTTCTCAGCTTCTTCAACTGCAGCTTTACGCTTTTCATTGATCTCTTTTTCAGCATCCAGAACTTTAGCTTTAGCATCATCCTTAGCTTTTGCTAATTTAGATTTTTTAGCTTCAATTTTAGCTTCTTTTTCTTCCACCCAAGCGTTGAATTTTTTTTCTGCTTGTTCTTCGGTTAAAGCACCTTTTCTAACACCTACTGCTAAATGATTCTTCAACATTGCACCTTTGTAACTCAAAATTGCTTTTGCAGTATCTGTTGGTTGTGCACCGTTTTGTAACCATTTTACTGTACCGTCAACATTTAAGTCGATAGATGCAGGGTTAGTGTTTGGATTGTAAGTTCCTAGTTTTTCTAGCATTTTCCCGTCACGTTTTGAACGTGAATCAGCTGCAACAATCCAATAAAAAGGTTTTCCTTTTTTACCGTGTCTTTGTAATCTAATTTTTACTGGCATAATTTTTTAAATTTTATGGTACTCGACCAAGTTTATTAATTTATTAAATCTCAACTTATTGTTAAGAGCCTGCAAAATTAATAATATTTTTTTGATTAACGAGTTCTATTTAAGAATAATTTTGTTTTGAAGTACGCTTAATATTACTGAAATTTAATATAGGCCTTAATTTTTAAGGAACGATTGATATTCAGATAATTACACCAGACCTGTAAATCCTAAAAATGCCAATGATAATAGTCCGGCGATAAGTAAATTTATCGGTACACCTTTCATTCCTTTTGGAATATTTGCTAATTCCAGATGTTCTCGAATACTTGCAAAGACGATAAGTGCCAATGAAAATCCGATAGAGTTTGCAATTGCAAAGAATACAGCTTTTAGTAAACTAACATTTTCTAACCCTAAGGCGAGAATTGCAACACCTAATACTGCGCAATTTGTTGTAATTAATGGTAAGAATACACCTAATGCCTGATATAGTGGAGGGCTAACCTTTTTTAATATTATTTCAACCATTTGTACCAAAGAAGCAATTACCAGGATAAAAGTTATAGTACGTAAATAATCCATTCCTGCCGGAGCTAAAACATATTGATGTAGCAGATATGTTACCAAAGTAGCGATTGTCATTACAAATAACACTGCCCCTGACATCCC
>JBDLIB010000158.1:0-6605 GCA_039715085.1 Bacteroidota bacterium | reverse complement strand
GTAGTAAGTATAGGTGAAGCATTACAAGGCCAGGTAGCTGGTGCTTATATTACCAGAAATTCAGGGAACCCTTCAGGTGGTATGTCTATTCGTTTAAGGGGGCCAAGTACTTTGACAGGTAGTTCAGATCCTCTTTATATAATAGATGGAGTTGTTGTGAACAATAAGTCCAATCAGGCTATTAATTTGGGAGGGTATACACAAAACAGATTGGTTGATATCAACCCGGATGATATTGAGCGTATGGAGATCTTAAAAGGGGCTGCCGCTGCAGCTATTTACGGATCCAGGGCTAGTAATGGTGTAATTCAGATCTTTACTAAAAAAGGAGTCTCAGGAGCACCGAAAGTAACATTTACTTCAAGCTTTAATATAAATAATGTAAGAAGAACTTTACCTTATAATGATGCACAATTAGAATGGAATGCAGATGGTGTGGCTGTACCGGCTACCAGGTATGATTACCAGGACTATATTTTTAAACAATCAACCGGTTATGAAACGATGATTAATGTTACAGGAGGTTCAGATAATACAAAATATGCGGTATCGGGTTCATTATTTGATAACGATGGTATAGTACGAAATACGAACTTTAACAGAAAAACATTTAGATTACGTTTGGATCAGGATCTGTATAAATGGCTAAAAATGTCAGCAGGGACTTATATTTCAGTCAATAAGAGCCAGGATATGCCAAATGGTAAAAATTATGGGCCAATAACAGCATTACTTTTTGCGGATAATACAAATGACCAAGATCCCGATGAATTTGGTAATTATCCGGGTGTTGGATTGTGGATGCCAAGTTCAAGAGAAACTATAGATAGAATTGATGCTTCTCAAAATAATTTTAGGTCTATCTCAGATATTCAATTAACTGCAACTCCTTTTGAAGGTTTTCGAATTAATTATACTTTTGGTTTAGATCATTCTAATTCTGAAGGTTTATTATATATACCAAGGGGTGTGAATACAAGACCTAATGGGGAGACTCAGAAGTCAGTGATTAATTCTACAATGATTAATTCAGACTTCAATATGAGTTATCAGTTTGATATTACTGATAATTTCAAATCAACTACAGGTTTCGGATATACTTACCAGAGAGAGAAGAATACATATTTTAGTGTAAGAAATGATCAGGTTGGGCCGGTTGAAGGTGTAATTGTTACAGATCCTAGTAATGCAGTAGGAGGAACAGATTACAGAGATGAATCGTCTTACTGGGGAGGTTTCTTACAGGAAACTTTAGCATATAAGAATAAATTATTTTTAACATTGGCTGCAAGAATTGATGGAGCATCTGTATTTGGAGAAGACGAAAGACAGCAATTCTACCCTAAAATAAGTGGGTCTTATACTATTTCGGATGAAGATTTTTGGCAGGATTCAGTAGGGAATACATTTAATTCTTTAAAGTTAAGAGCAGCATGGGGGCAGGCAGGTAATTTAACTGCTTTAAATCCATATCAAATCTTTACTAATTATAACCAGCTAAACTATAACGGAAATATTGGATATTTCCCTAGTTCATTACAAGGGAATGCCGATTTGAAGCCGGAAAGACAAACTGAATTTGAGTTTGGTTTCGATTTAGCTATGTTTAACGGTAGGCTTGGGTTAGAATTTGGTTATTATAATCAGGATGTAGAAGATCTGTTAATTGGAAGAACATTATCGCCTTCAACAGGATATGAAAATCGTTTTGATAATGTAGGGAGTATGACTAATAAAGGTTTTGAAGTATTGTTAAGAGCAAGGCCAATAGAAGGTGATTTTAATTGGAATATTACAGCTACAATAAGTCAAAATAAGAATGAGGTTACTTATGTAGAGGGAGGTAGATTATCCTTAGGTATGTGGGGGACATCAATTGCACAAACCAATGAAGCATTGGGTGTATTCTATGGTACCTTTTTTGCAACCGATTCAAATGGTGACAGACTGTTAGATAGTAATGGATTTGTACAAAGAGCAAGAGGACATTACGAAGAAGAAGATTTAGGTAACGGGCAAATTATACAGGTTCCTGTTCAGGATTATGATTCAGACGGGCAGCCAACCGGAACTATTTTGAAAAAAGTTATTGGAGATCCTAATCCTGATTTTGTTGCTTCATTGACCAATGAATTTGAATATAAACATTTTGGATTCAGATTTCAATTTGATTTTGTTCAAGGTAATGATATGATGAGTTGGGATAAACGAATGGGTTATTTATTTAAAGGAGGGGAGCAAACAGCTCTGGAATTAACAGGAGAAATACCTAAAGGAAGTTCCAGTCCTAATTTTTCCATATTTGAATCATTTATTGAAGATGCATCTTATATAAAAATGCGTGAAATTTCTATGTATTACAACTGGATTTTAGATAATGATATAGTTGATAATATTAAGATTACAGCAAGTGGAACCAATTTATTTTCCATAGATGATTATTATAGTTTTGACCCGGAAGTTAACACCGAAGGACAATCAAATGGAGTAAGGGGACAGGATATGGCAAATGTACCTATTCCTCAGGTATATAAGTTAGGTGTAACTATTAATTTTTAAACTAAAGAAAGATGAAAAATATATTTAAACTATTATTATTTGTTTTGATTTTTGCTTCCTGTGAAACAGATTTTGTTAATGTAAATCAACCTGCAGAAGATCAGGTGTTAACCAGTAAATCTGGTTTGATTACGATAGCTGTTGGGATGACAAATCATTTCACAACTTCAACAATGTCTCCAATTGTTGAGATATCGGGTTTATCTACGAGAGAGTTGGGTAATTTACTTACTTATGTTACTCCGGGAGAGTTAGTGGCCGGAGGTTCCGGTTTACCTAATGATAATGCAGGTATTACGCGTTTGTGGAATAGATTATTAAGAGATAAAGGGGCTGCAGAATCTATTTTGGAAAATGTAGATGCTATCGAGATGGATCCTGGTACAAAATCAGGTCTAAAAGCTTATGCAAAGTTTTTTAAAGCAATGGCCTTAGGTTATTTAATTCAAAATTTTGAAAAAGCTCCAATTACGAATAGCTCAGATGGAAATGCTATTTTTAGTTCAAGAAGTGAGGTGTTAGCTGAATGTATCAATTTATTAACAAGTGCAAATGATGATATTAGTTCGAATCCAATTTCTGATGAGTTTTCAGGATATATTCAAGGAATGGACTTGCCAAATATGATTAATGCATATTTGGCTCGTTACAATCTTTTTGCAGGAAATTATGATTCTGCAATTTCTGCAGCAAATTTAGTTGACTTAAATTCAATGTCTGTTTGGCAATATGATGGAGCAACTAACAAGAATGCGGTTTTTGTATTTGCAGTTGAAGATGATCCTGATACAAAACCACAAGATAATTTTGGTTTGACAGGTTCTTTAATTCCAGAAGCAAATGATGGTAGAATTGAATTTTATTTATCTCCGGCTGATGAAGTTGAAGTTGCTGAGTTTGGAGCTCATGGTGTTGAAAACCTAAAAGGATTCTTTGAATCTGGAGGTCAGAGTATACCGGTATATTTACCTGGTGAGATGTTATTAATACAAGCAGAAGCATACGCTATGAAAAATGATTTAGGTAATGCTGTTGTTTATATTAATATGGTTAGAGAAAAAAATAATGATGTGTTTGGGGTTAATGCAAATTTAGGGGCATGGACTGGTAACGCTGGTGATAAGGATGCGGTTATGGATGAGATATTTAGAAATCGTAGTATTGAATTGTTTATGTCTGGTATGCGTCTAGAAGATTCTAGGAGGATTCATTCTAACTTTGTGCCATCACAGCAAGCAGATTATCTAAGTGAAAGAAATAGGAACTATTATCCGTATCCTGCTGAAGAAAGATTTAACAACTCAAATACACCGGATGATCCTTCAATATAATGTTGTTGATTTTAGAAATATATTAGTTTTATAAATAAGAGAAATATTATCTAATTGTTAATGAAACTTTATACAATAAAGAAAAACCGTTTCAATTAATTTTGAAGCGGTTTTTTTAATGAGACTCAATTTTTATAAGGCCATAGGCCACAATAAAAATAGTTAGTCGAATTAATCCCGCTGAAAAGCGGGATCTATTCATTTGAGTAATTTTAGAGTTGTCATATAGCACAAAACATGATTAATCCCGCTACCGATAACTATCGGGAATAGCGGAATCTTTTTCACCCTGAGCGCAGCCGAAGGGTCTCTCAAAGCCGCAGCCGAAGTGTCTTTCCATTTTTTATATCAAAATACTTGTGTCTAATATCCCGGCAACTACCCAAATCTTCTGTAAACATTAACATTTTCTACATAGAGAACCAATGTTATGGTGATTATCCATCAACTCTTTTTGATATTCTGACTTAGGGAAGATTAAAATAAATATTCATTAATAAATAATTAAAAAAACGCATTAAAACGCATTCTGTTTGTGAATTATTTATCTAAAAATTAAAGATTTCACGAAAACGTTATCGTTATTTAAAAAATATTGATTTAAAGGTAATTATATATTTATATTGTTGTGGATTAAATCTCATCTGCCTGTAATTTTTCATGATAATTAACTTAAATTGGCATAAAAATTCAAAAACAAATGTTAAAAAATGCACAATAAGCCTAAAATTCACTAAAAATTATACAATAATAATAGATAAATATGCCAAAAATGATAAACCTTTATTAAGGTAATGCAGTTTATTGCAGTGTGTAAGTAGCTGATATATAAACTTTAAACTTGTATATTTAAAATGTATACTTGGTAAGGTAAAATAAAATGCGTTAATCTGCATGTTTACTTAATATTTTCATAAATTAGCCAATGATATTAATTAAATATTAATCTTATTAAACAAAATTTAAGCAATTATGAGAAAAAAATTACTGTTCTCTTTACTTACACTTATCCTGACTACTGCGTTTTCTTATGCGCAAATAACAGTTAGTGGTACGGTAACAGATGCCTCCGGTGAAACATTACCTGGAGTAAGCATCATGGTAAAAGGGACAACTCAAGGGACAGCAACCGATTTTGACGGTGCTTATGAAATTTCTGCATCTCAGGGAGATGTATTGATTTTTTCATTTATTGGATTTGCAACTAAGGAAGTTGCAGTTACAAGTTCAACTGTTAATGTATCATTAGCAGAGGATACCGAAAGTTTAGACGAAGTTGTAGTAACAGCTTTGGGTATTAAAAGAGAAGAAAAAGCTCTTGGTTATTCTTTAACTGAGGTGAAGGGTGACGAAATGAACCAGGTAAAAACTACTAATGCAATGAACGCATTGCAAGGTAGGGTTGCAGGGGTTAATGTATCTACAAACAGTACCGGTGCTTCTGGTTCTAGTAGGGTGATTATTCGTGGTGCGAGTTCGTTAACAGGTGATAATCAACCTCTTTATGTAATTGACGGTATTCCTATGGTTAACAGAACAAAGGGATCTGTTGGCGCATACAATGGTGAATTTGGTGATGGTGGAGATGATGTTGGTTCTATTAGTCCTGATGACATTGAATCTGTTTCTGTGTTGAAAGGTAGTTCTGCTGCTGCACTTTACGGTTCTGCTGCATCTAATGGTGTTATCATGATAACTACTAAGTCAGGTAAAGGAACTCAGGGCCTTGGAATTGAATTTTCAAGCTCATTAACTTTTGATAAAGTTAATACTGGTTTGCAGGATTTTCAAACAACTTACGGTCAAGGTACTTTTGGTGTAAGACCAGGTTATGAACGTGATACTGATGGAAATGTAGTACCGATTACAGATCCTGAACTAGCAGTTGATGATGCTTTAGTAAAAGGATTAAGTTCTTGGGGTGAAAGATTTGATGGGGCTCCAACAATACAATGGGATGGTGTTAAAAGACCATATTCTTATTCAGGTGATAATGTGGAAAGATTCTATAACGTAGGTTCTACTGCGGTTAATACTATATCATTGGTAAAAGGTGCTGAAGATTATAATTATCGTTTTTCTGTATCAAATTTAGATAATGATGATGTATTTCCAAATTCTACTTTAAAGAGACAATCTTACTCATTTAATGCTATGGCTAAGATTAATCCTAAGTTGACTTCAACTGTAACAGCAAGATATATCATTGAAAAAGTACACAACCGTGTTGGTATTGGTGATGGACCGGGTAACGCAAACTTTACAGCTTTAATGTTGCCAAGCAACTTAAATATTAAAGACTTAAAACCGGGATATGATGAAAATGGAGAAGAGTTGAAGTTCCAATCATCTGTTTGGTTTACAAACCCGTATTGGGTAACCAACAAATTTAACAATGATGATAAAAAGAACAGACTTATTAGTTCTGCAACTTTAAAATATGATATAACCGATTGGTTATATGTAACAGGTAGAGCTGGACTTGATCGTTATGATCTTTCAAGAACTCGAGTAACACCATATGGTACAGCTTATCGACCGGGAGGTAGACATTATCAGACCAAACAAACTTTTGATCTATTTGATGCAGATATTATGTTAGGTGTCAATAAAGATTTGACTGATAAAATTTCTACAAACTCTGTAGTTGGTGCAAACACTCAAAAGCAAACTTTTGAGGCATTGAGTGCACAAGGTGATAATTATGTTGTAATA
>JBDLIB010000157.1:0-6619 GCA_039715085.1 Bacteroidota bacterium | reverse complement strand
TTTTCAATGGAACATGAAGTAATTATTGAAACAAGCAAACAGGTAATTGCGAATAATTTGAATTGATTTTTCATTTTTTTGTCTCCTATTTTAATGTTCAATTCATTCTTGATGTTCAATAAGGCAGATGCAGATTACGCACAACGTGTTTGTGTATGATTTCGTTGCGTGTTTCAGCAACTAATTTAGCAAATACAAACCAAATAGAAAATCCGCGAGGATTTTCGTAAGTAGGCGAGTACTAGCAATGAATTATACACGTCTTAAGTTTGTAAATGATTACTTTTAAATATTAACAAGAAAGAACAAAAGAGAGGAGTAAGGTTATTATATACGTTGGAACTTTAGATTCCGTCAACATTGAAAATCCCCTCTCTTTTACTACTTCAATCTCGTTCAGTTCTATGAGACTTTTAGATCTCGTTTTTAAGTTGTTGAAAGCAAAGTAGATCGTTCTTTCATAAACTATTTTCTTATGGATAAATATAATGAAATTTTTGGAGTCGACATTAGTAAAGATGTATTGGATGTAATGGACACCAAAGGAGATCATCTTCTTTTTTCAAACAATTTAAAAGGGTTTGGATCATTTGTTAAACAGTTATCGAAGGGTTCACTAATTGTAATGGAAGCAACCGGTTATTATCATTATCTTTTGGCTCAATATCTATATGAGCATGGGTATTTTGTATCAGTTGTAAACCCTTTATCTGTTAAACGTTTTATACAGATGAAACTCTCAAAAGTTAAAACAGATAAATCCGATGCTAAAGCTATCTGTGAGTATGCCAGTCTACACGAGGTTCCTCTTTATACCGCTAAAGATGGTAATCAGGCTGAAAGCTTACATTTATTACGCTTAATCGATATTTATTTGAAACAAAGCACTGCTTTAAAAAATAAATTACACGGTGAAAAAACATTAGGTATTCCTTCAAAAATCGTATATAATTCTATCAATAGATCTCTAAAAATGGTTCAAAAAGAAATTCAAAAGTTAGAAATCAGGTTACTGGAATTAGTAAAAGAACATCAACAAAAACAACTCACTTTATTAAAAACTATTCCAGTTATGGGAACCAAAACAGCTTTATTATTAATCGTATTAACAAATGGATTTACACGTTTTGAAAATGCTGGCCAGTTATCCAGTTTTGCAGGAATTACCCCTACAATCCGACAATCTGGAACTAGTATAAGGAGCAAAAGTCGTATTAGCAAAATGGGTAATAAAAAACTCAGAAACTTGCTCTTTTTATGCAGCTTTTCAGCTTGTAAATACAACAAAGCTTGCAGAGAAATATATCAACGTATTATAGCTAAAGGTAAAAGCAAAAAATTGGCATTAATTGCTGTATGTAATAAGCTATTAAAACAAGCCTTTGCTGTAGCTAAATCAGGAATACCTTATGATGAAAATTATGTTTCAAATTTAATGGCAAATTAATTGGTTTTTAACTCAGTTCTTTGTTGTAGGGCGTTTTCTTTTCTTTTAGTTTTTCATTTCGAAACTTCATCATATCATAGATAATATTAGTCCACTTAAATTTGCAGTCATATGAACAATAAAAGCAAAAGAGAAATTATTGTGTTTCTCTTGAAAAAAACCTGCTATCATTCCTAAAAACATTCCAGATATTACAATTTGAATTACCAAATTAAAACTTGCACCAGCTGCAATCATTCCAAAATGCATTAATCCAAACAGAATACCACTTATTATTACAGGTAAACTTAATCTTGATTTATAAAGGTTTATTCCATATGATTTAATGGGATTTAACATATTCTGCAAAAATCCTCGGAATAATAACTCTTCACCTAAACTTGCAAGAATAACAATAAAAACTAATTGTTGTACTAATGACATTGAATCAGCGAAGGGATGCTTTTCATCTCCCAATAACGTAGGGATGAATACTCTGATTATCATTAATAAGACAGTTAGTCCAATTGGAAGAAATAGTTGCTGTAATTTTACTTTTCCTACATTAAATTCAATAATTCGTTTTTTGGTAAACAAAAAGATTAGTAAAGTAGATATTATTAATATCCCAACTTGACTACCAACACCCATTGGCATAGAATTAATAATTGATTTTATTGACATTTCAATTCCGCTTGAAAATGCTAAAACCATAAAAGTTATAAATATTCCTAAGAAAATTTTCAGTATTTTATTCATATAAATTATTGATTTGTTGTCTCTGTTTTTAATGTCTTGTCCTGAAATATGGCTACAGGTTAATAATAGATTTACGCTGATAATTTATACACCATATTTGGAGTTTTAAAGTCTAAAGATAAGTGTAATCTTATTTGATTGTAAAGATTTATTGCATTTTTTGTTGCTCTTTTGGCGTGAGCTACGCTCATAAAGGTCTGATCGAGATAAAATTCATCTTTTAAAATACCGTTTACACGCTCTGCGATTGCGTTTTCATAACAGTGGTTTTCTTCTGTCATGCTAATATCGATTTTATTTCTTTTAAGAATTTGAGTGTATACATTACTACAATATTGTATCCCTCTATCAGAATGATGAATAAGTTGTTTAATATTTTTAGTTTGATATATGGCTTTGTTAAGAGCTCTCACACAGCCTTTAAGTTCAAGACTGTCACTCAAATCATAACCTACAATTTTCCTCGAATAAGCATCTGTAATAAGCACCAGATAACAAAAGCCTTTTACAGTTCTAATGTATGTGATATCAGACATCCAAACTTGATTAGGTCTGGTTATTTCCACATCTTTAATGATGTTTTTATACTTGTAGAACCTATGTAATGAATTGGTAGTTCTAGCACTATATTTCTTTCTGAGTGTTAGCATTTGATATTTTCTAAGGACATTGAACAAAGTATCTCTACCGACTTTAAGATTGGCTTTTGTAAACTCATTGTCCAATGATTTTTTAAGTTTACGCACGCCTTCTCTGGGAAGGGACTTGCGTCTTTTTTGCACTATTTTAATAATTTGTTGTTCGAGTTCTAATCGTTTGTCAGCCCTAGTTTTATACTTATAGTAAGCATCACGTTTGAGTCCAAAACAATTGGTTATAGTAGATAAAGAAACAGATCCCTTAGATTTTTTCTTAGCCTTAATTAAAGCTTTATATTTAGCTTTTTTTTTAGTTCTACTACGGATTTATAACCTAGTTCCTCTGCTGCAACTTCAAGATAGGAATCTAACACCAAGGCATCCAGATCTTTCTTTAAGAGTAGCTTTTTAAGTTGCTCTATCTCTTTTTGCAGTGCTTTAATACGTGTTATTTCGTCTTTTGTTTCCACTTTAATTCTAGTGTTCATAAGGTCTTTCCGGTTGTACTTTCTAATCCATTCGTTAATGGTAGTAGGATTGATTCCATAAAGTTTACCAAGTTGACTCTTGTTTAGTTTTCCGGTTGTAAGTTCGTCTAAAATTTTTAACTTGAAAGGTTCACTGTACCGCCTGATTACTTTGTCATTTTTATACATAATTGTTTAGAATTATGTAGCCTTTATTCAGGACGGGTCATAATGCCCTACAACGGTTTGAATATGCGTAGTAGCGGATTTTAAGGTACTTACCTTTCAATTTAGCATTAAACTTTGTTCAAAGATACTAACTTTGTAGTTAGCACAAAAACCGCTATTACGTATATTTTTTGTTACCTGCTGGCTTTCGGCTTTCTTACATATCTAAGATTTCTCCATCAAATGGGATTTTAACTTTTTCTATTAAATTACTCAGTTCTAATTCTTTTTTTAGTTCAGCTCTTGTTGTTGGGCAATGGTTAATTGCTTCTAAATGATTCGCAATAACTTCTTTAGGTGAATTTTTTACAAATTTCAGAATATCATTCATTTTCATCAACAATGGGTTAAATAAATCTAATTGAGCAGTTCCGCAAGCAACTATACTTATATCTGGTTTATACTCTTTTAGTACTTTATCAACTGCATTTGTATATATAGTATCCGCACTTATATATATTGACTTTTGATTAGGCAATTCAATATAAAATCCCATAACATTCCCCATTGGTTTGGATATAAATCCATAACCGTGTTTTGCCGGAATACCTTCAATTACTCCATCAAGAAAATCGTCCTTTTCCCAATAATTTATGGGTCTAACAATATTTAGTCCTTTTTTCTTAAACGCCTTTTCATCTCTAATACTGCAAGTAATAGGAATGTTTTTATCTATTAAAAATCGTTCAGCTTTTTTGTCAAGATGGTCAGGGTGTCTGTGAGTAATTAAACAATGAGTTACTTTTTTTAGTATTTCTTGACAAACGCTTGGTAAAGGAATTATTGGATTTTTTTGTGCTTTAAATCGAAAAAAAGTCAAAGGTGCCCAACTCCCTTTTTTTCCTAACATTGGGTCAACAAGAATTACGTCTTTTTCTGTTTCAATAACCATTGTTGCATTTCTAAAATGATGAATTTTTAGCATATCTACTTACTTTTTTGTGTTTGAAAAAACAAAAATCCATAAAACCAATGATAATTCCATTGATTTGAATCAAGAAATACGTTTACGAATTCGGCTTAAAGTTTCAGGTGTAATGTTTAGATAAGATGCAATGTGATATTGGGGAATGGATTGTAGCCATTCAGGTTTATAAATCAAAAGTTCTTTATATAATTCATCAGGACTTTTGGTAATTCTATTGTATTCTAAAAATTCTTTTTGTTTTAATATTTTTTGAAAAGATGCATCAACTAGCGATTTTCCACATTGATACTTTTTCAATAGTTCAATAAATTTTTGTTTGTCAATAACCAGTAGTTCTACTTTTGACAAAGTTTCTTGATATTTCTTAGTTTTAGAATTGCTACTAAATGTCAATAGGTCTGTTATAAATTGTGGTTTAGCATAAAAATTTATATTTATATCTTTTTCGTCTGTAGAGTAGTATTCTCTAATAATTCCTTCGTTTAAAAATCTAAGTTGTCTTTCTAAAGTGTTTCCTTCAAGAATAATCTGATTCCTGTTGTAAGACTCGGTTTTGAATAAGGAATACAGTTCTTTTAACCCTTCTTTATTTAGAGGGAATTCTGTTTCAAAAAACTTAGATATTTTTGCAAAGTTTGTCATTTATTTGCTTGCAGGTAACGGTTAGTATAAGAATAGTAGCGGATTCCAAGGCACAAACCTTTCAATTTATTACCAACTTTATACAAAGATACTACCTTTGAATTAAGCACTAAAACCGCTATTATTTTTATACAGTGTTACCTGCTGGTTTTATTTCATATTCAGGGCAATCCAATCTAATTTCAGAATTCAGTAATTCCTTATCCAACAAGTTACAGAAGTCCTTATTTTTAGTTTTTTCATAAAATTTACACCCATAACAAGTCCGTTGAACAGTCAAAATTCCGTTGCTGTTCAATTTATAAATTAATTTACTTAATGTTTCAAATAGATTTTCTAAATCGGATGATTGAATTCCTTTGAGTTGACTTTTTAAAGGGTCTGCGAAATTTTCTGTTTCGGCTACAATTTTGTTCCCTATTTGTGATAGTTGGATTGAGTAACTGCGACTGTCAGTCGAAGAGAAGTTTTTGGTTATCAATCCTTTCTTATCCAAAATTCTTACAGCATCACTAATTGTCGGTTTAGTAATATTAAATTCCCTGGCTAAATGACTTACATTACACAATTCGTGTTTGTGATATGCTATGAAAATAAGTATCTGAATTTGAATTGGACTTAGTCCAATTAATTTTGCTTTTTCCCAAAGTAAAATTTTAAATACCTCAGAAATTCGTTCAAGACCTACAATTATTTTGCTTGAAACATTATTCTCTTGTCCGTTGGGATTAAAAATACTTTTGTCCATATAAAAAGCCTACCTATATTTGTTCGATAGGCAAAGTTAGTAATCCTAATTAAATTAATTACAATTTTCCATTTCTAATATAAAAAAACCTTTTCTTTTAATCTGATTAATCATTTCATCAGTTGCTTGTTCTATATGACAAAACGTACATTCTTTAGATGATAATTCACCTGTATGGAAGGACTTACTTTTTAAAAATTCTTTACCATAATCAAAAATGGTTTTTTCATCTTTTAATTCACTTGGTACAAGAATATCAAAATGCATTATTTTGCTACCTTCTCTTTTTACATAAGTATCCCAAACTGAAACTTTCATAATTATAAAATATTAAAAAGTTAGGATTCCTTTTTTAGATTAGGAATCCTAACTTTGTTGATTAAAAATTAACCTTTTACATCTGCCATTGATGCTCCAAAATTGATATGCATAACATTTCCGTTTGGCGTTAGCAACGCTGGTACAGATTTCACACCTGCATTTTCGGCTTCTGAAATTCTTGCCTTATCTTCTCCAAGGTGTACTATTTCTACTTCTGACGAAATAAGGTTTACTAATTCTTGTTCAGCATTCACACATACTGGACATCCTGCGTGGTAAAAAATTGATTTACTCATAATTATAAAATTTTAGATATTGCATTATTGCGATACAAATATAGTAAGGAATCCTAACCAAGCAAATTATTGCAACACTTTTTTTTTAAAATGCTTCTTATTTATTCAGAATTATTGTTCTGTGATTGCTTGCAGGTAACGGTTTTAATATGGTGCGTTTGGCACT
>JBDLIB010000156.1:0-6665 GCA_039715085.1 Bacteroidota bacterium | reverse complement strand
CATAACTTTTGTAACTCCTTTGTTAACAAAACCAAGTTTAATAGCAGCCGCTTTTGAAAGGTCTATAATTCTACCCTTTATAAAAGGGCCACGATCATTTATTGTTACAATTATGGATTGTTTATTAACAAGATTGGTTACTTTAATTCGTGTGTTAAATGGAAGTGTGCGGTGCGCAGCTGTCATTTTTGTTTTATCATAGACCTCTCCACTAGCAGTTTTTCTTCCTTCAAATTTGTCATTATAAAATGAAGCTAACCCAATTTTGGTAATTTGAGAGAAGCCTTGTTGGCAGGCGATTATAAATAAAGTAGTAAATAAAAATACTTTTAAATTTTTCATCGTTTAATATCTTTTTAATAACAATTCCTCAAATCTAAAAAAACTATGCTAATTCTCATTTTTATTGACAACGTTTTTTGCTCGTATGTTTGTTATTTAAAGTTATTACTATTTTTACTTATTGATAATATTTTCACCTTTTTAGTACAAACTACCAAATGCACAATTTTTTGCTATAGAAACTTACTTTATTCCCATTTTGGATGCTTCTTTAATTCATTCTCCAAAGTAGTTCTTATATCAAGTGTACCACTTCCAAGTGAATCAGGTCGTAAAGGATTCTTTTCTAATTTATCTTTTTCTAGATTATAAAAGCTTCCATCCTGATAAAGTTTATATCCCAATGTTCTTGCAAATTGATTTCTGTATTGATTTACATTTTTACCCCATCTAGGGTCGTAATGAACAAATGCAGTTTCTCTAGGGGCATATTTTTCTCCAATTAGCAGGGGGTAAAAACTTTTTCCATCGGAAGTAACTTTAGTTTCAACAATATCCGCCAAAGTAGGGAAAAAGTCACTAAATTCTATCAAGCTATTAAATACACGTCCTTTTTTGATCTGTGATGGCCAGTAAACAATTAAAGGAACATGAACGCCTGTATTAATTGTATTTCCTTTCGCACCTTGTATTGTCTCGTTGGCTAATTGAGAATATACTGTAGGATGCGTACCGTTATCGGCGGTAAAAATGAGTATGGTGTTTTCATCTAAATCTAACTCTTTGAGCTTGTTTGTAATCTTACCTACAATTTTGTCGGTATATGCAACCATATCTTTAAAATAGGTTGTGTCATTTCTATATCGAACTTCTTGATTATCCCATTTATCGGAATCGGGGGTTGGAACAAATGGGTCATGAACCAAAACCATTGGGTAATACACAAAGAATGGTTTATCTTTTTTCCTTTCAATAAAGTCTAAAATATAGTTTGCAAAAATATCAGGGCCATA
Organism: Bacteroidota bacterium; assembly: GCA_039715085.1. Classification (GTDB taxonomy): domain Bacteria; phylum Bacteroidota; class Bacteroidia; order Flavobacteriales; family Flavobacteriaceae; genus Namhaeicola. Next base: position 5,370 of record JBDLIB010000156.1, on the reverse strand, counting down.
ATCATTGACATCTTTATCCAAAATTTCACCATTTTGTTCTAATAAAGGATCTCCATACCGTTCACCATCGCCTCTTCCTTTGGTAAGTTGCCACAAACAATATTCATCAAATCCAAATTTATTAGGTCTGGTATTATCATTCCAATCAGTTATTTTATCTTTATATCTTAGCCCGTTTAATTGCCATTTTCCTGCTATACAAGTTTCATATCCTGCATCTTGCATAATATTTCCAAAGGTATACTCAGAAAGGTTTAAATGCCCAAAATAATCATAGTTTCGATAATTATATTTACCTGTCATAATTTTCACTCTAGAAGGTGTACATAAAGGCTGAGCTATGCAATTTGAAAAAAGGATTCCTTGTGAGGCTATTTGATCAATGTTAGGTGTTTCATAGGAAGTAGAACCGTACGAACCAATGCATTCATATCCCATATCATCAACCATTATTAGTATTACATTGGGTTTATTTACATCTTCGTTTGTTTTACAGGAAGATATGAATAAGGTTGTAAATATTATTAATATTCTGATTATAGTTCTCATAAGATTCTTTTTTGAAATTTTCGCTAACGCTGCTGCTCGTATGTTTGATATTTTAAGCTATTAATGTATAAATATATACTTTTAAAGATGATTAACCAAACCAAAATAGAAGGGATAGAGAGTTGTTGTTGCCAATAGTGATTCTAAAAATCTATTGATAAAGTCAAATTTACTCTAGGTTCATCTCTTATAATTCTCATAAATATTATGTCACTAAATTTATTATGAACTCTTGATATACATTTCTTTGTCGTCAAATTACTCTTGAGACATATATTTATAGTTTCTTGCTTACGGGTTACATTGCATCACCTTTAGTCTAGATAGTTATAAATTAAGTAAATATCAATTTATCTAGACTCTTTGGATTTTAAGGAATCTAAAATTTTCTCAATATTTAACGCAACTGCAATCGTTATTATACCTATAATTACTGTTTTTACATCTGATAAAGATTTGTCATCAATCATATTGTAAATAGAGGCAATTATCCCCAATATTGCCATTCCGATTAGAACATACTTAATCAATTTCATTTTTAATAGATTAAATTTATATTACGGTTTGTTATAATTAATATTTTAACTTTTGATGGCAACTGGCTTAGTGGTTGTATTGATAAGATAAATGTTTGATTTTCATTGTAAGCTAAGTTTAGAAAGTCCAGAATTTGTCCCAATCCAAATATCTCCCTTTTGATCACAAGCCAAAGCATTTATATTATTGTTTGTCAAACCATTGTCTGTCGTGTAATTAGTCCATTCTAAGCCATCAAATTTCGATAGTCCGGAATCTGTTCCAACCCAAATGTTGTTTTGATGATCTATGGTAAAGCATTTTATTATATTACTTGGTAATCCATCAGTATTCGTATATTTAGTCCAATTCTCATTTGAGAATTTATAAGCACCAGAATGATGACCAATCCAGACATCTCCTTCAGTACTGCAAATCGATGATTGAACGAAAGCATTAAGATTATTTATCTTATCAGTCCATATTGTTCCATCAAATTTTGATAAACCACTAATACAGCTACCAACCCAAATATTTCCATTAACATCATGGGTAATTGTGTGAATATGTCCCATTTCAATTGGTCCTGATTCATCTGGATTTACATGATAATTAGTGAAATTCTCCCCATCATATTTTACTAGTCTATTGTTTCTTGTTCCAATCAAAATATTGTTTTCCAAATCACAATCTAAACTTCTTATATCATTGTTAAACAGACCATCTAATTCCGTTAAGTTCGACCAATTTTGATTTTCAAATTTTGAAATACCTAGATTTGTGCCCACCCATAAAATACCAATATTGCTTACAGTTATTGCTCTAATTGTATCACTTACTAAATCATCAGGGTGTTTATAAGTAGACCATGAATCCCCATCAAATTTATATAGACCGTTCTTAAAAGTACCAACCCATATATTATTATTATCATCTACAGCAATATCAGTAATATGTTTGTTATAAGGGTCATCAATATGGACATCTATATTTTCTTCTTTATCGCAACTATTCAAAAAAGGAAAAATCAAAATCATATAAATGTAAAATACTTTATTATTCATAATTCAAAATAATTTATAATTAGAAAATCAATTTATTATCTCTTGTATTTAGCTTGTTGCCAACGGGTTAAATATGGTGCGTTTGGTAATTTAAAACTCCTGTGTTTCAATTTACTACTATGTTTATTAATTACTAACATCTTTATTATTTGTGACATCTGACAATTGTACTTTATTTATTGTTGTGCTTTCGTGCATTATTCAAATTTCTAACTAGAGTGCTATAATAATGTTACCGATATTATAGCGATTTACTTATAAACCAAATTTCACTATGGAAGTGTCTGATTACCTAATATATTAGGGCATCATCAATTCCAACAGCTGCCCCTCTTTTTCAGGATAGAGCGCCTTTTTGTTTTTCATTTCACCCGCTAATGTCTTCATCATGATCTTGAGCTGTTCCGGATTTTCACCAGCCAAATTATTGGTTTCAAACGGATCTTCTTTCAGGTTGAACAGTTCATAATGTGGCAGTTCATCTACCTGATAATGGTAAATGATTTTCCAGTCTGATTTAACCAAGCTTGTAAAATATGAGGAACGATGGCTATGGGGGTAATGATTAAGAAATAGCTCATCACGTTTTACGTTTTGCTGACCATTAAGCTGATCTTGAAGTGCAAAGCCATCCATAATATATCCTTCCGGAGGGCTTACTTCTGCCAACTGACACAGCGTTGAAAAAATATCAATAACTGAGCCTTGTTGTTGTTGAACTTTATTGCGTGCAATAGGTGTTTCTTCCTGACAGGGAACTTTATCATTGGGGGTAACCCATGACGCAATAAATGGCACTCTCATACCACCTTCCCAGTGCATAGCTTTTTTGCCTTTCAGAGGTGATGAACTGCTATAATTATCTTCAATTGGCAAGGGAGCATCTGAACCATTATCTCCCATAAACAGGAGCAGGGTATTCTCGCCCAATCCCAGATGCTTGACATGTTTAACAATATCCCCTAACGATTTATCAATACCTTCAATTAAAGTAGCATAGGCCTGAGCCTTTTCAGTTTGACCTGAGTTTTTATAGTGATTGGCAAAACGGGAATCCGACTGAAAAGGGGCATGTACAGCATAATGTGCCATGTAAAGGAAAAAAGGCTTACCTTCTTCTTTAGCTTGAGATATGGCTGTATTAGCTTCAAGGGTTAATGCCTCCGTCAGAAATATATCTTTACCATGGTATTTCTCTAAACCAGGAACAGCCCTTGTTTTATTGCCATTGATATGCCCGAAACCATCCTTACCGTAGTAACTGCCAGGTTCCCCTATGGAGCTACCGGCTATATTGATTTCAAAACCCAGGTTAAGCGGATTTTCCCCCTCACTGCTGAACGGCCCAAAATGAGCTTTACCTACATGGATGGTTTTATAGCCTTTCTGCTGCAATACGCGCGGAAGAGTTACAGATTTTTTGTTAAGACCTTCCCAGTTCCAATTTGACGGTCCAAATTCTGAGCGATTATTATTCTCCGAATTAATCCAGTTGGTCACTCCATGGCGGGCAGAATTCTGACCAGTCATAAGTGAAGTACGCGTTGGCGAACAAACCGAATGTGCATAAAAATTTGTAAACCGAATACCTTGCTTTGCCATCTTTTCCATATTAGGCGTCCGGTAAAAGTTGTTTAGCGGATATTTGACCTGATTACCATCCACATCCATCAAAAATGGAAGCGAAGTATCCATCAGCCCCATATCGTCAACCAGAAAAACAATAATGTTTGGTGGATTGGCTTCTTTATTTGGGTGAGTACATGACGTTATAAAATACAATGATAATAATATAAATACTGAAAGTTTGAATTTTATTTTAAATAGAGTCTTTGTATTCATTATCTCATTTAATTTATTGATGTTAATTATATTTTCTCGTATGAAGCACGACATCTCGAATATAGTGCATTTGGCATTTTAAGCTCCAACTTTTCAATTTGCTGCTGTGTTTATTTATTACTATCACTTTCAAATTTAGCACTATCCGCCCAATAACCTATAATTATTGTTTCCACACGTTTTATATTACCCCTTCTATCTAATACACACTAAATGTTTTAATATGAGGACTTTCTATAGATTCCAAGACCTTTAGCCTTATTTTAGTTACCCGTATAGTATCAATTTTCTGTATTCTTTTGTGACCTATACACTCTCCACTTGCTATAGCACTCCATTTGCCATCTATATAAGCTTCAATGCTATATTTCCTAATCCGTTCGCCCAAGGATATTTCTTCTTGAAGAATAATCTGGTTTATTAATGTTGGCTGATCAAATTTTAAAATGAGTTTTTTGCCTGTTACTGAAGCTTGAGCAATTGGCTTCCCGAATTGTTTTTTGATTTCATCTCCCCATTCTTTCAATCGTTTTACATCTGGTTCGGGTAATAGTCCGTCAGGATTGGGGGTTAATCCTATTATTAATGTTGAGTTATGACCCACGGAATTGTAATACATTTCCATCAAATTCTCCAGTGGTTGAACATGAGCCTCATCACCTGGTTCCCAAAACCATTCATGCCGACCATTATATCCCCTTAATGGAGCATCCGACATAGCAGGCATCCAATATTTACCGTTTTTGTCACCATGCTTGAGTAATTTAAAATTTTCTTCAAAAACAACCTTTTGATTAGTGGAATGAGAATATGGAAATGGATAAGTTGACCAACAAGGGTAAGGAACTGTCCCTGATTCAGAACCTCCCCATCGAAAATCGGCCCGTTGGGAATTATGATAGAAAAGACAATTGGGCTGGTACTTTTGTACAATTGGCAACACATCTGCACCAAACTTGGAAGGATCATCAGCTCCACCGTCAAACCATATCATAGATATGTCACCATACCGGGTACAGAGTTCCTCTACCATGCCTTCGCACATTTTTTTATAGGCTATTTGCCTGTTCTTTACAAACTCACTTTCTCCTTCTATCTTAAAATCATAAACACCAAGAAAGGAATTCCATCGGATGCCCACATAGATACCCGGTAAGATACCGTACTTTCTACAGGAATTGACAAAATCCCGAACGATATCTCCTTTACCCTCTTGGTATTTTAATGCTTTCATGCAGTAGGGGTTTACATCACTTTGATAAAGTGCAAAGCCTGTTTCATGCGTGGCAGTTAGAATAGCTAGCTTTGCACCGGCTGCCTTTGCCGCCCTTACCCATTGATCCGTGTCTAATTGTTCAGGATTAAAAATATTTATGTCAGGAACAGGGGTAATTCTGTT
>JBDLIB010000155.1:0-6748 GCA_039715085.1 Bacteroidota bacterium | reverse complement strand
AATATACAGAACCATTTACTTCATACGCCAAACCATTATCTAAAATAGTTTTGATCGCCTCAAATTGTTCTACTATATGACCGGTTGCAGTCGGTTCGATACTCGGAGACAGATTGTTGAATTTCTCCAAGATCTGATGAAAATCAACGGTATATTTTTGTACGATCTCCATTGGCTCTAATTTCTCTAATCGGGCCTTAGTTGAGATCTTATCTTCAGACATATCATCTGTTAAATGGCCGGCATCGGTAATATTTCTAACATATCTGACTTTATATCCCAAATGCAATAGGTAACGATAGATCAGATCAAATGACATGAATGTGCGAACATTACCCAGATGTACATTACTATAAACCGTTGGGCCACATACATACATGCCTACATACCCTTCCTGCAAGGGTTTGAACACTTCTTTTTTGTTGCTTAATGTGTTATAGATTTTCAATTCCTGCATGTGTCGCTTATTAAGAATTTATAGATTTGTTTTAAGAAATTCAAAGATAAAAAGTTATAACTTAATTGAAAGATTAAATGATTAAAAGATTGGATGGTAAATTCAAGATTTATTGATTTATTCACTCATCAACACATTCATTCATATACACTTCAACTCATTTTCTCACTAACTGATCACACCCGATCCAATTAACTCATCATCCAAATACCAGGCTGCAAACTGACCTTCTGAAATAGCCGACTGTGAATTATCAAATTCTACAAAAAGTCCGTTTTTAGTTTTGAATATAGTTGCATTTTCTAAAACCTGTCGATACCTGATCCTTGCTAAAACCTCCCTGCTTTCACCTTCATTTAAAGACAGGTCTTCCCTTACCCAGTGTAGATCTTCATTCTTAATAAAAAGAACATTTCTATATAATCCTTTGTGATTCTTTCCTTCACCTGTATAGATTACATTTTCTTTTACATCGGTATCAATTACGAAAAGCGGTTCTACGGTTCCGCCAACTGCCAAACCTTTACGTTGTCCTTTCGTGAAATAATGAGCTCCCTGATGTTTACCTACTACATTACCATCTGTTATTTTATAAGTATATTTTTTTGAGAAGAATTCCAATTCTTCTTCTTTGTTTTTAAACTTGGGAATTTCCCTATCATAAATTGGAGAATCATTTGGTATCTGAACGATCACTCCTTCTTTTGGTTCTAATTTTTGTTGCAAAAACTCTGGTAAACGAACTTTACCGATAAAACATAAGCCTTGCGAATCTTTTTTCTCTGCGGTAATGAGATCGAGTTTTGTTGCTATTTCTCTTACTTCAGGTTTTGTTAATTCTCCTATCGGAAAAAGTGATTTTGATAATTGCTCTTGCGATAACTGACATAAAAAATAAGACTGATCTTTGTTATTGTCAACTCCAGCCAATAATCTGTGAATTGTTTCATCTCCTTTTTGGATAGAATCTTTCCTGCAATAATGTCCTGTAGCAACAAAATCTGCATTTAGATCCAGAGCTATATCCATAAAGACATCGAACTTGATCTCTCTATTACAAAGCACATCGGGGTTTGGAGTTCTTCCCATTTCGTATTCACGAAACATATAATCAACAATACGTTCTTTGTATTGCTCACTAAGATCAACCACTTGAAAAGGAATACCTAGTTTCTCGGCAACCAACATAGCATCATTACTATCTTCCAGCCAAGGGCATTCATTAGAAATTGTAACCGAATCATCATGCCAGTTTTTCATAAATAATCCGATAACCTCATAACCCTGCTCTTTTAACAGATATGCGGCAACACTGGAATCTACTCCTCCTGAAAGACCAACAACTACTCTCTTCATTCTAAAAAATTAAGTTTGCAAAAATACAAATAAAATAAATTAAAATTTGACAAACCTGAATTGATATATTTTATTTTATTGTTTTTCAGATATTTATTGTGCTTCTACTTTATATGTTCTGTGACATACAATACAGTTATTGGTCAATTCGGCTAATTGTTTAATGGTAGTTGTACGGTTAAAATTAACCCTGGCACTATCGGCTATCGCCTGAAAAATATCATGACCTTTAAATCCTAACTTCTTACAAGGGATTGGGGATAATTTCAGCAATCTTACAGGGGTAGCTTCTAATGAGATATCTCCTTGTCTTGTTGCTGCTTCCACAATCTTATCAGGATTATTTTCGGCTAAACCCTGTTGAATTTCATTCATAACTTCCAGGTAATCTCTCATTTCGCTCATCACCAATTCGCGTAGATCGGGTTCGTATTTTACAACTATTCTATTATCATCAGGTAATTTTACCATCTCAGTACCGGTAAACAATAATATATAAGCCAAAATAAATATTATTCCTACAGAAATAACATTTGTAATAATCAGTATTTTCTTTGAAAACATTTTACTCTATTTTAAAAAATCCGTGCAAAGATAACTTTATTAGGAATGATTACAAATATTGTTTAAAAACAAAAACCCACAGCTGAAGCTGTGGGCTATTAATAAAAAATAATTAAAATCTTTACTGTTTCACCTCAAGATCTTTATAATTAAATAAATAATCGATATCGAGTTCTTCAATTTTTCCTAATTTCTTCAAAGCATTCAGATCCATATCATTCTTATTTCCGATAACCAAGGCTGTATAATCACCTCCTTTTATATTTTCATCAAAAAAGAATTTAAGATCTTCCATAGTCATATTTTGAACTTCATTATAAATTTCTTCAAGATTATCATCATCCATCCCTCTCTTTTTCAAGGCCTCATAAGCCCAAAAGATACTAGATTTAGTTGTTCTACCTGCTGCAATCTTTTTTAATGTTGCAGTTTTAGCATCTTCGAACTGTTTTTCTGCTTCCGGCATATTATTCATAAGGTCTAACATAGCATCAACAGCTTGAGGTAATTTATTGGCTTGAGTACCAATATAAGCAATTGTATAATTGGCTTTATCCTTTTTTCTTGCATTACTAAAGAATGAATAAGCAGAATATGCCAAAGATTTTGATTCTCTTATTTCTTGAAATACAATCGATGACAATCCTGCACCAAAATAAGTGTTAAATACCATGGATCGTGCAAGTCTATTGGGATCAAATTTTTCACCTTTAGCAACAAACATCATTTCTGCCTGTACCATATCAAAGTCAACAAAATTAACTTTATTTCCAGTTTCTAATTCAGTATATTCCACTGCCTTAGGATAATCTTTTAGTTCCTCAGGTAAAATATGACTTTGGTTTAATGCTAAAACTGCATTATCCACATCCTTTCCATAATAGAATATTCGTTGCTTATATCCTTTAAGATCTTTAACTATTTGAACTAACTCATCAGGATTTATAGCTGCTAACTCATCTGCATTATAAATGTTTCTCAATCTTGAATTTTCACCATATTTAGCATAACTCACTAAACCATTTCTCAGGATATTTCCTTTTTGGGTCTTTCCGTCTGATCTTGATTTTAGTATTTTTGCCACATATTTATCATAACTTTCCTGATCAGCAATTGCATTGTTCCATAAATTTTCTAAAAGTTCTAATCCTTTAGGTAAATTCTCTTTTAATCCTGATAGAGTCACATACGATTTATCTCCTCCTGTGCTTACTCCATATGAAATTCCTAATTTATAAAATTCTTTTTTCACCTCTTCGGGAGATAATTTATCGGTTCCTATAAAATCTAAATAACCAACTGCAAGTGCTAATTTTTTATTATTATCACTTCCCATATCAAAAATGATATTTAAATCGAACAAATCATTTGTTTTATTTTCAATATAGGCTACATCTACACCATTTTTTAATTCAGTCTTTTGAATTTCTTTTTTATAATCAACAAAAATCGGTTGTAATTCACTGGAAATTATGTTATTAAACTCTTTAATGTAATCAGATTGCTTTCCTCTATTCAAATTTACCGGAGTAATTCCCGGGTTTTCAACTTTTGAAATATTCTTATCTTCTCCTTTCCTTTTATAGGTTACCACATAATTATCCTTATAAAAATCATTTGCAAAATCAACTAGGTCTTGTTTTGTGATTTTCTTTAAATCTTCTAAAAATTTTACTTTTTCATTCCAGTTCTGACGATGGATAAATGCACTATAATATGCACTTGCCAAAGCTGTACTGTTTTCAAATTGTCTTAACTGATTTAGTTTTAAATCATTAATAACCGCATCTAACATCCATTCATCAAATTCACCTTTTTTAATTTTGTCTATTTCACCTAACATCAAATCTTTCACTTCTTCTAAACTTTGATCTGCCTTTGGATAACCATCTAAAAAATGAATTCCATAATCATTTAGAAAATAAGTCCAAGAAGATGCCCTTTGTAATTTTTGCTGTTGGTTTAGATTCAGATCGAATAATCCGGCCTGGCTATTAGCCAGAATCATATCGATTAATGTAACCTTTTTCTCTTCCATACTACCAATTTTATCAGCTCTAAATGAAACGTAAACTGATTCTGAAGTTGGACCAAAAACCTCTACCGTAACAGGAGAAGTTATTGGTTTTTCATTTGGTAAAACGGGATGTGTAACTTCCTTATCCTTTAATTTTCCAAAAGAATCATTTATGATTTTAATGGTTTTATCAAAATCTATATCTCCAACCAAAATAACTGCCATATTATTCGGTACATAATATTTATTAAAATAATTTTCAATGGCAAGCATAGAAGGATTCTTTAAATGCTCAGATGTTCCGATTGTTGTTTGTTGACCATAAGGATGAGTTGGGAAAACACCTTCCATAGCTTTATAGAATTTCTTAGCCCCATCATTGTCCTGCATTCTGTTAAACTCTTCGTACACCGCCTCTAATTCTGTATGGAATAAACGTAAAACCAATTCACTAAATCTATCACTTTCCAATTTTGCCCACTTCTCTAATTCATTGGCCGGAATTTTATTGTGATATACAGTTTCTTCAGCCGATGTATGCGCATTCGTTCTTTCAGCACCTAACGAACCAACCATTTTATCATATTCATTGGCAATAGAAAAATCAGATGCTTCTAAAGAAACTTTATCTATTTGACGATAGATTTCTATCTTTTTATCCGGATCGTTTTCGGCTTTATGCAATTCGTACAAATTGGAAATTGAATCTAAAAGTACTTTTTCATTAGTCCAATCCTGGGTTCCAAATTCACTTGTACCTTTAAATACCATATGCTCTAAATAATGAGCCAAACCGGTAGTTTCCTTGGGATCGTAGCTTGAACCAGCTCTAACCGCAACATAAGTTTGGATCTTTGGCTCATCGGTATTTTTACTTAGGTACACTTTTAGACCATTATCCAGAGTATATAGCCGTAAACCGGTTGGATCGTTATCAACGGTTTCATATGTAAACCCAGTTGCATCTTTTTGGGATTTGACTTCGTAAGTTGATTCAGGTTTTGATTGCTTACAACTTATAAAAGATATCACAAAAAGTGTAAGCAATAAATAATGAAGTTTTTTCATATTGAATTTGAGTTGGTGAATAAAAAAATCTGCTATCAAATATATTGAATAGCAGATTTTTATACAAGATATGTTAAAAAATTATATTTTCTTTAACAAAATATTTTCTATGCTAAAACCTCGGCAACTTTTTTACCGATCTCAGCTGGTGATTCAACTACATGGATTCCATTCTCTCTTAAGATCTCCATCTTTGCTTGCGCTGTATCATCTTTTCCTCCAACGATCGCTCCGGCATGCCCCATTGTTCTTCCTGCAGGTGCAGTTTGACCGGCGATAAATCCAACAACCGGTTTGCGGTTACCATCAGCTTTTACCCAACGGGCAGCTTCAGCTTCTAACTGGCCACCAATTTCACCAATCATAACAATTGCATCGGTTTCATCATCATTCATTAACAATTCAACAGCTTCTTTTGTTGTGGTTCCGATAATCGGGTCTCCACCAATTCCGATAGCGGTTGTGATACCTAACCCCTGCTTAACCACTTGATCAGCAGCCTCATAAGTTAAAGTTCCTGACTTTGAAACAATACCTACTCTACCTTTTTTAAACACAAAACCGGGCATAATACCAACTTTTGCTTCGTCGGCTGTAATAACACCGGGACAGTTAGGCCCTACCAAACGACAGTCTCTTTGATCGATATAAGATTTAACTTTTACCATGTCGGCAGTAGGAATACCTTCTGTTATACAAATGATAACTTTAATTCCTGCTTCTGCAGCTTCCATTATTGCATCACTGGCAAAAGCCGGTGGTACAAAAATAAGGGAAGTATCAGCTGCAACTTCCTTTACTGCTTCTGCTACTGTATTAAAAACAGGCTTATCCAAATGGGTTTGTCCTCCTTTACCGGGTGTAACTCCTCCAACTACATTTGTACCGTAGTCGATCATTTGTGTAGCATGGAAAGTACCTTCACTTCCGGTAAATCCCTGAACTATTATCTTTGAATCTTTATTTACTAAAACACTCATTTTATATTTTTTTAAAAATTTTCATACAAAAATAATTTATTGAAATTGATTACAAGATGAATAATCTCATTTTTTTTTATATTTCTCTAATTTATTTTGTTGATCAAAAAAAAGAGTAGAAATTACTCTTTTACTCTTTCCATATAGGTTCCTTTTTCCGTTTCAATTTTAATTTTATCACCTTCATTGATAAATAATGGAACGTTAACTTTCGCACCTGTTTCAACAACAGCCGGTTTTGTTGCATTGGTAGCTGTATTTCCTTTTATACCTGGCTCTGTATGAGTCACTTCTAAATATACATGA
>JBDLIB010000154.1:0-6782 GCA_039715085.1 Bacteroidota bacterium | reverse complement strand
TTTCCCTTCTTTCGCTGCCTCTTTTTCCAGGAACCGGAAGCGGGAGATAAATTTCTTATTTGTTTTTTCTAAGGCGCTTTCGGGGTCGACTTTAATAAATCGGGCGTAATTGATCAATGAAAATAAAACATCACCAAATTCCGATTCGATCTTTGAAGTGTCTTTTTTCAGAACTTCTTCATGCAGCTCGTTGATCTCTTCCTGCACTTTTTCAAATACCTGCTCTGATCTTTCCCAGTCAAATCCGGCAGAAGAAGCTTTATCCTGAACTCTACTTGCTTTAATCATTGCAGGTAAAGATTTCGGTACACCTTCTAAAACCGACTTGTTTCCCTCTTTTAATTTTAGCTTTTCCCAATTTTTGGCTACTTCCTCTTCAGTTTCAGCTTTAAAATCTCCAAATACATGTGGATGACGATTGATCAACTTTTCATTGATCCCGTTTGCAACATCTGCAATGTCGAAAGAATTCGTTTCAGAAGCAATTCTGGAATAAAAGATAATATGTAATAATAAATCACCTAGTTCTTTTCTAACCTCGATCAGATCATTATCTAAAATAGCATCTCCTAACTCATATGTTTCTTCTATAGTTAAATGACGAAGTGATTGAATGGTTTGTTTTTTATCCCACGGACATTTTTCACGAATCTCGTCCATGGTGTCGAGAAGTTTCTCAATTGCTTCAAGTTGTTGTTTGCGATTGGCCATAGGTGGGTTTTTAGTTTTGGGTTACGAGTTTCGTGTTTCGGGTTAAACTCGAAACCAAAAAACCTGAACAATTTAAACTATTTTTCTTCTTTTTCTTCTAAACTTGGAAAATCAAAATTAGAATCTACCAATGTATTATACCATTGTAATACTTTTTTTATGTTTGAAGGATAAACTCTTTCATCATCAAAGTTTGGTAAAATTTCACCAAAATAATCAAGTAGCTGTTGTTTGTTAGATTTAGGGTCGATCGTCTTTTTCCCTTCTTCTTTATTGAAGATATTTAAAAATACTTCTTTTAAAGACACTTCTTCTTCATAAGTATATATTGCGATATCACTCAAAGCACTTATGTTGTGTAATGAATGGATAGGTAATCTTTTTTTGTCTTGTAAAGATTCCACAATTACACTGTTTTTTGATTGAGAAATTATTTCGTATAATCCTGGTTTTCCTGAAACGGAAACTATTTTATCTATTTTCATATTTAATGTTTTTGTATAATTTTCTTACTTCTTACTACCTTTTGATATTTGGGAATTTCATCCTGTAAGAAACATCAACTTTTCCTTTACTTATGTTTTCTAATTTCTTTTTTAATAATCGTTTTTTTAATGAAGAAATTTTATCGGTAAACATAATACCTTCTGTATGGTCATATTCATGTTGAATTATTCTGGCCGCCAGACCATTATATGTTTTTGTGTGTTTTATGAAATTCTCATCTTCAAATTCGATTGTTACTTTTTCGGGACGAAATACATCTTCATTGATATTGGGAATACTTAGGCAGCCTTCGCTAAAAGGCCATTCATCTCCATCTTCTTCAATGATCTCAGCATTGATAAATACTTGTTTGAAATTTTCCAGAAATTTTCGTTCCTCTTCTTCTAATTCATCATCTTCGGCAAAAGGAGAAGCATCAATTACAAATAGCCTTATAGCTTTTCCAATCTGTGGTGCAGCTAGGCCTACACCTTGTGAGCTTATCATGGTTTCCACCATATTTGCAATAAGTTGCTCTAATTCAGGATAATCTTTGTCAATTTCTTTTCCTATCTTTCTTAGAACAGGATCGCCATAAGCAATAACGGGTAATATCATATTTTTAATTTTTTAGCTCGCTTTTAACCATTTATGCAGATCGTAATAAAGAAAAGTTAATTTGTATAACTTTTTTCCATTAGGAACAGAACCTCTTTTTTTATCAATTTCATTTATTTTGATATGATTCTTCTCTTCTAATGATAAATCACTCTTTAAAGAATACGAAATTTTATTTTGAAAAGGCAAATCGTGAAACTTATAAATGATTTCATTATCTACTCTCTCTCTGTCGCATATTTTGAAATAATAATTTTCTTTATTTTTTTCTTCAAGCATTCTTTTAGTGCGTCTTTCCCATTTTGATCTCGCTACCTCCTCAGATTCATAATGAGTAAAATGGACTTCAATATCATCTAATTTACCTATAGGATAGGTTGGGGCTCTGTCAGGATATTTTGATTCTTTTACGAATTCAATTTTTTGATTCATGTAATGATCAAAATTTGACAACAATTTTATATAGCAGGGACCATAGAGGAATAAACCAATAAAGGGTGAGTTGTATGGTCTTTTATACCATTGATATACTTCACCTCCCCAGCAATTATTAGAAATTAAAACGAAATTTTTGTCTCCAATGTCTTGAATATCATTTTTACTGAGTTGCTCTTTAAAATTATCTCTGATTTTTCTTCTGGTAAACCTTATAATATTGTTAATCATAATCATTTTTTATTATAAAGGTAACTCTGCAAAATAATAGTTGCACTTATCTCATCTAATAAAGCCTTATTTTTTCGTTGTTTCTTTTTCAATCCACTATCGATCATTGTTTGAAAAGCCATTTTTGATGTAAACCTTTCATCCACTCTTTTTATAGGGATATGACTGAATTCAGATTTTAACTTTTCAATAAATGGTTTAATCAAAATTTCACTTTCAGATGCAGAATTATCCATTTGCTTGGGTTCACCTATCAAAAATAATTCCACATTTTCATTTTTCAGATAATTTTTTAAAAATGGGATGATTTTATCTGTTTCAATTGTCGTTAGTCCTGAGGCAATTATCTGCAATTCATCTGTTACGGCAATACCGGTACGTTTTTCCCCATAATCGAATGCTAGTATTCTCCCCATTTTAAAAAAATTTGTGCAAATTTACCTCTTTTTTGTAATAAAAGAGTAAAAATTAAAATGCTTTATTGATCAAGCCTTTTTATATTTGTAATCTCATTAAAGAAAAGATACTTTACCTGGATGTGATTTAGATGTTTATTAAGTATTATAAGACCTATATTTGAAGATGAATCATAAATTTTTAATATACATTTCACAAAGATACGGTTATTCAATAGCCAGACCTTTACAATCTGAAATAAATAAGAGAGGGTATGAAGTAGCCTGGTTTAATGAAATTAAAGCCAATGATGAATATATTGAAGATGATGAAGTACTGTTAGAAACGATTGATGATGTAATAAATTACAATCCTGAAATAGTTTTCGTTCCAACCGATACTGTACCTGATTTTATACCGGGTATTAAAGTGCAAATCTTCCATGGTTTTCCGGCAAATAAAAGAAGAGGAACAGATCAGTTTACCATCAGAAATTTCTTTGATCTATATTGTACACAGGGTCCGACAAGTACAAAAACGTTTAAGGAATTAAGCAAAAAACTAAATCATTTTGAGGTTGTAGAAACCGGTTGGTCGAAATTAGATCCTTTGTTTCCTTTAGAGGATAATAAAAACAGAAAGGATAATAAACCTGTTGTTATGATCTCATCAACTTTTACTAAAAGTTATAGTCTGGCTTTGAATAATGAAGTTTTTGAAGAAATTAAACGATTATCAAAGTCAGGTAAATGGTATTTTGAAGTTGTATTACATCCAATGCTTGATAAAGGAACTGTTGAAAAGTTTAAGAGTATCCAAAATGAATATTTAACCTATCACGATACAACAGACCTGATACCTTTATTTAAGAAATCGGATGTAATGTTATGTGATACTTCATCAGCTTTAATAGAATATCTAATGCAAATTAAACCTGTTGTAACTTTTAGAAATAATATGCCTTTGCCAAGTTATATTAACGTGTTGGACGTTTCAGAAATTGAGAGTGCAATTGAATACGCACTTACAAGACCTGAAAAAGTTATAAGTGAAATTGAAAAATATGCTGCTGATTCACACCCTTATACTGATGGAAAATCTTCAAAAAGAGTTGTAGATGCTGCATTGGCTTTTCTTAAAAAGGATAAATCACACTTAAAACCTAAACCTTTGAATATTATTAGAAAATATAAGATTAGAAAAAAACTAAATTATTGGACTTTAAAAAGTTTTAATAAATCATTTTAGTTTAAAAAAAGAAAATTAAATTCGCAGCAAAATTGATATTAATGAAGAAGAAGGTTAATTTAACAGCCATAATACCTACTTTTAATGAGGAAATTCATATCGAAGAAGCCCTAGAATCAGTTTCATTTGCCGATGAAATTATAGTTATTGATTCATACAGTACAGATAAAACCGTTGAATTAGTAAAAAAGCATAAAGTAAGATTATTACAACGAAAATTTGATGATTTTTCCAGTCAGAAAAATTTTGCAATTGAAAAAGCGACCCACGATTGGGTTTTTATTCTGGATGCAGATGAAAGAATACCAAAAGCTTTGAAAGAAGAAATTTTGCAAACAGTTAATAGTCACAACGAAGAAGTTGCCTATTGGATATATAGAACTACAAACTATATGGGCAAGGATATTAAATATAGCGGTTTACAAAATGATAAAGTAATTCGTTTATTAAAAAAAGAATATTGCCGCTATGATGGTTTACTGGTTCATGAAGAGATTGAAGCAGAGGGTAAAGTTGGTTTTTTAGAAAATAAAATAAAACATTATTCTTATAAAGGAATTGATAATATTATTTATAAGAGAAATAAATTTGCACAACTTCAGGCTCAGGCACTTTTTAATCAAGGAAAGAAACCAAGTTTATTTCACTTTATAATTAAGCCTCCTTTTAGGTTTATAAAACATTTCATCTTACAACGAGGCTTCTTAGATGGATTTCAAGGGTTTATGATTTCTTCAGTTTATAGTTATACTGTTTTTATGAGATATGTAAAATTGTGGTTGCTAAATCATAATTTAAAATAGAAACTGATTTTTTGTATTTTTACTCAAACAAGAATAAACAAATTTAATATGTTGGTTTAGAATTTGGCATTTTTAAGAGAATAATGAAAATAAAGTTTATAGAAAAATATAAAAATATTATAGGGTTATACTTTAACTCACCTCTCCATAAAGGCAATAAGAAAGATTTTATTTTTATCCATATTAATAAAACTGCGGGAACAAGTGTAATTGATATAATAGGTAAACCTTTTAGAAAACATCTAACTGCCAGAGAGATAATTGATCATATTGGGAAGAAAAAATGGGATACTGCATATAAATTTTCAGTGGTTAGAAATCCTTTTGATAAAATGGTCTCACACTATAAACACCGAATTAAAACAAATCCCAAAGTAATGATTAATAGGCTTGAAGGAAAGAAAAACGAAAAAGAATTTATTTCATTTAAAAAGTGGATTGAAGTAACATTAGGGGAGAACAAAGTTAAATTTTATTATAATAGGCCTCAACATTTCCTACCGCAGACAGAATGGTTAAAAGACTATGACGGGAATATTAAAATTGATACCATAGTAAGATTTGAAAATTTAAATGAGGGTTTTGATAAGGTGTCACAGGACTTAGGTTTAGAGTCAAAATTACCCCATCTCAATAGGACTTTAAAAAGTAATTATAGAGATTTTTATGATGAAGAAACAAAAATACTTGTTTCTGAATGGTTTTATGAAGACATTAATTATTTTGGATATAAATTTTAGTTAATGCAAGAAGAAATTATACATACACTTAATGCTCTTAATTCAGGTGGTACTATTATCTACCCTACAGATACTATCTGGGGAATAGGTTGTGATGCTACAGATGAGAAAGCTGTTGAAAAAATTTACATAATTAAGCAACGGGCAGAGAGCAAAAGCTTGATAATTTTGGTAGATGGTTGGGAGATGCTGCAAACTTATATTGAGAATGTTCCAACAAAAGTGAGTTGTATCATTGAAGGTTCATCCAAGCCAACAAGTGTTATTTATAATAACCCAAACGGACTTGCTAAAAATGTAATAGCTAAAGATAATACGGTGGCAATCAGGATGGTGAAAGATGAATTCTGTAAGAAGTTGATTGCTGAATTTGGGAAACCGATCGTTTCAACTTCTGCAAATATTTCGGGTAAACCAGCTCCAAAATCTTTCGATGAAATTGAAAAAACACTTTTGGAAAAAGCAGATTATGTGGTAAATTTACATCGGGAAAAAAGATCAGGAATTGCTTCACAGATTGTTAGGGTACATGAAAGTGGTAAAATTGATTTTCTTAGAAAATAAACATCTATGAAAAAAACCAACTATAAACGCGCTGTTACAGATCCTGTTTTTAATTTTATTGCTACCGCTGCAGCTGAGTTAGAATTAGATACTTATGTTATTGGTGGGTATGTACGTGATTTTATTTTACAAAGAATCAATGACAGGGATATCGATATTGTTACTGTAGGTGATGGAATTTCATTGGCAAAAAAGGTAGCCGAATTAATTCCCGGAAAACCAAAAGTACAGATTTTTAAAACTTACGGTACTGCGATGTTGCGTTATTTTGAAAACGATAAAAGTGATGTAATCGAGTTGGAATTTGTTGGTGCCAGAAAGGAATCTTATACCGAAGATAGTCGAAACCCGAAAGTACAAACAGGTACTTTA
This sequence comes from Bacteroidota bacterium, assembly GCA_039715085.1. Classification (GTDB taxonomy): domain Bacteria; phylum Bacteroidota; class Bacteroidia; order Flavobacteriales; family Flavobacteriaceae; genus Namhaeicola. The sequence continues at coordinate 178 of JBDLIB010000154.1, read as the reverse complement.
CAGGATGATCAAAATCGTAGGGATTTTACTATCAATGCAATGGCTATAAGCCTAAATAAAAATAATTTTGGTGAGTTATCAGATCCGTTTAACGGAATTGAGGATCTTGAGAAAAAACTTATAAAAACTCCGCTTGATCCTGATATAACCTATAGCGATGACCCATTACGGATGATGC
>JBDLIB010000153.1:0-6789 GCA_039715085.1 Bacteroidota bacterium | reverse complement strand
TTTGCAGCTCCTACTAATCTACCTTCTACATAAACACTAATAGGGTAGCTTCCTTTTTCATACTTTTCCCCTTTTCTTTCTACAAGCATAGTTACATCCAGCTCTGCATTTTCATAATTAATTGTAGTCAGATCTGTGTATTTAACTTCTGTACTATCTTTTAATATAAAAGTTCCTTTAGCGTTGATCACAGAACCTTTAGGATTTTGAAAAACAATATATGCATCTTTGTCTCCAGGTGTTGCAATTTCGTTTTCCATTAAACGGAAATCAACTTTTACAGCATCAGTCTTTTGTGCTTTGTTAGTTTCTGTGTATTTACCATTACTTCGCATTTTTAATGCAGTAACTTCCACATCCTGAATGTTTAATGCACTACCAATTTCTACTTTTCTTGCTAATTCTGTGTTTTGAGCAGATAATGTATCATTGTAGCTTGTTTGTACTACCAATTGACTTGTAATGCTATCCTTTTCTTCAGTTAATAAGTTGTTTGTAAGCCTTAAAGAATCAACCTCGTCTAATAAACGGTCATTAGTTGCTTGTAATTTGTTTACTTGCACTCTATATTTGCTTAATATAGAAGAGTTTGTCTTTTTTAAACTTTTAACAGATTCTTTAAATTCAATTATCTTTTCTTTTTCAATAGTTAAAGAATCAGATAAACTTGTGTTTTCAGCAATGGCAATATCGTATTTTTCTTCCATTGCAGTTAAATTTCCAATAATTTGTTCTTTTTCATCTTGTAAAAATTTTAGAGCTTCTTTATGATCTTTACTTAAATAAAAGGTATAACCAATTAGAGCAAATAGCAAAACAGTAAGTGCTATTATTAAAATTTTGTTGTTTGATGATTTTGTGTCTTGATCCATAATGTGATTGTTTAAATTAACCGTAAAATATTATAACGTTAAAAATTGTGATTATTGTGTGTTAATCTTAAAAATTTGTTAAATTTATTTTTGAATTCTGAAGATAATTTGAAGATTTGTTAAAAAGTTTCAAAAACATATTTTATTTATTCTTTCCTGAACTGTGTTTAACCTGTGAAAATCCACTGCAAAGTGGTGAAAAACACCTGTGTACACATTGTTTGCATGAATTACCATTAACAAATTTCTGTATAGAAGAGGACAACATCATTGAAAAGATTTTTTATGGTAGAATTCCATTACAATCTGCAACGACCTTACTTTATTTTCATAAAAAGGGCAATGTACAGAAACTTATTCATCAATTAAAATATAGAGGAAAACAAAAAGTTGGAAAATTTTTGGGAAATTGGCTGGGAGAGAATATAAAGCAAAGTAATCGTTTTAGGGATATTGACTGTATCATTCCGGTACCACTGCATCCGAAGAAATTAAAGCAAAGAGGCTACAATCAACTTTCTTTTTTTGGAGAGAGTTTATCAAAAATTCTGGATATACCTTTTTACGAAGATGTTTTGATCAGGAAAGAGCATGCGGCAGCTCAGGCATTTAAAAAATTATCGGAAAGAGCCCGGGTTAAAGAAAATGTTTTTGAAATAGTTGCACCTGATAAAATTAAAAATAAGCATATATTATTGATCGATGATGTAATTACAACAGGTGCTACTTTGGAAACTTGCTGCATTTCAATTTTAGATGTTTCTGATACCAAAGTGAGTGTAGCAACTATGGCCTATACGGTTTAAATGCTATAATGATATAATGTTTTAATGCAGCAATGAAGAAATGCGATAATGCATTAACATACAATGTTTGCGTTATTTTTTTGAGGATGGCAGATCCGCTTAAAATAAAATAATGGTAGAAGCTTTTTTATTTTACTTAAAATTAATCGTTAATTTGTAACAAATTTTGATAAATGAATCTTCGTTACCTTTTATTATTTGTAATTTCAATTTCTTTTATTTTTAGTTGTGCCAGGCGCGGAAGGCCTACCGGTGGCCCGATTGATGAAGACAGGCCTATCATGGTAAAAGCGGTTCCTGATTTTGGAAGTACAAATTTTTCATCAGATGAGATTAAGATCTATTTTGATGAATATATAAAATTAAAGAATTTTAATTCACAATTTATTGTTTCCCCACCTTTAAAATATCCGCCAATCATTACTCCTCAGGGAACACCAAGTAAATTTATCACTATTAAGATCAAGGATACTTTGCTGGAAAATACAACTTATACATTTAATTTTGGTCAAAGTGTAATTGATAATACCGAAGGTAATATTTTAGATAATTTTAAATATATCATTTCTACAGGAGATTATATCGATTCGCTAAAAGTATCCGGAACTATAAAAGATGCCAGGGAATTAGAAATAAATGAAGACATCGTGGTAATGCTGTATGAAATTAACGATGAATATAATGATTCGATTATTTTTGATCAAAAACCCATGTACGTAGGTGCTTTAAAAGATAGTATCCATTTTGAGATCACAAACATCAAAGCCGGAGATTATGCTTTGGTAGCATTAAATGATGTGAGTAAGAATTATAAATATAATCCGAAAGGAGATAAAATTGGTTTTTATAAAGATATAGTAACTGCTCCCACGACAGATACAACATACAATTTGGTGTTATTTAATGAGATATTACCTTTCAGGCTTCCTAAAAAACCTATGGAAGCAAACAAGGGACATCTACTATTTGCATACGAAGGGAATGCGGATAGTTTAAAAGTGGAACCTTATTCAAAAACTGGGATTGATTTCAGTTCTTTTGCAAATTTTGATAAGGTAAAAGATACTTTGCATTATTGGTTTACGGGCTATGAAAGAGATTCCATTGAATTTATAGTAAAAAATAAAGGCTTTTTAGATACTGTTAATATAAAACTAAGAGAAGAGAATATTGATTCTTTGGTTTTAAGTCAGGGGATAAGAAGTGTTCTAGATCTAAGAGATACTTTAAACATTACAACAAATATACCTGTTTCTAAAGTAGATACAAGTAAAATTAATTTTCTGGATATTGATTCGGTTAAGGTTGCTTATATGTACAATTTAAATAGCAGTAAGAATAAATTATACTTAGAATTTGAAAAAAAACATGATAGTAAATATACCCTGCAAGCTTTACCTGGAACTGTAACGGATATATTTGGTGTTCAAAACGACACCTTGAATATGAATTTTTCTACGAAACGTCCGGCAAACTACAGCTCTATCTATGTAAACTTAATGAATGTAAAACAATATCCTATCATTGTTGATCTGATAAATGAAAGAGGTAATATTGAAGCAAGCTTTTATGCCGAATCACAGCATGAGATCAAATTTGTAAATATTTCTCCCTCCCGCTATATGGTTAGAATAACCTATGATACGAACGCTAATAAAAAATGGGATACAGGTAATTATCTAAATAAAGAACAACCCGAAGAAGTTTATTATTTCACAACTATTATTGAGGCAAAAGCCAACTGGGAAGTAAATGAAACATTGACTATACAGTAGTTAAAAATGTTGTAATGATATAATGTTAAAATGAGTCAATGAGTTTTATTACTCTTAATGTATCATTATATCATTGTAACATTACATCATTAGATCATTTCTGATACTCCGTAAAAGTACCATCAGTATAGAAAATCACAATTCGTTCAATATCTTTTCTGCTATTTTCAGATGCTGTTTCAAATTTTATAGGCTTGTCAGTCAAAGTTCTTTTTGGCTGATCGGGTATATTTTGTTTTTGTGGTAGAGGAGATGTAGCTGTTTTTGGAAATGAACCTTTACCGATTAAAAGCCAGTACAATTCCACTTCGTTGAATTCATCTATAACTTTCATTACAAAATCTAAGCTGGGTTTATTTCTCCCCGATAATAAATGTGAAATACTCGAACGCTGTACTTGAATCCTGTCGGCAAATGCTGAGGCTGTTAAATTGTAATATTCCATTACTTTTTTTAATCGATCACTAAATTCATCGCTGTTTACCATTGTAAAATATATTTATGTTTACAAATGTAATCACATAGTTTTAAAATACCAAACTTTTAACAGGATATCAGAGATAATGCTATTTTTATATTAAATAAATAGCTTAAATAAAATACTATAATATACAGAAAAACAATATTATAAAATACTTCACAAATATTTATTACATATTTCGTAATTATACTTCATAAGAATCTGCTAACTGCTCAAATATTAGTTACAAATGTAAAATCAATTTATGTATTTATGGTTTACAAGTGTAAACAAAGGACTGTTTACACTTGTAACAAATAAGGAATTAACAAAATGAAATTGTAAGGTGTTTTGTTAAAAATTATTAATAGATCTATTTTTGACAGTTAGAAAATTTTTATAAAAAGTGTGTATTCCATTTGGAATCACAGGCAGAAAGAATTGATAATTTATCAAATTTCAATTAGTCATTTTAATAAAAAATACAATTTAACTTAATCAAATAATGTACTTTCAATTGAATTTATTAAAAAATACATATAATATTTCATTAAAATTTACGATATATGGTTATTAATTCATATATTTTTAAGATATTTGTAAAAATAAAACAAATAAACTATGTCAAAATTCAAATTAGACGAACTGGATCATCAAATTCTTGAGGCTTTGATTGAAAATGCCCGTACACCGTTTACGGATATAGCCAAAAGTTTACTCGTTTCTGCCGGTACAATTCACGTTAGAGTTAAAAAGATGGAGGATGAAGGAGTAATTAAAGGTTCTACTCTTAGTGTTGATTATAATAAGATGGGATATACTTTTATAGCCTATGTGGGTGTATTTATTGAGAATTCTTCTACAACACAAACTGTAATAGAAGAGATTAAAAAGATACCTGAAGTTACTGTTGCACATTTAACTACCGGTAAATTTTCTGTTTTCTGTAAGATAAGGGCAAAAGATACCCGGCATGCAAAAGATATTATCTTTAGTTTAGACAGGATCGATGGTATTAAACGAACAGAAACTTCCATTTCACTTGAAGAAGTTATCAATGACAAAAAACGCTTAATGCATAAAATTTTTAAAGAAATCACTTTTTAACGAATCATCAATTAACCAAAAACTGAAAATCCCTATTTAGAATTCTAAATAGGGATTTTTTATGATATAGATTCAATTATTTACATCTTGCTGTCAATATAATCGATCACTTCTTTTTCTTTTTGTAAAGTAGCCTGGTAAATTTTTTCCGCTTTAGCGAGAATTTCATCAGCAAAATCTCTATCCTTAATATCTTTTGCATTGATCCTTACATTAAAATAAGCGCCAATTACAGCAGTTCTGGCACATAAAACCCCAACACCTGCATCTGATAAAGAGTTTTGTAAACCATCATGGATCATAGCCTGCATTACTTCGATAGAATCATGAGCGGTTTCCATTACCTGAAACGGAATTTCGGTAGCGTATTTAGTAGCATTTTCAATGGCTTGTTTACGCAGCTTTTTTTCTTCATCTGTTCCTTTTGGCATTCTAAAACCATCAATTATTTTGTTAAATGAATTGGTGTCTTCATCTACCAGGAACAATAATTTGTTTTTGTAGGACTGTCCTTTTACTGCCCAATTGGAAAACTCTTCCCAACGGTCATCCCAACCTGCTTTATGTGCTGATAAATTGGCAACCATGGTTCCTAGTGAAACCCCCAAAGCACCTACATAAGCTGAGATTGATCCGCCTCCCGGCGCCATGGATTCGCTTGCTGTTTCTTCGGCAAAATTAGTAACGGTTAGATCAACCAATTTTTGGGTTTCCTTATCTTCTAATAAATATTCAATAATTTTTTCTTCAGGAATAAATGGTTTCAGATCGTCTAAACCAAGCGATTTAATAGCGATCTTTATTTTTTCAGCTTCCGAAATTCCTAAAGACCGTTCTTGTTTTAGCAAGAAATAATCTGCAGCATCCAACATCGCTTGAAGTGGAATTAATCCAACCAATTCAGAACCGGTAACTCTTAAACCTCTTTTTTCGGCAGATTTACAGGTTTCATCAAAAGCCACGTGCATAGAGGTAATGCTGATATTGGTTAGATTGTATGAAATTTGGGCAATACCATATTCTTCAATAAACCAGCCTATCCCTTTTACGGCTTTTAATTTACCGGGAATTCTTACCGGATTTCCATCTTTATCCAAAACTTTTTTACCGGTAGCCGGATTACCTTCACGTTTAATCCTGCCTCCTTCACGTATATCAAAAGCTACGGCATTTGCTCTACGGGTAGAGGTAGTGTTCAGATTAATATTATATGCAATTAAAAAATCACGGGCAGAAATTGCTGTTGCTCCGCTTTTAGCGACTTTGTCGTTGAATTCAGCCGGACCAAAATCAGGTTTCCATTGTGACTTAACTAATTTTTCTTTTAACCCTTCATATTCTCCCGAACGGCAGCTTGCCAAATTTCTTCGTTTTTCCTCTTTTGCTGCATTTTCATAAAAATATCCGGGAATACCGAGTTCTTTACCAACTCGTTCTCCTAACTTATGTGCATATTTTGCAGTTTCTTCCATGGAAATACCGGCAATAGGAACTAACGGACAAACATCGGTTGCACCAAAACGAGGATGAGCTCCACTGTGTTTGCTCATATCTATGAGTTCAGAGGCTCTTTTTATCAATAAAAATGCTGCATCGATCACTCTTTGTGGTTCACCTACAAAAGTTATTACGGTACGGTTAGTCGCATTTCCCGGATCAATATCCAGGAGTTTAACACCTTCTACAGTTTCAACAACATTTGCTATTTCGTTTATTTTATCTATATCGCGTCCTTCACTGATATTAGGTACACATTCTATTAATTGTTT
>JBDLIB010000152.1:0-6869 GCA_039715085.1 Bacteroidota bacterium | reverse complement strand
AATTCAATACAATCTAATTTAAGGTTATATAAATATATATAAATTAGTTGAAAGTTTAATTGAAAGGTATTTCAATCAGGGATTAATTGATGCAATAACCTGTAAACCAGAGCTCTCTAATAAATATAAGGTTCAATATTTATAATTTAACAATGCTTTTCTTTGATCTAAACCAAAGAATAAAAGTTATAAATGCTGTAATAGATGCCACAACAACCAATAATATAAAAATAGGAGTCAATTCATGATTGTATTTTTCATACATCCATCCAATAATCTCTTCCTGAAATATTGGCCCGATTGAACCGGTTCCGTTAATTATTCCTGCAGCTACAAGCGCTCCTTTTTTTGTTCCAACATCAATTGCACCAACACCCGAGATAAGGGAGTCGGGACCATAAAGCATAAAACCAGCTAAGCCCATAGAGATAGTAAAATAGAACAGACTGGTTGATCCCATGGTGTACATCATAACAAAAGATAAAGCCATAAAAAAAAGCATTAAGAAAGAAAGAAAAGATCTTCTTCCTTTGAAGTATCTATCGGAAACAAAACCTGCAAAGATTACTCCTGCAAAACCAAGAATATCAAAAACAGTAGAGATATATCCTGCATCATCGCCAGCTTGCCCAAAATTGTTTCTTAAAAGAAAGGGTGCCCAGCTCCAGAGAGCATATCTTAAAAATTTAATTCCAAAATATATCAAGCCCATAGTTACAATTGTAAAAACAACTTCCTTGGACCATCCTAAACCTTTCTCTTCTTTTTCATTTGTGTTTTTGTCAGCCTGATCACTAAGCTCATCTTCATCAACTATTGGATCTAAACCAACATCTTCAGGCCGGTTTGGATGTAGATATATTACAACCATCCAGATAACTAGTAAAACCAGGGAAGCTCCAAAGAAAGACCATCTCCATCCATATTGTCCTAACATATAGGCTGCAAAAGAAGTGGCTAATACTGACCCTAATTGATAACAAGTAGACCAAATACCTAAAATACTTCCCCGTTGTTTTCTTTTAAACCAATAGGCTAAACTTCCGATAGAACCCGGCCATCCGGTTCCCTGAGCCAATCCGTTTAAACTTAAAAACAAAATGAGGGTCCAGTAACTGTTAGAAATCCCAAAAATCACATTACACAACAGGGATATCCCCATACCTACAATGAGCAAATATTTTGGTCCTAACTTGCGTCCAAAATATGCACTTGAATATTGACCTATCATATAAGAAATCAGGTAGGCCGTACCCAAATGAGCCAATTGGATGGTATTTAATTCCAAGGTATCCGACATATCACTTTTGACGACAAAAAAAGCCTTTCGTGCAAAATAATAGCCAACATAGGCTAGCCAGGTGGCAGAAAATATTTTGTATTGCCACTTACGATAAGGTCCTTTTTCAATCAATGCTGCCATCTATATATTGTCTTTTAGAATTATATGTTTGATCCAATTTGTAAATTCCAATTCTCTTATATCATCGGAAACAAGATCATCGTCAATTGCCAATTTCCATCTAAGATCTTTTCGTGATGGATTCTGTGATATTGCCTCCAATTGTTCTGAATATTCTATGATATCTTTATGACTTTTAAAATACCCTTCTCGGGTTAATTTTTCTTCTCTGGCTAAAATCAGACCAGACATTAGATGTAAGTCATACTCAGGATGATACTGAGTAGCCCAAAAAATACCCTTCCCATAATTAACTTCTACAGCCTGTATTTTGGTGAAATCATTTGAAGCAAGACTTGTAGCACATTCGGGTAATTTTGTAATCATATCATCATGGCTTATGAATCCATCAAAAACCGGCATCTTTCCTTCATACATAGGGTGGTTTTTACCTTCTTCTGTAAGAAATATTTTTCTTGCAACCCCCATTTCTCTTCCTTTAGGATTTGGCTTAACTTCTCCGCCTGCAACATATACAGCCAATTGTGCTGCCCAGCAACTACCAAATTGTGGTACACCTACCGAAAAGCCATCTTTTGCAATAGTTGTCATTTTTGTAACTCGCTCATCATGATCGTGATACACCGTGAGATTACAACCGGGCCAGAGAATTCCTGCGTATTTTTTCAGTTCATTTTTATCCGGAATTACAGCATTCTCATCGCTGGTGTATATTATATCGTATTTTGCATCAGGTAAATGTTTTATTAACAGATCTGCATATAGCTTTCCTGCCCACCTTACACCAAACTCATCAAACTGATTCCTGCTCTTTTTTGGATATCCATCAGGTATTAGAAATTTTAATTCCTTACTCATATTAATTAATTTAAAACTTAAAAGATTTTATAATAGAAGGCAACTCTTCATAATCGCTGAACACTGCTGCTGCTCTGGTGTTTTTACTATCTCTATCTATAGCTGCTGTACATAAAATTGAATGAGAATTCATTTTTATCGGACCGAGAATATCGTTATGCTCCCTGTCGCCTATATGAACAAGTTCGCCAGATTGAATGTTGAATTTTTCATATACCGATTCAAATACAATAGGTTTTGGCTTTGCACTACCTATCTCATCTGAAAATACAAAATGGTCAAAATATTGTAATAGATCCTGACTTTTTAATAGTTCTCTAAGTACACGGCCCGGACTAAAAATAGCATCAGAAATTACGGCCAAGGTATAATCTTTGTGTAATACTTTGATTGCCTCAGCAACCCCTTCAATAAAATCCGGTTTAAATTCCAGTTCCATTTCTTCATGACGTCTTACTATTTCTGACATTTCATCTGCAGATAGTTCAACATCTAATCCTTTAAATATAATCTCTAAGCGATCAGCAACCTGCCAGGTGATAAATTGTTCTTGCCAAACTTTTCTAAAAGCAGTATCAACAGTTTTATAAATAATATCTACGTGTTCTTTAGAAACTTTCTTGTGTTTATTGGCATATTCAAATACGAGTTGTCTGCGTTCATCGCGTTTTGACAATCTTCCTTCAGCCTTTCTTTTGGGTTCATCAGAGTCATCAATAAAAACAGTATCCCAAAGGTCGAAAGTGATTACTTTTATCATAAGTGTACTTTATTTAAATTAACTTATTTAAGATCCTAACAACATCCCCCTTTTCTACTTCCTTAGGATTTAATGGACAACATGGATCTGCCAGTGCATATTCTTCTAATTTCTGAAACTGACTTTCTTCAACATTTAAGTCGGTAAGGCTGACATCAATTCCAACCGACTTTAACCATTCTCCCACTGCTTCAATCACGCTATCAGCATCATTTTCAACTCCAAAAATTGATCCAAGAGAAGCATACCTTTTACGAGTGCTTTCTCTTGATATATTATATTTCATCACTTCGGTTAAAACTACTGCATTTGCCAGGCCATGGTGCATATCATAAAAAACACCCAATCCATGTGCAATGGCATGATTAAGCCCTAATCCCTTCTGGAATGCAATTGCTCCCATGGCCGATGCCATCAGCATATTACCTCTTGCTATAATATCTGAACCTTTATTTACCGCTATTTCTAAGTTCTTTACACACATTTCCATTGCTTCTTTGGCGATAGCATCTGCCATAGGATGATAGGTTTCCATTATATAAGCCTCTAAACTGTGAACAAAAGCATCAACTCCGGTTGCAGCAGTTAGTTTCGAAGGAAGAGAAACTGTTATTAAAGGATCTAACACCGCAATATCAGGCATCATAAAAGGTGAATAAATGATCACTTTTTTATCGTTTATATTAATAACACTACTTCTCCCCACTTCACTTCCGGTGCCAGCGGTAGTTGGTATTGCGTAAAACGGTGGCATATTATCTACAATGTATTTGTCGCCACCTTTCATGTCATCATACTTTGCAAGCGGACCATTGTGAGTTGCCATTACTTTTATGGTTTTACCTGCATCTATCGGAGAACCTCCTCCAAGAGCAACTATAAAATCACAATTTTCGTCTTTATAAACCTTAGTTCCTTCAAGTACATTCTCTTCAGTAGGGTTCGATTTAACATTATTAAAGATTACTGATTCAACACTAACATCAGTAAAAAAATCCTTTAATTGATTTGCTGTTCCTACTTTTTCAATCCCCTTGTCAGTAACAATTAATCCTTTTTTTAAACCCTTTTCCTGAACGATCTTTGTAAAATCTTTCATTGCATTTGGTCCATATTCTATTCGTGTAGGATATGTGAATGTATGTCTATGATTTGCCATAATCAATGTATTTAATGATTCTTAAATTTTAAACTTTTATACGCAAATGGTAAGATTTAGGCCTGGTTAACTGTTCATATCCTATTGCAGATAAAGTACAGCCACGACCCGTGTCTTTTACGCCTGTCCATGCTAAATACGGATCGAGATAATCACATCTATTCATAAACCAGGTTCCTGTTTCTACCTTACTCCCTATTGAAATTGCTTTTTCATGATCATTGGTCCAAATGGAAGCAGTTAATCCATAGGCACTGTCATTCATTAAAGCCAGTGCTTCTTTATCATTTTTTACTTTCATAATCCCTACTACCGGACCAAAACTCTCATTTGTCATCACATCCATGCTGTGATCTACATTTATAAGCACCTGTGGAGCTAAATAATTATAGCCTAATTCAGTCTCAGGAAATAATGAAGGGTCTATCAATCCCTTTGCACCAGCTTTTAGCGCTGTATCTATTTGAAATTTAACATACTCTGCTCCTCCTCTTTTTGCTACGGGACCCAAATTTGTGTCTTTATGAAGTGGATTTCCAAGCTTGTATTTTTTAGTTATCTCTACAAATGCTTCCACAAAGCGATCAAATACACTTTCTATTACGTAGATACGTTCAATTCCACAACATGACTGCCCGGAATTAAAAAAGGCTCCGTCTACCAGGTTTTCTACGTAAAATTCCAAATTAGAATCATCACAAACATAAGCAGGATCTTTCCCTCCAAGTTCTAATCCTACACCAACAAAACTTTCAGCTGCAACTTTTTGTATTTTATGTCCACCATTTACCGAACCGGTAAAGGAAACAAAATTTATTCTTGTATCACGAATTACATCAGCCGTATCCTCATGATTAAGATGTAAGTATTGGAAGATGCCTTCTGGAAAACCGGCTTCTCTAAATGCCTGGGCAAAACGTTCGGCAACCAAAGGAGTTTGTGCGGAATGTTTTAATACAACAGCATTACCAGCCAGTAATGCCGGTACAATAGTATTTATAGCAATTAAGTAAGGGTAATTCCATGCCGGAACAACAAATACAATCCCTACTGGTTCTCGTTTAATAAATCTGTCAAAGCCTGAAATTTTATCAACAAACACATCAGAAAGAGAACTCTCAGCAAGATTCAACATACCTTTTGCTCTACCTATTGTTCCGTCCACTTCACCTGGAGAAAAACTAATAGGTCTTCCCATTTGCCAGCTAAGTTCTTCACTAATGATTTCCTTATTACCATCAAATGCTTTGATAAATTTTTCGATATATATTTTTCGATCAGAAAGCGGAAGGTCTTTCCATGATTTTTGGGCAATTTTAGCAGAAGCTAAAACATTTTCAATATCAGCTGGGCCGTGTAACTGGCACTCTTTGTATATGCTCCCATCAACGGGTGATATTACTTTAAATGTTTTCATATGATTTTATTTTGAACTCAATTCCATTGTAAAAAATAACGAGGTCATTATTGCAAATGCACCTCTGTACTTATTTTTTTATGCATTCGAATAAATAATAAGTACCTATTCTTTTTAAACAAACATAAAAATATCTGATTGAAAATAGGTGAATATTTTCTTCAAACTTGTATGGTATATTTTTTTGTAGCCAGTTAGTAATCGAGTAGACGGCGCCGACTAAACTAGCCGGAGTGCGCCTCTCACACCACCGTACGTACGTGAGCTTCGCTCGGAAATTTTAATTCAGAAATTATCAATTTCTGAATTGCATTTCCATATACGGCGGTTCATAACCCATCTTCCAAATCGCTCTTTACACCAATTTGGACTATTCTGTACTTTATAAAAAGGCTACATGTCTTCTAGGGAATCGGTCACCCAATAACGAAAACTACCGCTCCTTTTCGTATTTCCAAAAGGAACATGTTCAGTCCTTCCCTACTTGTGAGACCTGTGTTTTATTTAACACCTCGTTTCTCGTAGGTACTATGACATCTGCTGACTTCTCCACTTTATCAACTCGTGATTATGGAGATCTCCCCAGGTAATGGCATCTTTTTTTACTCAATCGCTGCCGTATCTACATAGTTGCTCTTTTGGTATTCCTTGGGCGTTACAATGATGTGCTTGCTTACCCGAACAAATATGCCTCGTATACGGTTCCTGTTCGTCAGTACTGAGTTTTGTAGTCCTGCTTCCTTCAGTCCTAACCTCTCGGTTAGCAACCTTGTTCAAGGCATTACCCTTGCCCATAAGGGACTTGCACCCTCTAGATTAATTACTTACCTTTCGTAAGTATAAAGATGCCCATGCTGGGCACACACAATGTGTCATACGTAATGGCTGGGAAAGTAGTAAATATCAAGGTTTGTAGCTCGCATCAACTTCATCTCGGTTTGATGGCGAGAAGCTCCGAAATATGCCACTACGCATACACTCAACGTTATACTCAATAAAAAGCACAAGCGACAAATGAAACTCAACCACTATAGATTGAAAATCCATAGGTTAGACGAGCGAATGAAATTCGCCAAAGAACAACGGAAACGAGATAAAACAACAGATTGAAATATAAATTAATAGAAACTAAAAGTAGCTGCAATGAAACTGGAGGGTTTCAACCAAAATTTGAAACAATGAACAAAATTGTATTTTCCCTAATCCTTTTAATATTAATCACACATAAAGGTTTTTCTCAGACTTCTATTTT
>JBDLIB010000151.1:0-6905 GCA_039715085.1 Bacteroidota bacterium | reverse complement strand
CTGTAACGGTCACGTTCTATAGACCAGCAGCGAAACCAGTAATATTTTGAGTAGTAGCATAATCCACTCCATCTTTTGTCCATTGATAACTCACAGTACCAGTACCTCCATAAACATCAATGCTTATTTCCCCATCAGAGACTCCATTTGCAGACGGGTCTAATACTTTTACTGCAGATAGCGATAATGCTTCAGGGGGTTCCGTTAGGGTTACTGAGGCTGAAGTTTCAGAAATACAGTCTTTACTATCCTTTGCTAATAAGTTATAAGTAGTTGGTAATAAATCAGTAAAAGTATTCGAACTTTGCCAATTAGCTCCATTGTCAATGGAGTACTCAAAACCACTTTCAGTACCTCCAATTGTATTATCAAAAGTAATTGTACCATTATTATCTCCTTTACATAATACATCAGTTTTTGAGTAATCGAATTCAACTGGATCGGGAGCTTCGATATTGAAAGGCTGGCTTTGTATTATACTACTGGGGTTCTGGCCATCTATTTTTGAAATATATTCAATCTGATATTTTCCTTCTTCTAACTCATTTGACCATGTATAAGTTTGACTTACAATATCTGATTGGTTTAAAATTATAAAACCAGTTTGATTCCATATATCAAAATCTGGATCATACTGTTCTAAAGTTATATTCATAGTTTCATTAGGAGCCAAATCTCTATCAAATTCTATGGTAAAACTTCCATTATCCGTATTGCTGCAGGTAGGAGGTATAGATATTGGTGGGTCTTGTACTAAGCTAGGGGAACAGTCGGTAATAACTATTGGATTGTAAATTTTACTATAACTAGAATTTTGTAAAACTACATATTTTAATTCCAAATTACCTGTAAAGTACTCAGTATAATTAACTCCAAAAATTTCTTCAATACTTTTATTCAAAGGAAAAATACTACTGTAATTTGGAATCTTTTGCCAGGATAAGCCATCTTTATAGAACCAAAAGGCACTTACATCCGATAAATCAAAAGTTTGGTTGTTATAGGAATCGAATAATTTTTCTTCTGGACAAACTGTTGTATTCAATAGATTCATTTTTGGAATTAAAACTGAAGAATATGTAATTGGAAAATCAGTACAATCTGTTGGACAAGTAATTATGTTTGGACCACTATATTGAATAGAATAAGTGTCAAAAGGATTTATAGTTTCGTTTATTTCAGGCTCACAGTGCCACGCAAATTGTCCACAGGGTCCATTACAATCATAGCTTGGATCATCATTATAACCTTCTCTAAAATAAAGCCTAATATCAATTTGGTTAGAAGGAACATCATATATACCAGACGTGTGGGATATTTGATATTCATATGTATAAGATCCAATGTTACATGAACCTTCATCTACATCAAAAGTTGGTTTATTAGAATGTACATAAAATTTACTTTGTGAAAATCCTTTACTGAAAAGTAATAAAAAAAATATAATAAAATAAGATAACCTTTTCATAGCACTAATTTTAATAAATCACCATAATGTCAATCCAGATATTTAATATCATTCTTAATAAAAGAATTGAAATAATGGATTACATAAATATTAAAAAAGGAAGCTGATTACTTTAACCAGTGTAGTAAAAAAATATAGAAATGAATGAATATTTTAAACAAATCAAATTGTTTAATTTTCATAAAAATCATCCAGTAAAAATTTAATAGTATAATTTTTTCAATAAGCTCCTTTTTATATAATAAATATTAAATTCAGTGGTTTTAACGTTTTATTAACAAAAAAATTGTCAACACGTATAATTAAAAATCATAATTCAGGAGTACAATAAGGTGAACAGTCATAATTTCAAAATATAGCATCTTTAAAAAGTCTTTAATAGCAAGCCTTACTCGTCATTCAAAAACAATGGTTTCATTAAAGACATTTACCATACAAGCAATCAACCCCTTTTCAATCATTTTCTTTACAAAAAAAAATTAAGAAGCTCTAAGGGCAAAATAATCCTCTATATTCAAATAACCGTAAATCAAAAAATCGAATATATTTAACAACCTGGTAAAAAGAATCGTTTTATCAAAAAAAATTTATCAATCTGAAAATATGTTCGCAACTACTGACTTTAAAATTCTTACGTAAACTTTACCCTTTTACCTTTCTACTTGTAACTTGTTTTTGTAAATTTGGATGATAATTTATAATATAATCTCAATGAAAAATATAGCAGTAATTGGTGCCGGAACAATGGGAAACGGAATAGCCCATGTTTTCGCACAAAACGGATATCAGGTAAATTTGATTGATATATCTCAAAATGCCTTGGAAAGAGCCTTGGCAACTATCAGTAAAAACCTGGAACGTTTGGTGAGTAAAGAAAAAATTAGTTCTGAGGTCAAAGAAAATACAATTCAAAATTTGACAACTTTCACTTCTATTTCGGATGGTGTAAAAAATGCCGATCTGGTTGTCGAAGCAGCAACAGAAAATATTGATCTTAAACTGAAGATCTTTAAACAAATTGACGAAGAAGCTCCTAAAGATGCAATTTTAGCCAGTAACACTTCCTCAATATCTATTACTAAAATTGCAGCTGTCACCTCCAGACCGGAAAAAATAATCGGCATGCACTTTATGAACCCTGTGCCAATTATGAAATTAGTGGAGATCATAAGAGGGTATTCAACAAGTGATGAAGTAACCGAAACAATCATGGAACTTTCAAAAGATTTAAAGAAAGTTCCTGTTGAGGTAAATGATTACCCCGGGTTTATTGCAAACAGGATTTTAATGCCAATGTTAAATGAAGCAATCTATTCCTTGTACGAAGGTGTAGCAGGTGTTTATGAAATTGATACTGTTATGAAATTAGGTATGGCGCACCCAATGGGGCCATTACAATTAGCAGATTTTATCGGACTGGATGTTTGCCTGTCAATTTTAAATGTGCTTTATGAAGGGTTTGGAAACCCAAAATATGCGCCGTGTCCTTTATTGGTAAATATGGTTACTGCCGGAAAACTTGGTGTAAAATCAGGTGAAGGGTTCTATGACTATTCTGAAAGCAGAAAAGCTGAAAAAATTGCTAAGCAATTCATTTAAATTTTAAAATTTACTACCTGGCCAACCTTAACATTTAATTTATTATTGAAACTTTTTTATTCTAATCATAATATTTTTATTTTTTTATTGTTAGAATCATAAAGTAGTATTGTTAAATATTAAATCATGAAAAAAGGACTTAAAGTTTTTATATCCATCATCTTTTTACTAATTACTCTAATCATAGTTATCCCTTTAATTTTTGAAGGTAAGATTATAGAATTAGTCAAGAAAAACATTAATGAAAACGTTAATGCTTCATTTAATTTTGAAGATGCTAATTTAAGCTTGTGGAGCAGTTTTCCAAATACAAAAGCTTCTCTAAAAAATATAACATTAATAAATAATGCTCCATTTAAAGGAGATACTCTTATTAGTGCTAAAGAAATAAGTTTAAGATTTCCTTTAAAAGAATTGTTCAACAATTCTTCTAAATCCATAAACATCTCTAATTTCACAATTGACGAAGCAAATATTAACCTTAAAATTGATGAAAAAGGAAATGCTAACTATGACATAGAAAAAGAGAAAAGTGATGCCTCTAAACCTGACGATGAAGAATCAAATACCTTCCAATTAGGATTAGAATCTTATCAGATTTTAAATAGTAAGATTTCTTATCACGATGAGTCCGGAAAAATAGATTTTAAACTAGATGACCTAAATCACTCAGGAACAGGAAATTTATCTTTAGAAAAAACAGAATTAAAAACGAAAACATCTACATTGATTTCTCTTGCTATGGATAGTATTACTTACCTAAGCAAGAATAATATACAATTGAATGCTGTTTTGGAAATGAATTTTGAAGATAACAAATACAGTTTCTTAGATAATAACCTGTTAATCAATAAACTTCCACTAATATTTGATGGATATGTAAAACTAAATGATAACAATCAGGACATTGACATATCCTTTAAAACTCCTTCTTCAGATTTTAAAAACTTTTTGGCATTGATTCCTGAAGTTTATTCTAAAGATATTGAAAACGTATCTACGACAGGAAATTTTGAGGTAAACGGTAAATTTGAAGGTATTGTTGACGAAGTCCATATTCCAAAATTTCATATAACTATTAATTCAGACGATGCTTCTTTTAAATACCCTGATCTGCCGGAAACTTTAAAGAATATCAATATAAAAACGGAAATAACCAATGAAACAGGGCTGTCAAAAGATACTTATGTGATCATTGATAAGCTATCCTTTCAAATTAACGATGATGCTTTTAGTGCAAATGCTAAATTGATGGAGATAACCGAAAACATGAAAGTGAATGCCAAATTAAAAGGAATTATTAACCTTGAAAATCTGGAAAAAGTTTCTCCTGCTGAATCTGTTAAAGATCTAAAAGGAATTGTAAATATGGATGTAAAAACCAGTTTTGATATGCATTCCATTGAAAAGGAGCAATATCAAAACACAAAGACTTTGGGATTTATAAAAGTAACCGATTTTGAATTTAATTCTACAGAACTCAGCAATCCTTTAAAAATAGAAAAAACTGAAGTTACATTAAATCCTGAAACGGTTATTTTAAATAGCTTTGATGCTCAATTAGGAAAAACAGATCTTAAGGCATCCGGTAGTATTAATAATTTACTAGGGTTTTTATTTAATGATGGAAATATTGAAGGTAAGTTCATTACTTCCTCCAATACTTTTTCGGTTGATGACTTTATGGTTTCTGAAGTAGAAAATGAGACTGAGGATAAAAACGGAACTAAATCGGAAGAGCAAATTAAAATTCCTTCATTTTTAAATTGCACTATTGATGCAAATGCAAATACAGTTTTATATGATAATATTAGTCTAAAAAATGTTTCGGGTACACTGATTATTAAAGATCAAAAAGCTGAATTGAAAAATATGAAATCAAACGTTTTTGACGGAACTTTAGGCTTTAACGGAATAGTTTCTACAAAAGAAGGCGAAATTCCTTCGTTTCAAATGAATTTAGGCATAGATAACTTTAATATCAGCCAGTCATTTAAAACTCTGGATTTGCTTAATGCCCTGGCTCCAATTGCTGATGCAGTAAAAGGAAAATTGAATTCAATTATTAGTTTATCAGGAAACTTAAATAATGATTTCACACCCAATTTAAATTCTTTAAGCGGAAGTTTTTTGGGAGAATTACATTCTTCAACTATTTCGACCAAAAACGCTCCTCTATTGCAAAGTTTAGAGCAAAATATGAGCTTTTTGGATCTACAAAAATTAGATCTTGATGATATCAAAGTTTTTTCCGATTTTAAGGATGGAAGAATTACACTCAAACCGATCACTTTAAAATATGAAGATATAGAAATTGATATTTCTGGAAGCCATGGGTTTGATAATTCCTTAAATTATGATGCCATATTCCATGTACCTGCAAAATATCTTGGAAAAGAAGCTTCTCAAATGCTAACAAAACTAAATAATGAAGAATTAAATACGATTAATGTACCTTTAAGTGTATTAATTACTGGGAAATTTAGTGATCCGAATGTTAAAACAGATTTCAAATCTGCAATTAGCAATTTAAGCAACCAGGTAGCAGATAGTCAAAAAGATAGATTAATCGAAAAGGGTAAAGATAAGGTTACTAATCTTTTAGATGATATATTAAAGGATGATAAAAAACAAAAGGATTCTACTGCTACAACCAAGTCAACAGATAAGGATGCTTTAAAAGATGCTGCAAACGATATTTTGGGAAACTTTTTAGGCAAAAAAAAAGATACAACTAATTAGCTGTATCTTTTTACTTTTCACTT
Source organism: Bacteroidota bacterium (assembly GCA_039715085.1). Taxonomy (GTDB): domain Bacteria; phylum Bacteroidota; class Bacteroidia; order Flavobacteriales; family Flavobacteriaceae; genus Namhaeicola. The sequence goes on along the minus strand of JBDLIB010000151.1, from coordinate 1,073 downwards.
TTAACTTGTTAATTACAACCACTTTAAAAAGTAATCCATTAATTCTTCTTTAAGTTCATAATGAAGTTTGATATAAGTTTTCATATCATCCCTTAATGATGTTTGTTGGTTTCGTAATCTTCCATCCATTTCTTCACTAATATCAGCTGTATCAATAATCTTACGCTTCATTCTGTTTCTTTGAAGCAATCTTCCTATTACCTCTTTCTCTCTTATAATCCTGTTTTGAAAACCTTCTAAAGGAGCCATAGCATCATTACCCAAATTACGCTGAGCAATATCTTCTAATTTTTTTTCAAATTTTTCCATTTCATTTCTATGAAACCTCAACTCTTTTTTCCAGACTTTCAGGTTAAATTTTAGATCACTTAAATAAACTAATTTTACCTCCATAGCTATATCGCTGTTTAAATTAATAATACTATAAATTTCACAAAAAAAATTGACATAACAACTGTTAAGTTTCATTTTTTTATCTGAATGTAATTTTTTTAACTTAAAAAAGAGAAAATAGGGTTGTTTTTATGAAAACTCTTTAAAAAGTTGATTAAAGCTTTATATAATCTCTAAAAGAAAACTCTTGAATAACATCCCAAAACTTTCCATTATGTTTTAACAGGAAAATACTTTTTACAGTGAATTCAGTATCAAATTTTCGTTTCTGATAACTTGGCCAAACTTTATCAAATGCACTTTTAGACAAATCTCTTGTCGCAATCGTAATATGAGGATGGATATTTTTATTAATTTCTTTATTCTCAAATCCTAATTGATCTAACAATACTGAATTTAGCCCCGTGTGTAACTCTTGAATTTCTTTTGACACAAGAACATCAATAAATATTACCCTCGGCTCAAAACAACCAAAACCCGATATGTTAACTGTAAATGATTTTTGCTTAGCAGCAAACAACTGTAAATCGTTGATTAATTTTACTTCAAATTCACTATCTTTTCTAAAAGGCCTTTGAATAGTAATATGCGCAGGTGAATTTAATGATTTTTTGGCTCCGGTATATTTCTTTATTTCCTCTTTTAATGATCTAATCTCATTTCTCAAAGCGGAATGCGGT
>JBDLIB010000150.1:0-7002 GCA_039715085.1 Bacteroidota bacterium | reverse complement strand
GAACATGTGGTTGTGGGTGAGCAACATATAAGAAAAAAGGGGTGTCCTTATTTCGTTTAATAAAATCAACACTTCTTTCTGTTATTTGCGTGGTTAATAGCGATTGATCTGTTAACGTATCAATCACTTTTTCATTTTCATATAAAGGTAATGGACCAAAGTTAAATACCGAACCTTGCAGAGGGTGATTAGACCACATATCATTTGAATATGGAATTCCAAAGTATTCATCAAATCCCTGTGCATTGGGCATGAATTTAGGATTGTCTCCCAAATGCCATTTCCCAAATATAGCTGTATTATAGCCCTTGGTCTTTAGCATTTCGGCAATAGTAATTTCTGATAAACTCAATCCTACTTTAGCATTTGGCATCAAAGCATTATGTACTCCTATCCTATTAGAATAACAACCGGTAAGAATAGCAGCTCGTGAAGCAGAACAAATAGGCTGTGCAGCATAAAAATTGGTAAGTTTTGCTCCATTTTCAGCCATTTTATCAAGATGAGGTGTTTTAATATCAGGAGAACCAAAACAACCTACATCCTGATACCCCTGATCATCCGTAAAAATTAGAATAACATTGGGTGGGCGCTCCTCTGCAGGCTTATCTGTTGGCTTATCTGTTGGCTTATCTGATTTACAGGAAATTATACTTATAAATAGTAAAAAAAATAAAAGTTTTTTCATGTCAAAAATGATTTTATCCATTAATTATATTATTGATATTATTAGCTCCATTCAATTTTGAATAGTGAATCTTCCATTCTATTGCCTTTTTCTTAATCGAATAAAGCAAAATTAAATCCCGATCTTAAACTATACCCCCATATTCTCCTTGTTTATTTATCGCAATAAAACTAAACTGCATTTTAATATTAGGTAAGACACCTTAGTTTAAAGTTTGTTTAAATTCCTTTATAGCAGTCAAATACTCTTCGGTTAAATTATCTCCTTCATAAAAAGCAACTCCTTTTGCTCCGTTATCTTTTGCAAGTATAATAGCATTTTTAAGCTCTTGGGCTGAAGTAAACGGTGGAATATAAATAGCTGAGTTTAAACCCACATTTTTTCCTTTTAAATCGGAAACACCCTGCCTGGTCGCATAGCCAATCCAATCTATTTGTTCGTTGTAAAAACCATGATATATCATAGGATACACTTCATCTACATTCCACTTATCCCAACGCTGGCGTACCATATGATCTGCCATTTCCGGATAAGGAAATACTGCTGCTGTTAATTTTTTATTATGTTTATGAACAATCTCATAAGCATCATCTACTACTGCTTTTATGGCATTTAATCTAAAGTTCTTCCACTCTATATCAATAGCAATATTTTCGCTTTCTTTAGGATTTTTATGATGTAACAATTCAAAAGTACTTATACAAACATCGCAATAACAAAAGTCGTATTCAGCCATTTCTGTATCTTGCTTTAAATTGTAGTTTGGAAGTAATCCTATTGGTAAAAATATATCTGGAAAACGAATATAATCCAAGTGTACACTTTCAATACCTTCAACTTTAGCTAAGCCTTCTACCAAACCTAAAACATGGTTACGAGATTCTTTTCTAGTTGGGCATAACCATTGGTAATAATCAACATATGGACGGGTGTCAAAACACGATTTACCTTCTCTGCTTACCATATACCATTCCGGATGCTGTAATGCAACAGAATCTCCCGGGCGATTCATAGCCATAATCCAGGCGTGTACTCGTAATCCGGCTTCATTGGCTATTGGCACAAGCCGTTGTAATTCTAGAGTATCGGTTAGCGTATTAATTAATACTTCATCAATACCACCTTCTTTATACTTTTTAAATTCTTTGCTGTATTCCTCATCAGATTTTCCTTCTTTTGCTGTGATCCAAACTCCAAAATCAAAAGCTTGTATTTCTTCTTTTACAACAATGTCACCTTTTTCCTGTACTTTTTTAGTACATGAAAAAAGAATTATCAATATAAAAAATAGTATTCTATATATCTTCATTTTATGTTTAATTTATAATTAATTCACCGTCTTCTCTTATAACTATTTGTTTACCTGTAAAAGGACTTACAACAGTGATATTCCAACCTTGGCTATGATTTTCTAAAACAGGTTTTATAACTTTAGAATCAATTATTATTTCTCGTTCGCCAATGCTGTCAATAGAGGTTAGCCATTTATTGTTTTTTAAATAATATTTCTTTTGATTGCGATACATTTCATATAATTTCCACTTAATTTTTTCATCATCAGGTATCTCAAAAGTATCTTTTTCACCGGCTTTTTTAGAAGAAAAATAAACATAACCCCATTTTTCGGGCTCGTGCATATTTATAACACCCTGAGGTGACCATACCCAATTATATTCATGCAGAGGTTTTCCGTTACTATCTTTTTTTCGTTCATATTTTCCATCAACCAATTGATGATCCCAATTTACACGAGAAAAATTAACTCTCCAAAAAGTGTCTTTGGGTACATTTTCATGAAAATAAGCAGTCTTATAAACAGACCACGGTATAGCCATTTCTACATTCCATCCTTTATCAATATCATTTGGATTATTCAGTGTGCCATTAACCTTTATAGCCGATTTCAGGCCTGTAACGTTCCAATCGTTTAATATTGGTTGATTTAATTCCCGATAAGGTTTCGATATAAATAAATCCCAAACAGTATTTAAAGCATTTATTTCTAATTCGTAATAACCATGATTATTCCCTTCCGGATCAACAAATACCTCGAAATCATTATTATAAAATATGATAGCATCACGATCTTTAATGGTTGCCCACACATGTGGCTCTTCAAGTTTAGCCAGAATATAAAAGTAAGTATCGTCCCAAAGTATTTTAATTTTGGTTTCATATTTTGGCTTTTTTACTCCTTGAATATCAATAAAAGCATCTGACCATTCAACATTTTTCCAGGAAGTTTCAGAATCATTACCATCAATCGCAATTTTTTCTGATGTATTATAAGCAATATGGATTTTTGGTGTAATTTGTTTTTTATTTTGTGCACAACTAACCAAGACAAAACAAGTAAAAACTAAAGTTAAAAAACTATTCTTCATCTGCTTAATATTTTTAGTATACTCACCTATAATTATAAACTATTTTCTTTTGTAAATTTTATTATTTCACTTAAGTGCCCAAATGCCATAGCTACTACTGTATCTGCAGCTCCATAATAAACAGTTAATTTATCCTCTTCAACACTATGTAGAGCTGCACACGGGAATACAACATTTTGAACATCACCAATCATTTCATAATCTACTGCTGGTCCCAATAAATATTCTTGAGTTCTATATTTAACTTTAGATGGATCATTTTCATCTAAAATGGCTGCTCCCATAGCATATCTAAATCCATTACAGGTAGTTATTACCCCATGGTAGATCATTAACCAACCATCATCTACAAGTATTGGAATTGGACCTGCACCTATTTTAGTTGACTGCCAGGCACTATCTTCAAATGGTGTTGCTTTCATTACACAACGATGCTCTCCCCAATATTTCATATCAGGACTATAGCTTATATAAATATCACCAAAAGGTGTATGCCCATTATCGCTAGGACGACTCAACATAGCATATTTACCATTGATCTTTTTTGGGAATAACACTCCGTTTCTATTGAACGGTAAAAAGGCATTTTCACATTGGTAAAATTCTATAAAATCAAAGGTATACCCAATACCAATTGTTGGCCCATGATAACCGTTACACCAGGTAATCCAGTATCTGTCTTCAATAAACACAACCCGAGGATCATATTTATAATCGGATTCAATCATATCAGTATTTCCTGCCTTCATTTCAATGGGTTTATGATTGATTTCCCAATCAATTCCATCTTTACTAAAACCGGCAAAAATATTCATTTGGACAGCTTTGTTGTCACATCTAAAAACTCCTGCAAATCCATTTTTAAAAGGCACAACTGCACTGTTAAAAATACTATTTGATGAAGGAATTGCATATCTGTCGATAATTGGATTTTTAGAATAACGCCATACAATTTGGGTACTATCATCTGGTCTCTGTTCCCAAGGAATAATTTTATTTTTCATTGATTCTTAATTATTTAATTTGGAATACGCCGAACTCTATCTAACCACGTAAATTTAAGAATAATACTAGTTATAATAAACAATACTAATACGATTCCAGCTTTTGAATAATCTCTAAAAACAAAATAAATTGGTAATAAGATCATTACTGACTGCCATATAATACCAATAGAGACGTTAAACATATCCAGCCAAAAATCATTATTTTTTGTAATAGAACTGTCTTCTTCTTTAAGCTTAGTATATATAGGTTCCCACCAACCCCATGGTTTTACATTTTTATAAAATGATTTTAAAGTAGCCATATCTGTTGGCTTTGTTAAAAACGTACCCAGGAATGAGCCTAGTAAGGAAACTACAAATATGATTGGAAATAAATAAATAGCCGGAATATTGATCAATTCGTAAAAGAATGAGCCTTCGGTTAGATTTCCTTTGTTTTGTTCGAGTATGAATTGGGCCGATGCAATGATCAATCCTGACAGCATTCCCCAAAAATATCCCCAACCATTAAAACGCCACCAGATCCATTTTAAGAAATTGGCAGCTACATAACCCCCAAATAATGAACTTGTGATCCATAAGGTTAATGAATTAATGGAATCGGCAAAGAATCCCATAATAACACCCAAACTTACTACTAAAAATGAAGCTATATAACTTGCTTTAATATAGTGCTTAGGTGTTGCTTCAGGCTTAAAATATTTTTTATAAATATCATTTACTATATAAGCGGGTCCCGCATTTACAAAAGCTGAAAATGTAGACATAAATGCTGCTAATAAACCTGCTAATAACAGTCCTTTAAGTCCAACAGGAATATGAAAATTAATGACTTTTGGTAATAATAATTCCAATTCTCTTCCCGAAAGGTTACCATTTACTGAATATTCTGGTCCTAAAGCCACAATAGCTATCACAACAATTCCTGCAATTAAAAGGTATCTTGGAATAAATAAAATTAAATTTGTAAAGCCACTCATATAAGCAGCCTCCTTAACTGTTTTTGTTGATAATATTCTCTGAAAATCAAAACTTGGAGTCGGTCCTGCAATACTTGCAAAAAAACCTTTAAATAAAGTCATTCCAATAAAGGCTCCAAACATTTTATAACCTTCTGAATCAATCAGATCATTAAATGCTCTATAATTACCAGTCCAATGTTCACCTAATTCCCATCCAAAAAATACATTTTTCCATTCTTCTGAAATTATCGAATTTATTTCGACATCACTTATTATAAAAAAGGTATAACCAGCTACTATAATTCCGGCCAAAACCATAATTATGTATTGTAATACTTCGGTTGCAACTACCGAAAACATACCTCCTTTAATTGTATAAATTGTAGTTAATATAATAATAATTAAAGCATAACTTTGAGCAGAGGTCAATAGTGAGTTATTTCCAATTATTAAAGTCATATCCCATGGCAAAATAATGGTCATGAACTTACCAACACCTTCAAAAAAATATGCAATAAAACCTATGGCTGCAACAATAGCAAAAGCCGCAACAATAATATGAGAAGCTCTACCTGCTTTATCATCACCAAATCTTGTTAAGATCCATTCAGATCCTGTCATGATATTTGACCTTCTTATCCATATTGCTAAAAACATCATTACAAATATCTGGTTCCAAATTGGCCACATCCACATGAACATAAAACTTTTAGCTCCGTATAAAAATAGAATCCCTACCATCCAAGCAGTACCTGACACATCAAACATGCCCGAACCGTTACTCAATCCTAAATAGTACCATTTAATATTATTTCCTCCTAAAAAATAAGATTTTAGTCCTTTTGAAGCCCTTTTTGATACCCAGATTCCTACAAATAAGGTCACTAAAATATAAAGTACAATTATCGAAACATCTATTAATTCCATATTCAAATTTTTAATTCAATACTCCCCAATTTTTATTTGGCTTACTACCCATTATAAAATGTAGAGTCCCTCCTTGAATCAATTCTTGGTGTGTTAAGTTAGTTCTATTAAATTCTTCTCCGTTTAAAGTAGCCGATTGTATGTACATATTATCATCTGAAGAATTTTCTGCAATAATGGTAAAAGTGACATCATCTGACACTTTTATTATTGACTTTTCTAACATGGGGCTTCCTATCTGATATTTTCCAGAAACAGGATTATAAGGATATAATCCCATGGCACTAAAAACATACCATGCCGACATTTGTCCGCAATCTTCATTACCACTCAATCCTTCAGGAGTAGCAAAATATTGTGTTTTTAATATTTCTCTAACCCAATATTGTGTTTTCCATGGTTTATTGGCATAATTAAACATATATGCTATATGATGGCTTGGTTCATTACCATGTGCGTATTGACCTATCAAACCAGAAATATCAACAGAAACATTTTCTCCTGTTATTTCTGATGATTCTGTAAACAATTGTTCTAGTTTTAGAGAAAATTTATCATCACCTCCATGCATTTCTATCAATTTTTTAGTGTCATGCAAAACAAACCAACTGTGTTGCCAGGCATTACCTTCTGTATAATCAGCATGTATTCTATGTGCTGAATACTTAGGATCAAAAGGTTCATGCCAGGCATCTCCAGTCTCCGATTTACCCCTCATAAAACCGGACTCTTTATCAAATAAATATTGATATGCTTTAGATCTGTTCGAAAAATATTCAAAGTCTTCTTCTTTCCCTAAATCTTTTGCAATTTGTGCCACACACCAGTCATTATATGCATATTCCAAAGTAATTGTAACAGATTCATCTAAAAGATTATATGGAATATATCCAAACTTTTTATAATACTTTAATCCCCTGCCATCACCCATCATGGTATTTTTCATAGCTTCATAAGCCTCTTCAATATCAAAGCCTCTAATTCCTTTTAAATAGGCTTCAGCAATTACAGGAATTGAATGATACCCAGTCATA
>JBDLIB010000149.1:0-7186 GCA_039715085.1 Bacteroidota bacterium | reverse complement strand
GCCAGCGCCGATGGTACTGCCAATGGTGGGAGAGTAGGTCATTGCCTTTCTTTTAAAATCCTGATTCATACGAATCAGGATTTTTTTTTGCCCTTTTTTTCGGATTTTTATAGGATCAAGCGTAATTGGTACTTCTTTTTTGATTATACTTTTTAAAATTATAGTGTTTAATAATTGATCTAATTCGTATATTACACAATATTTTAACTTAATAATAATGAATTATATAATCAGAAAAACAATTATTTTATTACTTGTAATTACTATAAGTTTTACAAATTATTCTCAGAAAGGAGATGATAATATTGATAAAGATTCAATTTCCAAAATTTATGATGGAATAAAATTTAGAAATATCGGTCCCGCATTTATGTCGGGGCGAATAGCTGATATTGCCATTAACCCGGATAATTATGCCGAGTGGTATGTTGCTGTTGGTTCCGGTGGTGTTTGGAAAACTTCAAATGCCGGTATTACATGGAAAGCAATTTTTGATAATCAAAAGGTTTATTCAACCGGATGTATTACTATTGATCCGTCAAACCACAGCGTTATTTGGCTTGGAACAGGCGAAAATGTTGGAGGTCGTCATGTAAGCTATGGAGATGGGATTTATCTTAGTAAAGATGCAGGAAGCTCGTGGACTAATATGGGATTGAAAAATTCTGAGCATATCTCAAAAATTATTGTTCATCCTACAGACTCTAATATTATTTGGGTTGCAGCACAAGGCCCTCTATGGAAAAAAGGAGGGGATAGAGGATTATATAAAAGTATTGACGGAGGTAAGACATTTAAAAATGTTCTAAAAGTAAATGAATATACCGGTGTAACTGATATAGTAATAAATCCAGAAAATCCTGATGAATTGTATGCTGCAACATGGCAGCGACAAAGAAATGTAGCGGTTTATTTAGGTGGAGGCCCGGGTTCGGGAATATATAAATCAGTTGATGGAGGAGAAAAATGGGATAAAATTGAAAATGGAATTCCCAAAAAAGATAAGGGTAAAATAGGTCTAGCACTTTCTCCGCAAGATCATAATGTGATTTATGCTGCAATTGAATTTGAAAGAAGAAATGGAGCTGTGTACAGGTCTGATAATAAAGGTGCTAAATGGACTCAAATGTCGAAAACTGTTTCAGGAGCTACAGGTCCACATTATTATCAGGAGTTATATGCTGATCCACACAAATTTGATAAAATATTTTTAGCAGATGTTAGAATGCAAATATCGGAAGATGGTGGTAAAACTTTTTATACTATGAAGGAAGAGTTTAAACATTCTGATAACCATGCTATAGCTTTTAGAAAAGATGCCCCGAATTATTTGCTAGTTGGAACAGATGGTGGGTTATACGAAACTTATGACGCTACTAAAAATTGGAGATTTATTAATAACCTGCCTTTAACTCAATACTATAAATTGGCATTAGATGATAGTGAACCATTTTATAATATTTATGGAGGAACCCAGGATAATAATACTCAAATGGGTCCGTCGCGTACTGATAATAAAACTGGGATTAGAAATAGCGATTGGGAAGTTGTTCTATTTGCAGATGGTCATCAGCCTGCAACTGAACCCGGTAATCCGAATATAGCCTATGCAGAATGGCAACAAGGTAACCTTGTAAGGCTAGATCGTAAAACGGGAGAGATAGTTTATATCAGGCCACAGCCTGAAAAGGGAGAAAATGCAGAACGATTTAATTGGGATGCCCCAATTTTGGTAAGTCCACACAATCCAAAACGACTATATTTTGCGTCACAGCGATTGTGGAAATCGGATGATAGAGGTGATAGCTGGACAGCAATTTCAAAGGATCTTACCTTAAATCAAAACAGATTTCAATTACCTGTAATGGATAAGACGTGGGGCTGGGATTCGGCTTGGGATATCTATGCTATGAGTAATTATAATACTATTACTTCAATATCTGAATCGCCTCAACAAGAAGGATTACTGTGTGTTGGTACTGATGATGGAAGATTACAAATAAGTGAAGATGATGGGGGAAATTGGAGAGAAATTCCTGTAAGTAATTTCTCAGGATGTCCCGGAACTGCTTTTGTAAATGATATTAAGTTTGATTTACATGACAGAAATACCTTATATGTTAGTTTGGATAATCACAAATTTGGTGATTTTAAACCTTATATTTATAAAAGTACTAATTTGGGAAAATCATGGAGTCTGATTACTACCGGAATTGAAGATGGAAGTATGGTTTGGCGTGTAGTACAGGATCATGTAAAAAAAGAATTGATGTTTGCAGCTACTGAGTTCGGAATTTATTTCACAATAAACTCAGGAAAAAAATGGATCAAACTTAAGGGAGGCCTACCAACAATTTCGTTTAGGGACTTGGCTATTCAGAAAAGAGAAAATGATTTAGTTGCAGCTTCATTTGGTAGAGGATTTTATGTTTTGGATGATTATAGCGCATTAAGAAGTTTTTCGGAAGATCAAATTAATCAAGATGCTACTTTGTTTACTCCTCGTGAAGCCTTGTGGTATATACCTAGAGCGGCTTTTGGTTTTGATAAAAGAGGTTCTCAAGGTGCTGAAATTTATATTGCTGATAATCCTGAGTTCGGAGCGTTGATAACTTATTATTTAAAAGACGATCTAAAAACAAAAGAACAAATCAGAAAAGAAGCTGAAAAGAAGTTAAATAAAGATAACAAAAATGTAACTTTTCCTGAGTGGGATAAAATTGATGAAGAACTTTTAGAGCAAAAATCTACCTTATGGCTTAATATAAATAACTCTAGTGGAGAAAACATAAAAAGGATAGAATTAAAAGGTAAAAAAGGGTTTAACAGGGTAGCATGGGATTTAACATCTTCTTCGAAATCTCTTATTACAAAGTCTGAATATAATAAGGAACCCCAGGGTGTTATGGTAGTGCCGGGAGTTTATAAAGCTGTTATAATGTTAGAGAAAGATGGTAAATTCATAGAATTTTCTAACTCTATTAATATAAATGTAAAAAAACTTAGAGAAAGTAGCCTCCCGGGTAAATTACCTGATCAAGTTGCTGCCTTTTGGAAAGATGTGGAGAAAACCGGAGCAGAAGCACGATTATTCAATGAAAATTTGGACAAGGCTATTGAAAAAAATAAAAAATTTAAGACAGCATTTAACAGGAGTAGTAAAGTTAACCCGCAATTATATAAGGAAATATTTGATTTAAATAATAGCCTTAATAATTTAGAAGTAAAACTTAATGGTCTTAAATCTAAACGTACCATTATGGAGGAAACTAAACCAACAATATTCAGTAGAATACAAGTAGCTTCAATGGGTACAATGAATTCTACATATGGTCCAACTCCAACTCATAAAAGGAGTTTGGAAATAGCTAAAGAAGAACTTGTCGAGATGCAAAATGAACTGAAAGTTCTTGAAAAGAAAATAGTTAATATTGAAATGAAGCTCAAAGAGATAGGGGCTCCTTTATTAGTAGATTGATGACAATTGTAAAAAAAAAAGGCTGTTTCATTTTTTTTGAAACAGCCTTTTTTGGTTGTATATAATTGTTTATCTAAAAAGAGGTAAACAAAACAGATTGAAAGTCAATATATCACCGTCATTTTTCTACTTTTTCTTGTAATCTGTATAAGGTTTAATAGATCTAGTTTTATAAACTTCCATAGCTACAGGCATAAGCTCATTCAGGTGACTTACTCTGGTATCGTGGTGTGGGTGAGTTGATAAAAATTGTGGTGGAGCCTGGCTGCCACTTGCTTTACTCTTAGCATCCATTCGTAGCCAGAAATTTGGGGCTTCCGAAGGGTTATAACCTGCCAAAGCCATAAATATCAATCCCATTTCATCTGCTTCTGATTCGTGTTTCCTGCTATAGCTTAACATCCCTAACTCTGAGCCAATACCATATGCCTGTAACACTATATTGATAGTTTCATCACTAACATTGTTCATCCCCATTGCAGTTACACCCAAAGCGCCTAATGTTCCTTGTATTTGAGCCTGACTCATCCTCTCAGCTCCGTGATTTGCTATCGCATGTGCTATTTCATGCCCCATGACTACAGCAACTCCAACATCGTTTTTACATACAGGTAATATCCCGGTATAAAAAGCTACCTTACCTCCAGGCATACACCAGGCATTTAATTGTTCACTTTCTAAAACGTTATAATCCCATTTATAACCTTCTAAAATTTCGGGTTTTTTGATATCTGTAAAAAATTTCTCTACTGCCCTCTGAATTTTTACTCCTACTCTTTTTACCTGTAAATTATATTCTGCATTTGTAGAAAGCTTCTCACTTTGTATCGTTTTTTCATATGCCGCAAACGATTGAGGGAAAAGCTGGCTATTCGACACAATATTTAATTGTTTACGCCCTGTTACCTGGTTTGTAGCACAGCCGATCAATAAGAAAAGAGAGAAAGTTACTAAAAGATGTTTCTTTTTCATATAAATAATATTTGAGTCAAAAGTATCTATTTACTTTTCACAATTAAAATATAACGGTTATTTTTATGTAAAAATAATATTATAAATTGAAATTAACTCATAAGTTTGATAGAATAAGATCAGTATTTTAATTTCTAATACCTTTAAGTAGCGACTTAAGTGTATCCTTTTTAGTTTCACTTGTCAACTATTTTTCTAATTCTAAAAAGGTAATTTCGGGCCGCATGCCTACTCTACCTGGAAAACCAAGCCAACCCAATCCACGATTGACATAAAGATATTGTTTATTATGCTTATGTAAACCTGCCCAATATTTGTACTTGTATTTTATCGGACTCCACTTTTTATTTTTTAAGTTTACACCTGCTTGCATACCATGTGTATGGCCTGATAATGTGAGAGCTATATCGGTTTTATCCACTACTTCTTCAATCCAATGCGTAGGATCGTGACTTAACAGTATTTTAAAGGGGATATCCTCGATATTTTCCGTAGCTTTTTTTAGATCTCCGTATTGTTTAAATGGTGGATTTCCCCAGTTTTCAACACCAATAATTGCCATTAGCTCATTGTTAATTGCAAGTGTTTCTGATTCATTCAGAAGCAATCTAAAATCAATTTTTTTGAAGAAATATTTTATTGATTCAAAGTTCTTTATTTTTTTCTTATCTGTTTCCCACTCGCTATAATCACCATAATCATGATTACCCAAAACAGCAAATTTACCGTATTTGGCTTCTAAGAGTTCTAAAACTTTACCCCATCCTTTCAATTCCCAAGCAAAATTATTGACAAGATCGCCGGTAAAAAAAATCAAATCAGGCTTTAAATGATTGATAATTGAAACCGCCCTTTCCAAAATCTGATAACGAAAATTAAAACTGCCCAGGTGAATATCGGAAACTTGTACAATTCGCAACCCTGACATATTTTCAGGTAATAAAGAACATTTTACTTTTGAATGATAAACTTTAAATCTATATACCGCTTTAAAAATGGCGTATAGGATCACAAAAAAAGGTAGAAATCCAGCAAAGAGACCCAGGATAGGGATGATAATTGCAGATTCCGATTCATTAATCACCGCATTAGTAAAAAACAATATAGAAATAACGATAACAAAAATTAGTTTGGGAATAAATGAAGAAATTGTTAACCCGTATAAAGAACTTATTAATAAATAGCTCCTGTAGGGATGAATCCTATCAAGTCTTATTTTTAATATTATGATTGATGTTATTAGTCCGATGGTAAAGAACCAAAACAGAATGTTGATAGTTGTTTTTATATTGGTGTTTGAAATATATTGGGTGATAGATTGTAACCAGTAAAAAGCCATAACATCAATTAGTAATAGCAAAACACACAAAAGCAAAATTTGATAAAACGGAACTGAACGCATGGTTTTATATCTAAAATATTAAGAGGACTTTTTTGCTATTTTTCCATATACAGGAGCTACAAAATTCCCATTTAAAAAATAATCAGTATTTAACTGACTTTGCAAAACTACTCCACTGATATGATTTTCGAGCAGCAGTTGTGCTGCTTGTAACAAAGGTACTGCTGTAGTGGTTTGAATGGCTCTTAATATATGTTTTCCGACTTTTTGTGGATAAATACATTTGGATACCTCTCTACGGCGCAGGGTGCCTTTTTTATCTTTACCTTCCACAGCTGCATATAAAATAATATGGTCATCTTCAATATGTGGGATGTACTTTTCCATAGTATCTTGTAATGTGGAAGTTTTATCAGTTGTCTTACCTAAATTAGAAATTTGACCTTTTACCCAGTCATAATGCCCCGGATGGCGCAAGGTCTTATAATCGAGTGAGCAAACCTTACCGGCTAGAGCATCCGGTAAATCGGCTGCACCTCCAGAAGTAAGGTCATCTTCGTATGTAATTCCATCGATTATGATGTTGGCTCTTTCTGATAGAGCTGGAAGTATAGTTTTATTGAACTCACGAAGCACTAAAGTATCTTTTAAGTATTCTGTAGCTACACCTACCGGACTCCAGGTGAAGCCGTAATAATGTGGGGCAACAGCATGATCGGTCAGAGCACCTACTTTCATTTCGACTTTGTCCACTTTCTCAACATCAAAGTCTTTACAAAATTGTTGGAATAGATGGTTTGCCAGTACATCAATATAACCTGGAGCCAGTCCTGTTTGTAACACAAAGCCTGTTGTTGCATCTTTTGCCAATTCCATGACCTCATTGGTTTCATCAACATATTCTGTAAGGTTGGCGTAATGAAGATGAAATTCTTTAGCAATACCGGCCATTTTAGGAGCCAAACTTCCGGGAAGGCAGTCGAGAAGTATATCTCCTTTAAGCAAAACCTCCTCCATTTCTGAGGTGACTTCATCCTGCAAATGAAACGCATCTGCAGAGCAGGGTTTTGTGGTACCATCTTTTATCCAATTGACTACTTGCTGTGCTTTGGAAAGTGTTCTGTTTCCAATATAAAGGCTGGGTGTTACTTTACTCCATTCAGCCAGAATAAGACCGGCTGCCTGAGCTATTCCGCCCGCTCCAACTATGATTATTGTATGATGGGCATTCATAGCTTAAAGATACCACTTTTTAAGGATTTTTTAGCGAATTATCTGATTTCGTTTCAGATGTGGCTTAACATTGAAAGATCATATGGCCGTTGCAAATTATTAGAATGAAAAAGATCCGAAACTAGTTAGTTCCGGATCTTTTTATTATTAATAGTGTGAAA
>JBDLIB010000148.1:0-7370 GCA_039715085.1 Bacteroidota bacterium | reverse complement strand
AATTGTTGGCCTAATTGTTTATTTACTCGTTGAGATGTACAAGAAAATTAAATGGGTTGTAATGACGTGAATCTCCAGTTTTATACATTATATGAATACTTTAAAACATGAGTATTTCAAAGGTCTTTAGTAAGATGATTTGACCACTCATCTGATGACTAAATCCGCACTGAAAATAGTCATCTGATGAGTTTAGTAAATCAATCAGTAAACCTCAAAAAAAATCCCGAAAATTTATGTTTTCGGGATTAATATTTAATGTTGTTATCATTGCTGCTACAAGAGCATAGTTATCGGATTTTCAATATATCCTTTTAGTGTTTGTAAAAATAAAGCACCGGTTGCTCCATCAACTGTTCTATGATCACAGGCCAGAGATAATTTCATAGTGTTGCCAACAACTATCTCACCATTTTTAACAACTGGTTTTTGCACAATAGCCCCAACAGATAATATTGCAGAGTTTGGTTGATTAATTATCGATGTGAAATTAGTTATGCCAAACATTCCTAAATTGGAGATGGTAAATGTGCTGCCTTCCATTTCTTCAGGAGTTAGTTTTTTATTTCGTGCTCTACCGGCAAAATCTTTCACTTTAGCGTTGATATGCATAAGATTTTGTTCGTCAGCAAATTTTAAAACAGGAACCACCAAACCATCTTCTACAGCTACAGCTACACCAATATGCACGTGGTGGTTTAATCGCATCCTGTCATCAAACCATTGCGAATTTACTTGCGGATGTTGTTTTAAAGCCAATGCAGTGGCCTTAATAACGATATCGTTAAATGATATTTTTGTGTCAGGTTGTGAATTGAATTGCTCTCTGAATGAAATCGAGTTGTCCATATCAAATTCAACATTCAGGTAGTAATGAGGTGCAGTAAATTTTGATTCGCCCAAACGACGAGCAATTATTTTACGCATTTGTGAATTCATTATTTCCTCATAACTCTCTTGTCCTGCCGGAACAAATGGCATGGCTTCAGACGAAACAGGGGCTGAAAAATTTTCGATATCACGTTTAACAATTCTACCACCTTCTCCGGAACCTTGAACCTGTTGAAGGTTTATATTTTTTTCTAGAGCTAATTTTTTTGCCAAAGGTGAAGCAACTATTCTTTCTGTTGGTTTCTTTTTTGGGAATGCTGCAGGTTGCTTTTCAACTTTTTTCTCAGTTGTAGCAGGTTTAACAGTTTCTTTTGCAGGTTTTGCCTCTTCCTGAAGTGTTTGCTTATCTAAATTATCAACAATTGCTGATACATCAGTATCTGCTTTACCTATGATGGCTAAAACAGAATCTACTCTAGCCGAATCACCGGTTTCTACACCAATATATAGTAAAGTTCCTTCATAAAAGGATTCAAATTCCATAGTGGCCTTATCCGATTCGATCTCTGCTAAAATATCACCTTCAGACACTTTATCACCAATTTTTTTAACCCAGGTAGCAACAGTACCTTCTGTCATTGTATCACTTAAGCGAGGCATGGTAATAATTTCGATACCCTCAGGAATAATAAATTCAGTAGTTTTTTCTTCCTGCTTAGAATCTGGAGTATCTTCTTCAACTTCATTAGTTTCAGGGGCTGGTTTTTCTGAAGAACCTAATAGTGCAGTGAAATCTTCACCTTCCTGGCCAATAACGGCAATAACGGTATCAACTTTGGCAGTTTCACCTTCGCTAATTCCTATATGTAATAAAATTCCTTCATGGAAAGACTCAAATTCCATAGTGGCTTTGTCGGTTTCAATTTCGGCTAATATATCTCCTTCTTCAATTTTATCACCTACTTTTTTTAGCCATTTAGCGAGTACACCTTCAGTCATGGTGTCACTTAATCTGGGCATGGTTATAATCTCGGCCATATTCTTCGGGGTTTAATTTTCTTGTGGTTGGTTTAATTTAAAAACTATTAAGATCTTCACTATTTTTTATCGGTAAAAGGATAATCTTTTTGTTCATACACCATGTCAAACAATTGCTCTCTTTGTGGGAAAGGTGATTCGTCAGCAAATTTTTCACATTCTAAAACTTTTGCTTTTATTTCATCATTAATCGCCAGAATCTCCTCATCGGTTAGATATTTATTCTCTTTAATGACATCTAAAACTTGTGTAATTGGGTCGATTTTTTTGTATTCGGCAACTTCAGCTTTGGTACGATATTTTTGAGCATCACTCATGGAGTGGCCTCTGTAACGATAAGTTTTCATTTCTAAAAAGTAAGGTCCTTTTCCGCTTCTAGCGTGCTTAACTGCTTTATCCATAGCTTTTGCAACAGCAACAGGATTCATTCCATCTACCGGTTCACTTGGCATTTCATACGCCAGACCTAATTTCCATATTTCTTCATGGCTTGCAGATCTTTTTACAGAAGTTCCCATAGCATATCCATTATTTTCAACTACAAATACAACCGGTAATTTCCAGGCCATTGCCATGTTAAAAGTTTCGTGAAGGGATCCTTGTCTCGCTGCACCATCACCAAAATATGTAATTGTAACAGCTTTTCTGTCGAAATATTTATCCGCGAAAGCGATACCTGCACCTAAAGGTATCTGACCACCTACGATACCGTGGCCTCCGTAAAATCCATGTTCTTTTGAAAAAATATGCATAGAACCACCCATACCTTTTGAAGTTCCGGTTTCTTTACCGTATAATTCAGCGAAAACTCGTCTCGGATCGACTCCCATAGCAATTGGTTGTACGTGATTTCTGTAAGCAGTAATCATTTTGTCTTTACTTAGATCCATAGCGTGAATAGCACCTGCTAAAACAGCTTCCTGGCCATTATATAGGTGTAAAAAACCTCTTACTTTTTGTTGGATATATACAGCAGCTAATTTATCTTCGAATTTTCTCCAGAACAGCATGTCTCTGTACCAGTCGATGTAGGTTTGCTTTGTTATTTTTTTCATCAGTTTAAAATTTTTATTTTTTGAAAAACAACCAAAAAATTTGTTGATTTTCAGGAACTCTCATGATAAATCCGCCTGCCGGACGGGTAGGGTTAATCATTTTTTAATAAGAAAATTGATTAGATTTATTCATGTTAGTTATATTGTTATCTTGATTTTTTAGGAAATGCAAAATTACAACATTTAATACAAAAGCATAAAAAATTTTTATAAAAATTTTTATACTATAAGTGTTTGCTATATAATTATTTATAGAATACAAAGGTTGTTTATATAACAAATATAAGGCTGTGAAAAAGATTTTTTCACAGCCTTATAACAAAAATCATGTTTTTTTTAATAGAATTTTATAACGAACTAAATTTCTGTTCTTCCATATAATCCTCAATTGGGTTACAGCTACATACCAAATGCCTGTCACCATACGCTTCATTTACACGCCTTACACTTGGCCAATATTTATTTTCGGAGATATATTCCAAAGGGAAAGCAGCATCTTTTCTGCTGTAAGAATGTGTCCACTCATCATCTGTAAGTATATGTTGTGTATGTGGAGCATTTTTTAATACAGAATCTTCACCATCTTTATACTCATCAATCTCTTTTTTGATCTTGATTAAAGCATCAGCAAAGCGGTCAATTTCTTTTAAATTCTCACTTTCGGTAGGTTCTATCATTAACGTTCCTGCAACAGGGAATGAAACGGTTGGAGCATGGAAACCATAATCCATTAGTCTTTTGGCTATATCTGTTACTTCAATTCCTTTTGATTTAAACTCTCTAAAATCAACTATCATTTCATGTGCCGCAAAGCCCATTTCTCCTGTATATAGAATTTTATAATATTTTTCTAACCTGGCCTTTAAATAATTTGCATTTAGAATCGCTATGGTGGTAGAACGGAGTAATCCACTGTGACCAAGCATTTTAATGTAGCTATAAGAAATTAGATCTACCAAGGCAGATCCAAAAGGAGCTGCAGAAATAGCGGAAATCGCATTTCTTCCCCCCGTTTTTACAATTGGGTTTGACGGTAGGAATTTAGTAAGGTGGCCGGCAACACAAATAGGTCCCACTCCGGGCCCCCCGCCTCCGTGTGGAATAGCAAAGGTTTTGTGTAAATTCAGGTGACAAACGTCTGCACCAATTCTGGCTGGATTTGTCAGGCCAACCTGGGCATTCATGTTTGCACCATCCATATAAACCTGACCTCCGTTATCGTGAATAATTTTAGTAACTTCTCTAATAGAAGATTCAAAAACACCGTGAGTGGAAGGATAGGTAACCATTAAGGCAGCCAGATTATCTTTATGTTTTTTGGCTTTTTCACGCAGATCATCAGCATCAATATTACCATTATCCGAAGTTTTTGTTACCACTACTTTCATACCTGCCATCACTGCCGATGCGGGGTTTGTACCGTGTGCGGAAGCAGGGATCAGGCAAATATTTCTGTGGGATTCACCTCTTGATTCATGAAAAGCCCTTATAACCATCAATCCAGCATATTCACCTTGAGCTCCTGAATTTGGTTGCAGGGATGTGGCTGCAAAACCGGTAATTATGTTTAATTGCTCTTCCAGTCCTTTTAACATTTCATGATATCCCTGTGCTTGCTTCACAGGTACAAAAGGATGAATAGAAGTCCAGTTTGGCATACTAAGAGGTAACATTTCTGTTGCTGCATTCAACTTCATGGTACAAGAGCCCAATGAGATCATTGAATCGGTAAGGGAAATGTCTTTATGTTCTAATTTTTTAATATAACGCATCATTTCTGTTTCGGAATGATACAATTGGAAAACCTCATTTTCCAAGTAAGTTGAGGTCCTTTGCATAGACTTCGGGATAGATAAACTAACCGGACAATCGGAAATTTTAAAAGAATAATGATTTTCGGCGTGAGCTAAAATGTCAATAATTTCTTCAATGTCACTTAAAGTGGTAGTTTCGTTAACAGAAATACCAATTGTTTTTTTATCGATATAAAGGAAATTAACTTCACTTGATTCTGCAAATTCTTTCACTTTTTGAGCGTTTGAAACTTTCACTTTTAAAGTATCGAAAAAAGTTTTGTTCTTTTGTGTCAGACCTAATTTTATTAAAGAATCATTTAAAATATTAGTTAAAGAATGTATCTGGCGGGCAATATATTTAATTCCTTCAGGCCCGTGATAAACAGCATACATTCCTGCCATAACAGCGAGTAAAACCTGAGCTGTACAAATATTTGATGTTGCTCTTTCGCGTTTAATATGTTGTTCGCGGGTCTGTAAAGCCATTCGCAAAGCACGATTACCATCAGCATCTACTGTTATACCGATTATTCTTCCCGGAACCAATCTTTTATATTCTTCTTTTGTGGCAAAATACCCTGCATGCGGACCTCCAAAACCTAATGGAATACCAAATCTTTGTGAGGTTCCAACAGCAACATCAGCACCCATTTCGGCAGGTGATTTTAATATTGCCAAGCTCAAAATATCGGCAGCAACAACAACTTTAATTTCATTTTGATGTGCGTCTTTAATAAATGAAGTATAATCATAAATTACACCGTGTTTTGCAGGATATTGTACAATAGCTCCGTAAAAAGTATCCTCAAATTCGATTTTCTCATGATTTCCAATAACCAATTCAATTCCAAGTGGTGTAGATCGCGTTTTTAAAATATCAATGGTTTGGGGTAAGACTTCTTTGGAAACAAAGAATTTGTTAGCTCCTGCCTTTTTCTGATTTCGGCTGCGACCGTTAAAAAGCATGATCATAGCTTCGGCTGCTGCGGTTCCTTCGTCGAGTAATGAGGAATTTGCTATTGGTAAGCCGGTAAGATCAGAAATTACGGTTTGGTAATTAAGCAAGGCTTCTAATCTGCCTTGCGAAATTTCTGCCTGATATGGTGTATAAGAAGTGTACCAACTAGGATTTTCAAATATATTTCTTTGAATCACAGCGGGTAGAGAAGTGGCATGATAACCTAAACCAATGTAAGACTTGAAAATTTTATTTTTATTACCGATCTTTTGTATATGTGAAGCAAATTCATTTTCACTCATTGCTTCCGGTAATTCTAAGGCTTCGTGTAATCGAATATCATCGGGAATAGTTTTGTAAATCATTTCATCTAATGATTTCACCCCGATAGTTTTAAGCATTTCTTTGATTTGGCCTTCGTCGGGTCCGATATGTCTGAGAACAAAAGAGTCTGTTTGCATTATTTTATGAATTTTATGTATGCAAACTTAATAAAAAAAGGCGCATAATTTTATTAATTATACACCTTTTTAACCGTTGATAATCTCTTTTTTGAGAATTATATTTTTTGTTGTTTGATCTGGTGATTGTATAGGTCTGCAACATACAAAACTCCATTGATAATGATAACATCGGCAGGTTTGTTTAAATTACCAAAGCCATTTTCTTCACTTGCTTTAATCTTGGTGACTTTTTTATCATTTTCAATTTTATAGATTGCATTATCCCCCATATCAGCAACATAGAGAGTTCCCTTATTATCGGAAGTAATTCCATGTGGCATTTTTAAAGTTTTATCAAGTTCCAATTTTTTTATTTCCTTGCCGGGAGTAAACCTGTAAATATTACTGTTCCCCGCATCACAAACCACAATATCGTTCCCGTCAAAAGACATATCGATAGGGTATTTCCAATCTGTTTTTACAGGCGACACAGAATCTTTTCCGGCTATCGTGCTAACTACTCCATCTTTTAATTTTCTAATTTTAGCATTTCCAATGTCTAATACTAAAATACTTCCGTCTTTATCAATTAGAATTTGATGAAGAGAATTAAACAAAGCCTTATCAGCCTTTCCATCTGCATACCCTTTTTCGGTTGGAATTCCTGCAATTGTTTCCACATATCCATCTTCTTTATTAGAGATTTTCCTTATTACATTGTTGGAAGCAGAAGCAATATATATAATGTCATTTTTTTCATCGTAAGTAACACCGTGAATTCCATCAAATAAGGCACTGTCTACTTTTCCATCTTTAAAACCTTTTTTTGTTGGTGCACCGAATAAAGTGGTTACGGTTCCATTCCGGTCTAATTTTCTAATGGAATAATTATTAAAATCAACAAATAAAAGCGAACCATTTTTGTAAGGTGAAAACCGAATGGGTTTGTTAAGTTTTATTGGATTTTGATCATTAAAACCTGCTTCTCCCGAGCCAATAACCTGACTTTTAAGTTGTAATGAAAATATGATGAAAAATGTAATTGAAAATAAAGATAATTTCATAGATTTTGATTTTTTTTGAATTTATAATAAATTGTTAACAAATGTAAATCAATTTTTTTAACTATTTTAGATAAATATTTTTTAAGATTTATGATAAAAATGGCTTATTTGAAAAAGATATTTGAGTTCTATGTTTTTAGTAATATTCATGTAGCTTTAGCTGTTTTTAGCCTTTCCTATCTTAC
>JBDLIB010000147.1:0-7375 GCA_039715085.1 Bacteroidota bacterium | reverse complement strand
ACCATAAATTAGAAATTAACAATAGTGATAAATGGTTTATAGTAAACCTAACTATTTCGAATTTAAACATCCTAAAAAATGGCTAAAACCATTCATTGCATCATTGTTGACGATGAACCAATTGCACGTGAGATTCTGGAAAATCACTTACAAAAGATTGAGACTATTCATGTAGTTTCAACCTGCAAAAATGCAATTGAAGCCTTTAATGTTATAAACTCAAAAAAAATTGATCTGATTTTTCTGGACATCAATATGCCCGAAATATCCGGTTTATCTTTTGCAAGATCCATCAATAAAGATATTAAGATAATTTTCACTACAGCCTACAGAGAATATGCTGTAGATGGTTTTGACCTGAAAGCTGTAGATTATTTATTAAAACCAATATCGTTTGAAAGATTATTGCAGGCAGTAAATAAATTTTCAGATGAAAACATTCTTGTTAGTTCAGGTAGTAAAGAAAATCTCATCCATGACAAAAGTGATTTTATATTTGTCCGTTCCGATAGAAAAATGATAAAAATAAATTTTTCTGAGATTAATTATATCGAAAGCATAGGAGATTATTTAAAAATTCATCTACCTGATAAAACTATTGTTACCAGAGAAACTATAACAAGTATTGAAGTTAAACTCCCCAAAAATGACTTCTTAAGAATTCATAGATCTTACATTGTTTCCATAAATAAAATTGAATCCTTCACCAATGAACTTGTTGAAGTAAATAAAAAAGCTATTCCTATTAGCAGAAGTTATAAAAAAGATGTAATACGAAGATTAGAAAATGTTTAGTTAAAGATTTATCTTTGACAAAAATTTACAATTTTGACCGAAAAAGATTTCATTCCAAAAAATATCGATACTTCAAATCTGGAAAAAGGAAGTTTTACATGGCAGAGTCCGAGTAATATTGCCTTGGTAAAATACTGGGGGAAGAGTGAGCCACAAATTCCAAAAAATACTTCCATTAGTTTTACACTAAACAACTGTCATACAACAACTACTCTTGAATTCTCTATAAAAGAAAGACCTTCAAATAACTTTAGTATTGAAGTGATTTTTGAAGGAAAGAAGAAAGAAGATTTCAAACCTAAAATTGTAAAATTCTTTGAACGTATAGAAAAATATATTCCGTTTATCACAGAATATGATTTTGTGATCAAAACAGAAAATTCTTTTCCGCACAGTAGTGGCATAGCGTCTTCGGCAAGTGGGATGAGTGCACTTGCACTTTGTTTGATGAGCATGGAAAAAGAAGTTAATCCGAATATTTCTACTGAATATTTTAATCAAAAAGCATCTTTTTTAGCCCGTTTAGGTTCCGGTAGTGCAGCCAGAAGTGTAGAAGGAGATTTGGTAGTATGGGGCGAACACAAAGAACTTCCGGAAAGTTCAGATCTTTACGGAGTGAAATTCCCATTCAAAGTCCATAAAAATTTTAAAAAATATCAAGACACCATCTTATTGGTTGATAAAGGAGAAAAACAGGTTTCAAGTACGGTTGGACATAACTTAATGCATGAGCATCCTTTCGCTAAACAGCGTTTTGACCAGGCTGATGAAAACATTTCAAGATTATCAGAAATTCTGCAAAATGGAGATCTTACCGCCTTCGTGAATCTGGTGGAAAGTGAGGCTTTAACATTGCACGCTATGATGATGACCTCCAATCCGTATTTTATTTTGATGAAACCTAACACATTGAAAATCATTGAAAAGATCTGGGGATATCGACAAAATAACGACTCCAATATATGCTTTACTCTGGATGCAGGTGCAAATGTACATGTACTCTTCCCCGAAAGGGAAAAAGAAAAAGTCAACACTTTTATAACAAACGAATTACTGGTATTTTGCCAAAAAAATCAGTATATTTGTGATAGTGTGGGGAATGGCGCAAGACTTATGCGGTTATAGATTTCCCCCAACTGAATTTTTGGGTTAGAGAAAAACAATCAACTATATTTTCTATTCAGCAAAAAGCTGCTTAGAAAGTTTTTGTTAAATTTAAATTCTCTGATCATGAAAAATTTCTCATCTTTATTTACGATAATTCTTAGCCTCTTTACATTATTCTCTTATGCTCAAAAAGATACTATCTGGTTTGACAGCAATTGGAAAGAGACCACAAAAAACAAAGCCAGCTACTACAGATGTCATTGTGTTGAAAAAGAAAACGGATACTGGTTTACAGATTTTTATATCTCAGGGGCCAAACAGATGGAAGGACTTTCCTTAGAACAAAATGCCGAAGTTTATCATGGAACAGTTAAATGGTATTATGAAAACGGTAACACTTTTCAGGATGTAAATTACAAAAATGGTGTTTTGTTTGGTAACCGCAAGGTTTATTTCGAAAATGGAAAATTAAAAAATGAAACTACCTATCAAAATGGTAAGAAGGATGGAGATTGGAAAGAATTCTATGAAAATGGAAAAGTGAAAGAATCCGGGACATATGAAAAAGGAGAGAAAGAAGGACTTTGGAAATTCTACTATGAAAATGGAAAATTAAAGGAAGAAGGTAAATATGTATTTGATAAAAAAGTAGATGTCTGGAAAGCCTATTATTACGATGGAAGGCCACAGGAATAATTTAAAAGGTTAATTTGTTTATTTGTTTAACTGTGTATTTGTAAATTAAAGCTCTTTGGTCGATAAGTTATGCGACAGACAATACCCGTCGTTTTTCTGAAACTGTGAGATAAATCATAGACCGAACTCAAGTTATTAATAAAAAAAGTATATTTGTACCCAAATTGCTTTAGGCTTTTTAATTTAAATTTTATGAAAGGTCCCTTATTTTACGCAAAAATCTTACTATTCGGTGAATACGGAATCATTAAAGATTCAAAAGGATTGGCTATACCCTATAATTCCTATCAGGGAGCCTTAAAAGTTTCTGATGATCTTAGCGGAAATGCAAAAGAATCCAATCAAAAATTAACCGATTTCTATCAGTATCTCACTTCGCTGGAGCAAGATGGTTTACAACTTCGTTTAGATGAATTTAAGATGGATATCGATAAAGGTATGTATTTTGATTCCAGCATCCCACAAGGTTATGGAGTTGGTAGTTCGGGAGCTTTAGTTGCAGCAATCTATGATAAATATGCCGATAACAAGATTACTGTTCTGGAAAATTTAACCAGAGATAAATTACTTAAACTGAAAGATCTTTTCTCTGTAATGGAATCATTTTTCCACGGAAAAAGTTCCGGACTTGACCCATTGAATTCCTATTTGAGTTTACCTATTTTGATCAAATCCAAAGACAATTTGGAAGCGACAGGAATTCCTTCTCAAAAAGAAGGAAAAGGTGCTGTATTCTTATTGGATTCCGAAATGGTTGGCGAAACACAGCCAATGGTAAACATTTTCATGAATAAAATGAAAAATGAAGGTTTTAGAAAAATGATAGACCGTGATTTTGCTCGTTACACCGATGCCTGTATAGATAATTTTTTACACGGAGATGTGAGTTCACTTTTTGGAAACGTAAAAAGTCTTTCCAAAGTTGTTTTAAAGCATTTCAAACCTATGATACCCCAAAGTTTTCATCATCTATGGCAACAGGGAATCGAGTCAAATGATTATTACTTAAAACTCTGTGGTTCTGGTGGTGGAGGTTATATTCTAGGTTTTACCGAAGATTATGAAAAAGTAAAGAAATTATTGAAAGGGTATAAATTAGAATTGGTTTACCGATTCTAAAAAACCTTCTGTCATTTTATGGATCTCCTCAAAGAAGCCCAAAAAAATACACCTAAAAAAACCAAGAAATATTCTTTTTTCTACAAGTTTCTTAGTATGCTTTCTGTTGTAAGAGGCTATAATATTTTTATTATTGTCCTTGCGCAATATTTAGCTGCCATATTTATCTTTTCACCTGAAAAATCTTTAAAAGATATCTTGTTCGATATCGATCTGTATTTTATTGTTCTGGCTACTATTTGTGTGATAGCTGCCGGTTATATCATCAATAATTTTTATGATGCCGAAAAGGATCAGATCAATAAGCCAATCAAATCAAAAATAGACAGTATAGTTTCACAGAAAACCAAATTGAATATTTATTTCCTGTTAAATTTTGTTGGAGTTGCTATTGCATTTTTGGTGTCGTGGCGAGCTGCTTTATTTTTTTCGGTTTATATATTTCTAATTTGGATCTATTCTCATAAACTCAAAAGATATCCCCTACTCGGGTTATTTTCGGCTGCAACTTTAGCACTACTACCCTTCTTTGCAATTTTTGTGTATTATAAGAATTTCTCCACCATTATTTTTACGCATGCATTGTTCCTGTTTTTGGTTTTAATGATTAAAGAACTGGTCAAAGACCTAGAAAATATTAAAGGAGATGTTGCCCAAAATTACCAGACCATACCGGTAAAATACGGTGAATATTTCACCAAATTATTGATTACAATTTTGGTTATTTTCACTTTAGATCCGATATATTTTATCTCAAAATACCCCGAAATTGGTAAGATGATGTATTATTTTTACTTTGCAGGCATCTCATTGATTGTTTTTTTGGTTTTTCTATGGAAAGCAAAAACCAAAAAAGACTATATCATACTGCATAATATTATCAAACTTATCATTGTTATTGGTGTATTAAGTTTGATGCTGATAGATACTTCGGTGATCATTAAAAGGCTATTGTGACCTACTCATGGGGTGAATATTTCCTTTACGAAGATATTCACCCCGTGAGTTTTAATATACTAAGAAATAAGAAGACTAATCAACATAAAGAATATACTCATCTTATAAAGATAAAAACAGCAAGAGAGTAAAAATATCATATTTTAAACTATAATTAACACTTTGATATTGAATTGATTTCTTACTTTTGCAAAAATTTTAAAAATGACTGCAAAAAGCAACTCGTCGGGAGGACGACAAAAAAAAGGAAGTTCAAACAAGTCAACTTCAAAAAAATCTTTCTCAAGATCAAAGGATAAAAACTACAGGCCACATCCTGAAAAGATCAAACACTTTAAGAAGAAACCGGCTGCCAAATCAAAAACAGACGATTCAGATGAGATCCGTTTAAACAAGTATATTGCACACTCAGGTATATGTTCGCGAAGAGAAGCAGATACTTATATCAAATCGGGTAGTGTTTCGGTTAACGGTAAAGTGATCACCGAAATGGGTTATAAAGTAAAACCTACAGATAATGTGCAATTTGGCGGAGATTCTGTTTCTCCTGAAGCAAAACGTTATGTTTTACTAAACAAACCTAAAAATTACATCACCACCATGGATGATGAAAGGGGCAGGAAAACGGTAATGGAATTGGTTCAGCATGCCGCAAAAGAACGAATTTACCCTGTTGGGAGATTAGACAGATTAACAACCGGTTTGCTATTGTTTAGCAACGATGGTGAAATGGCAAAAAAATTAACCCATCCAAAACACCAGGTTAAAAAATTGTACCATGTAACTTTAGATAAGAAATTATCTATAAAGGACCTGCAAACTATTTCTGATAATTTTGTGTTAGACGGTAAAATGGTATTTGTAGATAAAGTTACTTATATCGATAATAAACCACATAATGAAATTGGTATTGAGATCCACTCGGGTAGAAACAGAATCGTTAGAAGAATCTTCGAACATTTCAATTATAAAGTAACCAAATTAGACAGGGTGATCTTTGCCGGCCTTACCAAAAAAGATCTTCCACGTGGAAGATTCAGACATCTTACCCAACAGGAAGTTAATAATTTGAAAATGATCTAGATTTATCTGAAAAATTCTTCTTAAAACTTGAGATAGAATATTATTTTAAAATATTCTAAAGCTAAAGTATCAAAAGATCCCGCTTTTCAGCGGGATTTATTCAACTTATATTTTTGAATTCATTTTTCAAACTCCTCAAAAAAGAGTCTCACAAAAAAAATCAGGGGTTTGGAAAAACCCCTGATGAATAATCAATAGAAAATTAGTCTTAGTCAAGGACTAATTTTTTGGTACTCCTACCAAAATCAGAACTAATTTTAATAATATAAACAGAAGATCTTAAAGCAGAAATATCATAGGTCTTGTCGGCATTAAATTCGCCTGTAAAACTCTTTACTTTTCTACCTATCATATCATAAACTTCCACTTGATTAACGGCTTTATTTATCTTAAAAGTCCCTTTTGTAGGGTTAGGATAAACGGTCAGATCCAGTATTTCAGCAGTCACTTCTTCCACAGGTAAAGGATCCTGTAATAGCTTTGTTGAATACAATCTGTATTCTCCGGGTTGAAGTGTAATGAGTGAAGTTGTATTCGTAACATCCATCGTTCCTCCAGTATAAAATTCATACCAGGTTCCTGTTTTTGTGAACTGAGGGTTAATAGACTTTACAGTTACATCAAAATTTCCTACTACAACGACATCCATATCGTTATGCCTTAATACTATACCTTTTACCAGTGTATTCACATTTAAAGTAAAATCGGTAGTCTGAAAAGCAGGTTGCTCTTTTTTAAAGGCAATCAAGGTAGCCCATGTATCATATATTTTTCTTCTATTGGCATCATCAAAATACTCCCAATGAATTGGTTTTCTGCTTAATCTTCCGCCCTGATCAATACTGATATCATAACCTAATTCCCCAAATTGCCAGATCATTTTCGGGCCCGGAATCGTAAAGAAGAAATTAGCAATCGCTTCCTGACGTGCTAAAGCGGTATTCATATCCTTTACATTATAACTTCCGCTACTATTACCATATTCCAGATTTTTAAACATTAATCTTTCTTCATCATGACTTTCCATATAGCCCATCACATGAGGTGATGTCCAACCGCGTTTTTTATATGAAATCCATGAGATATCAGCACTACTACTGAAACCCATAGTATTTTGATTGTAATTATGGTTACTATTTCCCCACAACATCATTCCATAATCTGACAGCACTTTTTCTTCGTCATTATCTGCAAGATGTTCTAAGATAGTATATACATTAGGATTAACTGACCATAAATGATCTGCATAATCCTTCAAAATTGCTACACGTGAGGCATCGTAATGACCCCATTCGGCAACATCTCCTAAAGTATTATTTTGTGTAAATCCTTTTGAAAGATCAAAACGGAAACCGTCAATCTTAAACTCTTCCAGCCAATATTGCAAGGTTTGTTTTACATAATTCTTTGTATAAGCACTTTCATGATTAAAGTCGTAGCCAACATTATAATCGTGTTTGGCTATAGGATTTAACCATGGATTATTTGCCGCCGGCCTTGAATTAGCAGCATCCCAATACATCTGTGCTAAAGGACTCTGACTAAAAGCATGGTTATAAACCACATCAATAATCACAGCAATACCTCTTTTATGACATTCGTCTACAAACTTCTTTAA
>JBDLIB010000146.1:0-7470 GCA_039715085.1 Bacteroidota bacterium | reverse complement strand
ATTGAACGGTGTAGATATATTTAATGAGTCTCTATATAAACTGATTGAAAAATAAAAACTCTTTAACGTTTGTTAAAATCTTTTGATAACTTATCATTTATATGCTTCTGATATTTATCTAAATTTAACCCGATTAATTTAGAGTTTATTTATAATTATTCTCTTAAAAAAAATGTCTGTTTTATGGGTATTGAAGAAATAAATATGAATTTATTTATTGAAAAGATTTGCGAATCTTATGATAATAATTCAATAATTAAAACTGATAAGCAAATTGAAGACTTTGCATTATTTCAAAATGAATGCATGTATTTGTTTGATTTTACTCAAAATGAGATTATTTATAAAAAAGGTTTTAAAAATGTTCTGGGCTATAGCGAAGACGAAATAACCACAGATTTTCTCTTTAATAATATTCACCCTGATGATGCTGATATTCTAAATAGAATTGTCAGAGCAGCTATAGTTTATTGTTTGGAACATCCTAATTATAGTATGAACAATTTATTATCAATAAAATACAGGCGTAAAAAAAGAGATGGTACTTACATTAATGTTTTAAGTCAATCTTCTATATATCAAACAGATGAAAGGGGAAAATTGTCAATAGGTTTGGCAAGATTTTCAGATGTTTCTTTTATGGGTAACTGTGAAAATGTAAAATGGAGTTTTAAAGCGAGTAATATAGATAATGAAGCTTTTAGGAAGGAAGTTTATAGGTCATATCAGGATTTTTTCACAAAAAGAGAAATGGAAATAATCGTAGAGATTGAAAACGGACATACAAATAGTGAAATAGCAGAAAAATTTAACATAAGTGAACATACGGTTGCTACACACAGAAAACATATTCTAAAAAAATCAAATTGTCATAATTCGGAAGGATTAATATTATTCTGTAAAGATAAGTGTATTATCTAGGGCTTTTTCAGCAAACCCTACCTAAGATTCTTCTAAATTTTATCATATACCCTCAAGGGTATTGTACAGAAAATTAATGTATTATATTTTTGATGTCGGAATTCAATTGAAATTGCTATGAAAATGTATTCTCAATAAAGATTAATATTTTTTTCTTATTTCATAAGTTTTTCCATAAAATATTGTTCTTATATCTTATTAATCCCCTCATGGTATTTTTAAAAGACTAAAGATGAGATATAAGGACTTTTTTAATAATTAAATAGAGTTAGTTAGTTTAAAAAAGACTGCCAGTCAAGGCGGTCTTTTTTTATTATTTTCCTTTTCTGCCCGAGATAGAAAAGATCAATGACGTTTTATTTGTGGAGATTATATGTTAAGTCTCCCTATCGAGAGGGGAAAATCCAACTTAGGAGGATAGGGGTGTGTTATCATAAATTATAAAGGAGCTAAAAATTATGCACCGGCCTGTTCATTCGTTTAAAAGGTTTACTAAACATTTTCTTAATACTAATCTTTTTTATTTCCAAATTGAAATTTTTCCCTTATCTTTAGGAGTATACTTTAATAGATCATGGAAAGGTTTATACTGTTAGCTGTTTTTGGTATAGCCATGGCTCATTTAGAAGGAGTGGTTGTGGTATACCTTCGTAAAATACTGGGAATTATCGATTCAGAATCAAACAAAGAATCCCTTAAAAAATTTCCTAAACGATATATTTTTATTGAAAAAACAAGGGAAGCGGCTACAATAGTGATGCTTGTAGCTCTGGCTTTTCTGGTTGGAGAAACATGGCTTGACGGAGTTATTGTCTTTCTCTGGACCTTTGCTTTTTGGGATCTCTTTTATTATCTCTCCCTTTATATTTTAATTAAATGGCCATCTAAACTGACAACGATCGATGTTCTTTTTCTTATACCCCGCCCCTGGATTGCACCCGTATGGGTTCCGATTGGAATATCTTCGATCACTATAATTGTTATTTTTATTCTTCTCATTTCTTCTGTTTTGTAGAGAAGGTGGAATAAAATTGAAAAGGAATAGTATGGTAGAATTCTAAATACTTGATCGGGTGGGTTCTGTCCGTAAGTTGTAGTGAACGAAGTGCCGGAAGTGCGTCCACGCCATCAGCGTGGAAAGAGCATGTAGGTACGATAGAGAACGGTACGCAGTAACAACCTCGGACAGGAAGAGATTTTTTTCTTTCTTTTTTCATCTGAAAAAAGGAAATAAATATTTACTATTTGATATTACAAAGTTATTATACAAATAAACAATTACACAAATACTTAACCATTCCATAAATATAGTACTCAGAAGTGTATTTTGATTATCTTCGCAAAGCAAAAATTATTAATAAACTGAGTGCTTTACTATGAAAAAAATATACTTATTCTTCGCATTAATTGGACTTAGCTCCATGCTGTTTGCTCAAAATATAATGACTCCCGAGCAACTACTTACATTAAACAGGGTTTCTGCAGTCGGGTTAACCGATGATCTGCAAAATGTGGTTTATAAAGTCTCTAAAGTAGATCTGCAAACAAATAAAAGAAGTAAAAGGACCTATGTTCTTCCCTTGAATGGAGGTGAAGTGAAGCAAATTAAAGACTATTCAGATCTCATTACAAATAGATTGATCTCACCGGATGGAAAGTATAAGATCTACACAAAAGATATAAAGATCAAACCTGTTACCGGCCAGGATCATTATGAAGATGTACCGGAATCAAATGTTAAAATTTATGATAATCTGAACTACCGACATTGGGATACTTGGGAAGATGGTTCATTTAGTCATTTATTTTTAAAATCTGAGACTGAAGAAATTGACCTAATGAAAGATGAGCCTTATGATTGTCCGCAGCAACCATTCGGGGGAAAAAGCGATTATCTGTGGAGTCCGGAGGGTAAAAAAGTATTGTACGTTTCTAAAAAATACTACGGAACAAAATATGCTGTAAGTACAAATACCGATATTTACGAGTATAATTTAGAAACAAAAACAACCACAAACCTTACAGAATATAATGAAGGTTATGACGTGGCTCCGGTTTTTTCTTCAAAGGGTGAATTGGCCTGGTTGCAAATGAAAAGAGATGGATATGAAGCTGATAAGAATGATATTATTGTTCGTAGAAAAGGAAAAGATATTAATCTTACCTATGATTGGGATGGTACCGTAAATTCCTTTATTTGGAGTAATGATGGAGATAAAATTTATTTTAATGCCCCTGTATCTGGAACTGTTCAGTTATTTGAGGTTGGATTTTCAAGATCTTCCAAACCAAAACAAATTACCAAAGGGCAGTTTGATGTAAATAGGATTGTTGGGCATAATAAAAACAAAATGGTTGTTTCTCGCAGGGATATGAATCATGCTCCCGAGCTTTATACAGTTGATCTGAAAACCGGTAAGATGGATCAATTGACACATGCTAATGATTCTATTTATAATGAATTGACTCTTGGAAAAATTGAAAAAAGGATTACAAAAACAACCGATGGTAAAGACATGCTTTCCTGGGTGATATACCCTCCGAATTTTGATCCAAACAAAAAATATCCAACTATTCTATATTGTAAGGGTGGCCCGCAGGGAGCAATGAGTCAATCGTATTCTTATCGCTGGAATTTTCAGTTGATGGCTGCAAACGGATATATTATTATCGCTCCAAACCGCAGAGGTATGTCTGGTTATGGTGTGGACTGGAACGAACAGATCAGTAAAGATTACGGTGGGCAAAATATGAAGGATTATCTGTCAGCAATTGATGATATCTCAAAAGAATCGTATGTGGATAATGACAGGTTAGCTGCTATCGGAGCAAGTTATGGAGGTTTTTCGGTATTCTACCTGGCAGGTATTCACAATAACAGATTCAAGACATTTATTTCTCATGATGGCATGTTCAACCTGAGAAGTATGTACGGAACAACAGAAGAAATGTTTTTTGTGAACTGGGATCTCGGAGGCCCTTATTGGGATAAAAACAATAAAGCAGCGCAAAGAAGTTTTTATGAATTTAATCCAATTGACAGGGTGGAAAAATGGAATACCCCAATTTTGATCATCCAGGGAGGAAAAGATTACAGAGTTCCGATAGGGCAGGGTTTAGAAGCTTTTCAGGCAGCACAATTACAAGGAATAAAAAGTAAACTATTGTATTTTCCCGAAGAAAATCATTGGGTTTTAGACTATCAAAACTCTTTGGTCTGGCATAGGGAATTTTATAAATGGCTGGAAGATACTTTGTAGAATTGAATGAGGAAATGATAGAATGCTGCAATGATAAAAGGTTTTGATAATAATTCGTCTTATTGAAATCATTTAATTTTCTCCGTGAATCTCTGTGTATTTTCTGTGAGTCTCTGTGTAAAAGTTAATTGAAAACAATCACATATTAAAAATTAAGTAAAGGCGAACGGCCGTTAGTCTACAGTTATAGAATTTAAGAATTAAATGAGTTCGCAAGACCCAAAATATTTATACCAAAAAATAAAAACAATGACATCAATATTTAAAACATTAGCCATTTTATTTTTCTTGTTTGTTCAATTTGCTAATGCACAAAATAGTATCATTCCTAAACCGGTTGATTTTAAGTCTTTAAGCTCTGAATTTATTTTGGATAGCCAAGTAAGTTTTGAATTTGATAAAAACAATCTTGAATTATCAAAACAGGTGGATTTATTTAATGAATACTTAAAGAAAAAAGGAATAGATATTAGATCTAACAGTTCAAATAATCCAAAAAAATATATTCAAGTCGTATTAAATAAAAATACGGGGAAAAATTTAGGAAACGAGGGTTATTATCTTGTTGTGAATTCCAATAAAATAATGCTAAAAGCTAATAATCCTGCAGGTATCTTTAACGGATTTCAAACATTAAAACAATTAGTTCTGATTGATGCTGAAAACAAATACAACTCAAAGATAACCGGTTGTGAGATAACAGATTATCCGCGTTTTGGCTGGAGAGGGCTGATGCTGGATGTAAGTCGGCATTTTTTCACTATAGATGAAATCAAAGCATATCTGGATAAAATGGCTGAATATAAGTTCAATGTTTTTCACTGGCATCTGACCGACGATCAGGGTTGGAGGATAGAAATAAAATCACTCCCAAAATTAACTGAAGTTGGAGCATGGAGAGTAGAACGCTATGGTAGGTTTGGAGAAGGAAGGCCTTTTCCTGAGGAAGGAGAAAAAGCCACTTATGGCGGATTCTACACCCAGGAACAAATTAAGGAAATTGTACAATATGCAGCTGATAGAAATATAACCATTGTACCAGAAATTGACATGCCCGGGCATAGCATGGCGGCTTTGGCAGCTTATCCCGAATTATCTGTAGATAAAAAACCAACTTTTGTAATGCCCGGTTCAAAATTTGTTGATTGGCAAAGTGAAGGGGGATTTAAAATGCTAATAGAAAATACATTAAACCCTGCCGATGAAGAAGTGTACAAATTTGCAGATAAAGTTTTTACTGAAGTAGCCGAATTATTCCCGGGAGATTATATTCATATGGGTGGTGATGAAGCATATCACGGTTACTGGGAGGAAGATGCCGGAGTACAAAAATTCATGAAGAAGCATAAGATCAAAGATGGCAAAGAGTTACAGAGTTATTTTGTAAAAAGAGTAGAAAAGATCATAAACAGCAAAGGTAAAAAAATGATTGGCTGGGATGAGATCTTATACGGAGGTATTGCCGAAGATGCAACTGTAATGAGCTGGAGAGGTATGGAAGGAGGGATTCAGGCAGCTAAGATGGGGCATGATGTCATAATGACGCCTAACACTTATGCTTATTTAGATTACACACAGGGAGACGTAAGTGTGGAAAATAAAATTTACAGAAGTCTTAGCCTTGAAAAGACATACGAATTTGAGCCTGTTCCTGAAGAGGTGAACCCAAAATATATTTTAGGAGGACAAGGAAATTTATGGACGGAAGAGGTTCCCACAATTCCTTACGCTTTTTATATGACCTATCCAAGGGCCTTCGCTATTGCGGAATCACTTTGGAGCCAGAAAGAAAGTAAAGATTGGAATGATTTTGTTTACCGTACCCAGGTACATTTTGATCGTTTTGATGATGAAAATATCAATATTTCAAAAGCCGTACTTGAGCCGATAGTAAAAGTGTATAATGAAGATGGAAAACTAATGTGTGAGTTGAAAAATTCCATTCCCGGTACAGATATTTTTTATACGATTGACAATACATACCCTGTAAATTTTGGAAATAAGTATGCAGCCCCGTTTGAAATCCCGCAGGGGAACCTTGATCTACGAACCCAAACCTATAAAAATGGTAAAGCTTTAGGCAGAGAATTGCATATTTCGAGAAAAGATTTGGTGAAGAGGGTTAAGAAGTAAATATTTAAAATTCAGCAATAAAGGTGATTACAATCATCATTTTTGATGATGAGTATCATTGTTTTTCTTTGGATTTACTTCTAATTTCATGACATTATTATTAAAAATCTTGTCATGAAAAAAATACGTGTAAATTTAAAATCAATATCACTATCGTTGGTTTTTTTAATGATACTTCAAGGTTGTAGTGTATATCATTCAAAAATTGCCACTGTAGATCAAGCTGTTCAATCCAATAATAAAGTCAAAGTAGAAACTTCTTCTAATAACAATTACATTTTTAATGAATTAATAAAGGAAGGTGATGTAGTTTATGGTATAGCTAAGAAAAATTCAGCTACTGCGAAATTATTATCAGAAAATATTGTTGATATAAATTACGGTAAAAAACATGTGAAGATCTTATTGTCCGAAGAGTATTACAATCAGATTCATACAAAAAACCAGACTTTATCAACTGTTTTGTCAATAGGAGTGCCTTTATTAGGATTAGTTGGAGTAATAATTATTGGAAAGAAAAGTGTAGATGTTAATACACCAGGGTGGGGATCCTAGTATTGATATTGTTTGTGTATAGTAATATGGCGGACAAACAGGATTAACCTGATTTATTTGAAATTAATATTACTATCTATTGTTTGTCTAAAGATCTAATATTGTAGTGCTTATCACTTAAAAACTAATACTGTGAGTTAGGAAATTTAATCAAAGAAAAAGTTTAAGTAAAGGCAATTTCTGAAAACAATTTATTGATAAAAGAAAGTGATGAAGTGTGCTGTTTCAAACAGGGCTGATACTTCAATAAACAATCTTATCTCAAGATTTTATCAATAGGTAATTCCATCTTTGTTAACAGTGAACATTCTAGTGTGACCAAAGTTAGCACTTAAGAAATATCAGTTGCTTTACAGTATTTTTTTATTGTATAGATTTGCCCAAATTTATGAGAAGTAGGTTTATGGAAAAAATTGTGATCAATCCGATAGGTGTAATTCATTCACCTTATAAAAACCCAAAAAATATTCCAATTCAGGGAAGGTTTAAAGAGGAAGATATTGCTTACGCTGAAGTAAAAGAAGAATTTCAGGATGGTTTAATGGATCTTCAGGATTTTAGTCATGCAATATTGATATATCGTTTTCATAAAATGGAGGAT
>JBDLIB010000145.1:0-7554 GCA_039715085.1 Bacteroidota bacterium | reverse complement strand
TATAAGTAACATATGTTACGTAAATAGTTTCTTAATTTTTATTTTATCTTTTATTTATCTGTTTTTCTGTTTGTTAAAGTTGTTTAATTAAATTATTTGATTAATATTATTTAATGTTTTAAAAATGATTTATATCATGTATTTAAGTGTTTTATTAAAATATTTTTGCTTCAATTTAACAAATGGAATATAATGAAAGCTAAAAAAAATATACCATTACTAATGCGTAAATCATCGCCGGGTAAATTCCTGTATACATTTATAATAATGTTTGCAATTTGGCTTGGATTTACGACTTCTTTAGAGCCGGCAGAATTAATTACAGGTGTAATTGTAAGTTTAATTATTGCCCGATTTACCGATAGAATTTTCTCATGTTGTGGAATGCATGTTTTAATGCCTCACAAAATGATCTATTTTATCCAGTACTTTTTTGTATTCATTATTGCTTTAATAAAAGCAAATTTTGACGTTGCAAAAAGAGTTGTTTCACCCAGCTTACCAATAAATCCTGGTATTGTGAAATTCAAAACAAAACTCACTAATGGTTTTGCTAAATTGGTACTCGCCAATAGCATTACTTTAACACCGGGTACACTGACAATTGATGCAATTGGTGATACTTTCTATGTGCATTGGATAGATGTTACTTCTGATGACCCTGAGGTTGCTTACAAAGAAATTGCAGAATCTTTTGAAAAAATATTAATGAAAATTTACGAAGACTAAATTTTAGATGATGACAATTATATATATAATCGTTTTTACACTTATGGCTATCGGAATGATATTTAGTATGATCCGATTTGTAAAAGGTCCCCGTACCGGTGATCGAGCCATGGCACTAGATACACTTTCAATAATCATAACTGCTGCTATGGTATTGTTAGCACATGTTTTTGAAAGATACATTTATGTTGATGTAGCATTGATCTATGCTGTATTAGGTTTTGTTGGAGTTATAGTAATCGCAAGATATATAGAAGGAGCTTTATGATGGAAATATTAGAATATATCGGAATGGCATTGATCACAATTGGAGGAATCTTCCTTTTCTTAGGTGCCTTAGGAATTTACAGAATGCCTGATCTTTATACAAGATTGCAAGCCGGAACAAAATCTTCAACCCTGGGTGCAATGAGTGTTATCCTGGGTGTTGGTTTTTTAAATCCTGATTGGTTATTAAAAATTGTGATGGTAGTGATCTTTATTGGAGTTGCAAACCCATTAAGTTCTCATGCACTTGCAAGATCTTCCTACAGAAAAGGAGTAAAACCGGAATTAAAGAGCGGAATCGACAAGTATAAAAAAGCCTTTAAAAAACAAATTAAAAAATTTAGCTCATGATATTTATAATCCTTTTAATAGTAATGGCTGTAGTACTTTTAGCAGCAGCAATTTACTCAATTCATCATAGAGACCTTCTTTTTGCTGTAATGGGAACAGGAATTGTGAGTGTAGTTTTATCATTATTCTTTTACCTATTGCAGGCACCTGACGTTGCTTTAACTGAAGCAGCTATCGGTATCGCACTAACAACCATCATCTTTGTAATTACCATTAGAAATACAACCCGTGATGAGGATGAAATTATTGATAAAGAAGAAGAAATGAGAATGAAAACCGACGAAAAATCTTAAACAATGAAGAAAGTTTTTATCATCATATTATTAGCTGTTATTGGTTATTCCTTAGCCGATACATTTGTCGATATCCCTTTCGGGGAAAACAGGATTGGTGAAATAGAATCCGGTGAAACCGTTGCCGGATATTACCTGAGTAATACCGTTGAAAAATCAAAAGTAGCTAATGTAATTACCGCTATAGTCGTGAATTACAGAGGTTTAGATACTTTAGGAGAAGTGACCGTTCTGTTTTTAGCAACTACCGGATTGGCAAGTATTCTTTACAGAAGAAAAGAAGAAGAGGAAGATGCACAAAGATTAAGTCTGCCATCATCTAGAATTATGCGAACAGGTGCCAGGGTATTATTTCCCACCATAGTTTTATTAGGTATTTATGTTTTCATTCACGGACATTTAACACCCGGAGGTGGTTTCCAGGGTGGTACTATTGTAGCAACCGGATTCCTGTTAATGCTTATTTCCTATAAAGGATTTAATACCGACCATAATATCATGGTCTGGATTGAAAGTTTGGCCGGACTAAGTTTTGTTGGAATAGGTATCTGGGGATTATTATCCGGAAATACTTTCTTAGAAAATTCGACTAATGTAGGAGTGTTAAACTCATTAATTAGTGGTGGTCTTATTCCTGTTATATACATCGTTGTAGGATTTAAAGTTGCAGTTGAACTAACAGGGATCTTAGATATTTTATTAAAAATAAAACCGAAAAAGTAATGCAAGAACAGTTTAATGAAATATTTACAAAATATCACGAAATAATCACCATTGGTGTTTATGGTACTTCCATAGCTTTAATGCTAATAGGTTTGTACGCCGTGTTGACAAAAAAGAATTTGGTAAAAATGGTTATCGGACTATCCATTGTTGATGCAGGTATCCACCTACTTTTTGTAGGAATTGGCTATATTCAAAATGGTACAGCTCCAATTTTTTCACCGGGAAATGAAAATGCTGGCGACAGAATGGTTGATCCCGTTCCGCAAGCTTTGGTTTTAACAGCGATCATTATCGGATTTGCAATTACAGCAGTTGCTCTTTCTTTAATCATCCGATTATACAAGCACCATAATACAGCTAAAATTGATCAAATAAAATATTTAAAATGGTAATATCACCTATACATTATATATTCGTACCGCTTGTAGCTGCGTTTGCAATCCCTCTATTATCAAAGATAAACAAGGAATTGCCGCGAATTATTCCGGGAATTGTGATGTTCTACAATATCATCATCTCTTTTGTTTTAATGCAGGAAGTAAATGAAGTTGGTTACATTTCTGAAGTTATTGCCGGATGGGAAGCTCCCTGGGGGATCAATTTAGTTATCACCCCTTTTAGCGGATTTTTAGTGAGTTTAATTTCCGTACTTGGATTTTTGATCTGGCTGTACGGTTTTAGATTTAAAAAAGTAATAGACGCAGGAGAATTAAGATCCTATAATATTCTACAAATGATGATGATCACCGGAGCCATCGGAATTATCATCACTGGAGATATTTTCAACATGTTCGTATTCTTAGAGATCGTTGCCATTACTGCAATTTCTCTTACCTCATTCTATAGAGGAAGGGATGGAGCCGAAGCCGGTTTCAAATATCTGCTTATCGGAGGTTTCGCTTCTGCACTGATATTGTTGGCAATTTTAATCCTTTATACACAGGTAGGAACCTTAAATATGGCTGAAATTGCCGAAAGAATGCATACTGTTCCTCAGGGAATTAAAGCAACCATCCTATTATTATTTATCGTAGGTTTTGGAATTGAAGCCGAATTATTCCCGTTAAACGGATGGGCACCGGATGCATATTCACAAGCGCCCGGCCCTACAAGTAGTGCTTTCGCCGGAATTGTTGTAAAAGCCGGAGTTTACGGACTGATAAGAATTATTTTTACATTATTCGATGTTGACGGAGCTTATGACTTTTTAATTACAGCAGGTTTGATAACCATGATCATTGCCGAAGCTTCCGCTCTAAGACAAACAAACTTAAAACGAATGTTGGCTTACTCGAGTATAGGTCAAATGGGATTGGCTTTGATCGCCTTCGGAATAGGAACCAAAGAAGCCGTTTTCGGAGCTATGTTCTTATTATTTAACCATGCTGTTATCAAGAGTTTGTTATTCATGACCGGAAGTATTTTGATATATAATTCAAAAGATAAAACCATCAACTCATTAAGCGGAATTGCTAAAAAATTACCATTTATTTCAATTCTTTTTGCAATAGGTGCTTTTGCAATTGTTGGCCTTCCTCCTTTTTCAGGATTTTGGAGTAAACTATATGTTTTAACAGCTGCAGCTGATGAAAATATGATCTTACTGATAGCAGCTATATTAGCAGTTAGTGTTGTAGAGATCGTTTATTATTTCCGTGTGGTTGGAAAATTATATTTCCCTGACAAGGAAAGCAATATTGAGGTTTACAGGCCAAAATTCAATGCCATGATAGCAATGGGAGTTTTAGGTGTTGTGATTTTAGTTATTGGATTTTATCCCGACTTAATTACAGGATATTTACACAATGCAGCAGATATTTTATTAGATAAAGCTTCATACATAAGGTTTGTTTTGAACGCTGATTTACCAATTCAATAAATTAAATAAAATGAACATATTC
Source organism: Bacteroidota bacterium (assembly GCA_039715085.1). GTDB lineage: Bacteria > Bacteroidota > Bacteroidia > Flavobacteriales > Flavobacteriaceae > Namhaeicola. The sequence goes on along the minus strand of JBDLIB010000145.1, from coordinate 3,287 downwards.
TTTTTACTTATAACAATCTTATTTTCAGGAGCATTACTCACTTTCCTTGTAAATAAAGTTGCCCCAAAAATTAGCGGAATTGTCACATTTGCAACTATCGCTTTGGTGAGTTTCTTGTTTTTCACACAAGTAAATATTGGTGATACTTTTCAATTCACTTTAGGTGAAATACCAATGCAGTTTGGTATCACACCTTATACATTTATTTTTGCAATTATTGTTTTGGGCTTGGGTACTTTGGCTTCATTGTATTCCATTGGATATATGAAAGATCAGGAAAGATTAGGGTATTTTTATTCTAACTTTCTTTTGTCCGTTACCGGGATGATCGGTATCGTTTTTAGCCAGGATTTTATTACTTTCTTTATCTTTTGGGAGATCATGACCTGGTCATCTTATCTGATTGTAATTTATAATGGTTACAATTCCAGAAAAATTGGAATGAAATATATGATCTTTAGCGCTATCGGTGCATATGCTATGCTTACTGCCATTGTTTCTATCAAAGCAAATTATGGTACTTTTAATATTGCAGAAGCTATACAGAACGGAGCATTTAACTTTTCAGAAAATATATATATTCCCGTATTATTATTGGTTGGTTTTGCAGTAAAAGCTGCATTAATGCCACTACATGTATGGGCTCCAAATGCTTACTCAAAATCACCAATGTCATTTACTTCAATATTTTCAGGAGCAATGTCAAAAATGGGGATTTTAGGTATAGGATTGGTTCTGGCAAGCGCTTATTCTTATACAAATCATGACAATGCAAATTATGTTACCGCTTTAAGATATGCCTTAGGTTGGCTTGGTGGTATTACTGCTGTAATGGCAACCATATACGCTTTAATTCAAACACATGCTAAAAAATTATTGGCATATTCATCTGTTGCGCAACTGGGATATATCATTGTTGGTTTATCTACAGGAACTGAACTGGGTGTAATGGCAGCTTTATTTTTAGCTGTAGTTCACGGTATTTTTAAAGGTGCTCTATTTATGGTTGTGGGTGCTGTTGAAAGACAAGTTGGAACAACCGATATGACCAAAATATCAGGCCTTATCAGAAAAATGCCTTTTACATTCTTCGTTGCATTAGTCTCCATCATCGCTCTTGCAGGTGTTCCGCCACTTGGTGGTTTTGTAGGAAAATGGATGCTTTATGAGGCCTTGATCACCGAATCTAACAATTACTTTTTAGTAATTGTAATTTTCTTCTCAAGTACTGCAGCATTTTTATACAGTTACAGATTCCTTTTCGGATTGTTCTTAGGACAGGAAGAAAAAGAGACCGAACATGTTAAAGAAGCACCTATCACTATGGTGATCCCAATGATGATCTTAGCAATTTTACTAATTGTTACCGGTGCATTTCCGGGTGTTCTTTTTGAGCCTATCGCACATGGAATGCATTATTTAGGATTTAGTGATGTAAACTGGAGTATGTCCGTTTTAGTAAATATTTGGGGAGAAGAATCAAATATGACCTATATTAATTTATCCATCGGGGTTGTATTTGTTGTGGTCTTTGCATTCTTAACCATTAAAGGCTATAAAGGAACTAAAAATGTAGGAACCAAAGATATTTCTACTTCAGGTGAAATTCCAACAGAGAATGAAAATTTAACTTTCCAGTTAGATTTCTTTAAACCATTCGAAAGAGCTGCTGCCCCACTCTATAAGCGCAGCATGGATAAAATATGGAATGATCTTGGAAATGCCTTCGAAGCTTTAACCGATTTTACAAGAAAAATTTATACCGGAAACGGTCAAACATACGCTGTATATGTAGTAATCTTCTTAGTAATACTATTATTAATGAAAGATACTCTATTCGCTAATTAAATCATTACAAAGGAATTTATTTAATAAAAATGGAAGATTTAGGATTAAAAATATTTGGAGCAATTTTAACCACTATCATGGCTTTTGCCGTTGGTATGCTCTATGGTGGGATAGTTAGAAAATTAACTGCCAGAGTACAAAACAGGTACGGGCCTCCTGTTCACCAAAACTTTTTGGACCTGTTAAAATTGCAAAGTAAGAAAACAAACATCGCCCATGGTTTTATGGGGCATATGGCACCTGTATGGATTATCATCGCTGCGGTTACTGTATTGATGTTTATCCCGATTTTAAATGGAAATCTATGGTTCCCTAATTTATCTTTTCACGGTGACTTGATATTCCTATTATATATGATGGTTTTTGGATCATTGGGGATGGCATTAGGTGCCGGTCAAACAGGAAATCCAAACTCAGCCATTGGTGTAACCAGGGGTTTGAGTCAGATGGTTGGATATGAAATTCCATTTGTTTTGGCTTTGGTAGCATTGATGATACAATATAAAACAACTTCTGTACAGGATTTAACTCAAATTCAGCATGAAACAGGAGTATGGATGGCTTTTTCGAATCCTTTTTCATTTTTAGCGGCACTTTTAGCTTCGCTGGGAATGTTCAGATATTCACCGTTTGATATTGTGGGAGCTCCTGCGGAATTGGCTTCAGGTCCTATATCAGAATTCGGTGGTAAATACTTAGGAACGATGATGAGTGGTGGAGCAATTTTTGCTTTTATCAAGTTGACTTTATATGTGCACTTATTCTTAGGTGGTGCGGGGAATCCTGATGATTCAGGTATTTTGGCAACACTTGCCGGAATTGGCATATTACTTGTAAAAACATTTTTGCTTTATATGATTCCGGTTTTCTACGGATGGATCAATCCGAGATACCGAACAGAACAAGCTATTAGATATTTTTGGGGATGGCCTACAGCTTTAGGGATTATTGGTGTGCTATTGGCCGTTTTTATTAACTAGCCCCCTGAGAACAAAGGGGTATAACATAAGAATAGAATTATGGAAAATGATAAAAATTCACAGAAGATTGTAGATTATATCGGAAATTTCGCAAGAAAACATTCGCTATTTGTAATGGCTTATGGAACCGGTTGTGGTGCAATTGAAATTCCTGCGACAATGACTTCGCGTTATGATGCCGAAAGATTTGGAATCAGAGGTGCAGCTACACCCCGTCAGGCGGATGTTTTATTGATCACAGGATACCTTTCAACTAAAACTCTAAAACGAGTAATAAGAGTATACGAACAAATGCAGGAGCCTAAGTACGTAATCGGCTTTGGATCATGTACTATCAACGGAGGAATGTATTATGATAGTTATAACACAATCAATGGTTTAGATCAATACTTACCTGTTGATGTGTATATCAACGGATGTATGCCACGTCCTGAAGCAGTAATTTCAGGTTTTGTAAAA
>JBDLIB010000144.1:0-7650 GCA_039715085.1 Bacteroidota bacterium | reverse complement strand
TCTGAAGCACCCACATAGTTATCGCCTGTAGTTATTACTAAGGTTTCTTTCAGGTTTTGTAGATTCTCTTTTAATTCTTCATCATTAGTATTTGCCTGAATTTCATCTAATTCATAGACCAAATAGGCTAATTCCTGAGTCATATCATACAGTTCCATAGTTGTGTTGTGTTTTAATTCTCTGTCCTGATCACTCAATCCTGTGCCTTTGTCATATTCTACAATAAATTCTTTTTCAAAGGTATCTTTGCCTTTTGTTAGAATTACTTTGTATTTCCCGGCTTTTACTTTTGGTGCTGTGAATCCGCTAAAACTAAAAGTTTTTCCTTTAGCCACCTTGGGTTGTTTTATTTGATATCCCCATCTTACTATATTGATTCCTTTAGATTTACCAGGACTTAAAGTCGTCATTTTGTTTCCATTCATATCCTGAATTTCCATGCTCATCTTCCCGAAAGTATGGCGTTTAGGTAAAAAATACTTAATTAAGCATCCTGAGGTCGGATTTTCTCCTGTAAATTGTGTTTCTGTACCAAAATTACCGGAAAATCCATTTTCATCTTTCATTATTGAAGGTTTCATTTCAAAAAAGTGAACCTTTTCTTCCATAATTTCTTTAGAAATTCCTCTTAGAGGAGAAATATCGTCAATAATAATAATACCTCGGCCATGAGTTCCCATTACCAAATCGTTGGTTCGTTTTTGTAAATCAATATAGTGAACTGCAGCAGCAGGCATATTGTTGGTAAACTTACTCCAGCTATTTCCACCGTCCAGAGTAATGTATAATCCAAATTCAGTTCCTAAAAAGAGAAGATTAGGATTTACATAATCTTCCTGAATATTTCTTGCAAAACCATGAATATTATCAGTAGAAATACTTTTCCATGTTTTACCAAAATCATCTGTTCTATATACATAAGTGTTCATATCACCTTTTGTATGTCCGTCAAAGACTGCATAAGCTGTTGACTTATCATGAGAACTGGCTTCTATATGATATACCCAGGTGTTTTTTGGTAATCCGGTAATGTTCTTTGTGGTATTAATCCATTTTTTTCCTCCATTTTTTGTAACCTGAACATTTCCGTCATCTGTTCCTACCCAAATAATATTTTCATCTAATTCAGACTCGGCTATAGTAAAGATTGTAGTGTTATTTTCTGCACCTGAATTGTCTTTAGATAGGCCACCTGAATCTTCTTGTTTTTGTTTAGTCTTGTCATTTGTGCTAAGATCTGGTGATATTATCTTCCAGGTATCTCCCATATCTTCTGATTTGTGTAGAAACTGACTCCCTGTATAGATCCTGTCCGGTTGGTGAGAACTTGTGCTTATAGGGGCATTCCAATTAAACCTTAATTTTGGATCTCCTTTTTTTGGTAATGGTTGAATGGTTTTTACTAACTTTTTATCAACATCATATCGCCAGATATTTTCTGCTCCCTGCATTTCAGAATAAATAATTTTCTTTGTAGGATGTCTAAGAACTCTAAAGCCATCACCATAACCTGCAGGATTCCAGTCTTTTGCTTTGATTCCACCTCTTGCATATGAAGGTCCGTACCAGGAGCCGTTATCTTGTAATCCTCCGTAAACATTATAAGGAGTATCATTGTCAACACTAACATGATAAAATTGAGATAATGGTAGATTCTCAACTATTTCCATTGTTGTACCTTGATTCCATGATCTGTAAACACCTCCATCTGTACCGGCATAAATAATATCTGAATCATTTATGTTAAAAACTATATCGTGAATATCACTATGCATATTCCCAAGGTTTTTAAATGTTTTGCCACCATCTTTAGAAATAGAACCTGATAAACCACCTTTGATAATAATATCCGGATTTTTAGGGTCAACTACAATCCTTGAGAAATAGAAAGGTCTTACCGTTATTCCGAAATCATTATTTAATTGTTTCCAGTTTTTTCCTGCATCCACACTTTTGTATAAGCCTTTTCTTTCGTCTTCTTCCGCTTCAATAACTGTATACAGAATATTGGAATCAGTTGGAGCAACTGCAATAGCCAATCTTCCTAATTTTCCTTTCGGAAAACCATTGTGGATTTTATTCCATGTTTTGCCTCCGTCCATAGACTTGTATAAAGCACTGTTTTCTCCTCCGGATTCAAAAGACCAGGCTGTACGTCTGAATTCCCACATGGAAGCATACAGAATATTGGGATTGTTAGGATCCATAGCGAAGTCTGCACAACCGGTTTTCGGATTAACATACAGTATTTTGTTCCATGTTTTACCTCCATCTGAAGATTTATATACGCCCCGTTCTTCACTATCAGACCAAAGCGCACCCAAAACACCTAAATATATTTCATTAGAATTCTTTGGATTAATAGCTATATTAGCGATGCGTTCAGAATTTTCAAATCCTATTTTGGTCCAAGATGAGCCACCATCGTTAGATTTATATAATCCATCTCCGATAGAAACACTGTTACGTGTCCAGGTTTCGCCTGTACCAACCCAAATTGTATTATCGGGATCATTTGGGTCAAGAGCTATTGCTCCAATAGATTGGCAATAATCATCAAAGATGGAGTTAAAAGTTGTCCCTCCATTATTTGATTTCCAAACTCCACCACCCGCTGCTCCTGCATAGATTATTCTGGGGTTGGTAGGATGGGTTTCCATGTCATTAATCCTTCCGCTCATTACAGCCGGACCAATATGACGAGCTTTTAGATCACCATATAAATTTTCGGCATTTAGAGTGTCAGTTGATTGTGAATTAGAATGAATAGGCAGTAAAAAGGAAATAAGTATTCCTAAAAATATAGGTTTCATAAAATTAATTTTGAGATTGGGTTGAATAAAAAATCCCCAATAATAATTGAGGATCTTTAATAAAAATTATTCTTTTGTTTCTTCTGCAGGTGTTTCAGGTTCTTCCGGGAATTCAAATTCTTTATCGTCCACTTTAGGATTTAAAGTAATTTTTTCAATTGTAATTGCTTGTCCCTGTTGATCTTTCAATCCTTGTGTTAGTGAAAATGGAAAATAAATCCCATCTACTTCTTCATAATCACTCATTTTAGATTCAGAAATTTTACCTTTCATCTGACCTGATTTAATTTCACTTTGTGCAGCAATAGGAACAAAATTGTCTACATCAAAATAGTAATATGCAATATTTTCTTCTTTGTTTCCATCAACGGTTACAGGTTCTTTGACTAATTTAATTTTAAAGGCTTCAGCTCCATCTATAGTTTCTTTACCCATTAATTCAACTGTGTATCCTTTTTCTTTGTAATTGAGAAATGCATCTGGAAAGTCATTTGCTTCCAGCTTCATGTTTTCGGTGGTTTCTTTGTCGTTTTTTTCTGCTTTTTGAGTCATAAAATTTATTCCCCATAGTGTTTCGCCATCAAAAACACCCTGTTTGATTTGTTTGCCCTGAAAGTTAATAACAGTCATTTGTTTACCGTTCTTGAATTGAAAAATCTCTAAAGGTATTTCCATGCCGTTTTGATTAATTTTTGCATCCATTTTAATACCTTCCAGTTTTTTCCAATTTTCAATTCCACCGGTATTTTCAAAATAACTTGTAATTATTTCATCAGCAGTTTGAGCAATTGATGTTGTAGAAATCGTTGTAAAAATAATTGTAATGATGATTAGTTTTATTGTTCTCATAGTGTAATTTTTATAAATGTTTTTTTTATTAGTAATGCAAATTACAAAAATGTTACACTAAATTAGGATTTTATCATATTAGATATGAATGAAGTGTAAAAAAAATCAAAAAAAAAGACCGAAAGATCCGGCCTCTAATAAATATTTAGAATGTGATGGTTATTTCAATAATATTAAAGAAAACAACATAGTGAAAACTTTATTTAAATAGGGAGCATTCATTCTTTTCCTTAAGAAAGATATATTACTCTTATCTTTATTTGTTTTTCCTGTAAGAGTGGTAACTAACTCCTTTACATCATTAATCAAATTATAAAGGGCAACAGTTAATTTTTCATTTCTTGGTAAGAAAGTATCCTGAGGGTATAGAATTAATAAGAAATCTGCATTATTGTCAACAGAATTAAAGCTCTCTTCTAAAGAATTTGCTGAGCCAAATTTTAAAAATTCATTTCTTATTCCTCTGAAGGCCGATAATTTACTTTTATCAATAATAGAAAAATTTTCGGTTTCTAATAAAAACTCTATTTTTTGATCGTAAGACAGGGCAAATTTATTTTTGCCGAACATTTCAGAATCTTCACTGTATTCGATGCCAATTTTATCAGCAATAAAATCGTTGATGACATTTTCAATAAAATGAGTTGTAACAAAAAACTCGCTTATAACCTCAATTCTTTTCTCTTGCTTAATCATAATAGATCTCATTAATATCCAAAAGTGGATATATTATCATAAACGTATATCGAGGGGAGATATTATATAAAGTGTGTCGATTTATTACAAAAGTATAATAATACGACAGAATGGACTGTGACTTAAATCACAAATTGATGTTAAATATATAAAAAAATCCCTTTAATTTCAAAATTAAAAGGATTAATTACTATAAAAATAGTTAACTTATTAAAAAATAAATCTTTTATTTTTTGAATTTAGCGTATTTAGATTTGAATTTATCAATTCTACCTGCTGAATCCACCAATTTCATCTTACCAGTATAGTAAGGGTGTGATGTTCTTGAAATTTCCAATTTAACCAATGGATATTCAACTCCTTCTACTTCAAGAGTTTCTTTTGCGTCTGCAGTTGATTTTGTTAAAAACACATCACCATTTGACATGTCTTTAAATGCTACCATTCTATAATTCTTTGGATGAATATCTTTTCTCATCGTTATCTCATTTTAATTTTTTACTTTCGCTTCTCTAAAAGAAACACAGCCTATGCTGATTTTTGAGTGTGCAAATTTAGTTATATTTTTTTAATCTCAAACAATTATTTTGTTTATTTGTAGAAAAATTTATTTATGAAAAGATTTATAATGTTTTTATTGCCAATTGGTTTGTTTTTAATCCATTCTTGTGGCAACAAATACAAGCTGGTTTTTGAATCACCAAAAATGATCCAGGTAAATAAAGCCCTGAATTTATCGGTAAAAGAAAAAAATGGACAACCAATTGATTCTGTGCAGTATTTTTTGAACGGATTGCCTTTATCAAGTCCTGAAAATATTGATATAAAGAATAATAAATTGGGTGTGCAGGCAATTTCTGCAAAGGTTTTCTATGATGGTAAAGAAAAACAAATAAACAATACAATTTATTTTTTGGCTTCAAAAGCACCTGTGATTTTTAAATATGAAATAATTAATGAATTTCCGCATGATGAAAAAGCTTTTACGCAGGGATTTGAATATCATAATGGATTTTTATATGAAAGTACAGGTCAATACGGACAATCTAGTTTAAGAAAGGTTGAATTAGAAACCGGAAAAGTTTTGAAAAAGTTAGATTTGGATACAAAGTATTTTGCCGAAGGATTGACTATTTATAATGATAAAGTTTATCAATTGACCTGGCAGAACAATAAGGGTTTTATCTATGATTTAGAAACCTTTAAATTGGAAAATACTTTTGATTATCAGCAAAGTAAAGAAGGTTGGGGATTGTCTCATAACAATCAGAATTTAATCAAAACAGATGGTACTGAGCGTATCTGGTTTTTAAATATGGATTCTTTACAGGAAGAAAATTTCATTGAGGCGTATACCAACAAGCGAAAAGCAGAGAGGTTGAATGAATTAGAATTCGTACAGGGTAAAATTTATGCCAATATATGGCAGCAAAATGCAATATTGATCATTGATCCTGTAAATGGAGCTATTGAAGGAATTGTAAACTTGAAAGGTTTACAGAGCAAGGCCGGTCAGTCAGGTGAAGACAATGTGTTAAATGGGATTGCTTATGATGAAGAAAAGAACAGGTTGTTTGTGACAGGAAAGAACTGGAATAAAGTTTTTGAAATAAAATTGACTGAGAAATAGAATTGATGAACAAAATATTTATTTTACTATTTTTGATATTTATTTTACAGTTTTTTTCTTGTAAAGATGATGCTTTTGGAACTATACCAAGTACAGGAAATCTTCAATTTTCAAAAGATACTGTTTTTTTAGATACTGTTTTTACCAATGTTAGTTCAAGTACCCGTACATTAAAGATCTACAATAAAAGTAGTAGTAATATTACTATTCCTTCTATTAAGTTAGGAAGAGGTGATAATTCATTTTATCGCTTAAATGTTGATGGTATCTCTGATGGGTCATTTGAAAATATTGATATTTTAGCACGTGATAGTATTTTTGTTTTTATCGAAGCAACTATTGATCATAGTAAAGTTGTAAATCCGATTTACACAGATTCTATAGTTTTTGATTCCGGGAGCAGACAGCAGGACGTAAAATTGGTTACCTTGGTTCAGGATGCATATTTTTTATATCCGCAAAGAGATGTACATGGTGTAAAAGAAAGGATAGTCTTAGGTATTGATGGAGAAGGGGATGAAATTGCCGTCGATGGATTTTATTTAAAAGAAAATACAACATGGACCAATGAAAAGCCTTATGTGGTATATGGTTTTGTAGGTGTTCCGGAAGATAAGACTTTGACGATAGAAAAAGGAACAAGAATTCATTTTCATAAGAATTCTGGATTATTGGTCGATAAAAATGCTACCTTAAAAGTAAATGGTGAATTAGGTGAAGAAGTAATTTTTGAAGGGGACAGATTAGAACCCGGTTATAGTGAAATACCGGGGCAATGGAGTACAGTTTGGCTAAGGGCAGGAAGTAAGGAACATGAAATTAAAAATGCAATTATCAAAAATAATGCGATTGGTATTTTGATGGATTCTATTGGTAGTTTGACAGAGCCAACATTAAGAATATACAACACTCAAATCTATAATACGTCAAATTTTGGTCTGTTAGGCCGCACTGCAAACATAAAAGGAGAAAACTTGGTGATTGCTAATAACGGTATGGCATCTTTGGCCTGTACTATTGGCGGTACCTATAATTTCATCCATCTTACTTTGGCCAATTTTTGGAGGAGTGGAATAAGAGATTATCCAACTCTTTTGGTTAATAATTTTTTAAAATACAATGACAATGGAACCGAAAAACTTCTATCCAGAGATCTGAAGGAAGCAAATTTTTCAAATTGTATTATTGATGGTAATAAAAATTTAGAATTGATACTGGAAAATTCAGGGGAGGCAGATTTTAATTATAATCTTAAAAATAACCTGGTAAGATTCAATGATGTAAATAGCAAGTTCAAAGATGATCCTTTGTATGACTTTGAGGATACGAGTCACTACCGGGAAAATATTTTGAACGGAAACGCTGACTTTAAAGGCATACAAACTAACCAGTACATCATCGGAGAAGAATCAGAAGCAATAAACAAAGCAGATAAAAATGCGGCTTTACAAGTGCCAGTGGATATTTTAGGTGTTGACAGGGCAACCAATCCTGATATTGGAGCTTATCAGCATATTGTTTTTGAGGAAGAATAAAATGAAAAGAGACTGCAATTTGCAGTCTTTTTTGTAGCGAGGAGCAGAATCGAACTGCCGACCTCCGGGTTATGAATCTATTGCTAGTAAGTATAAAATCAATCAAAATGATTGATATACAATTGAT
>JBDLIB010000143.1:0-7665 GCA_039715085.1 Bacteroidota bacterium | reverse complement strand
TTAGCTATATCAATTTTTTGGTTCAATCATAAATTTAATTGATAAATGGTGTTTTTTAATTTAAAATAATCTCTCGCAGATTTCGCTGATATTTAAGCGTTCATCTGCTAAATCTGTAAGGAAAATTAATAATCTTAACAGTTAAATCAGAGAAACTCTATTAAATCAACCATATAACCAATTATTTTTTTACTTAAAGACATGTATTTCAAAGAAAAACTAGAAGAAAAACTAGAAGAAAAAATTAAAAGGATAACATCTTTATTGGGAGGCGATATCAATGATACATATAAAATTCATACTTCTGATAATGTTTATGCTCTAAAAGTAAACCGAAGAGATGCATTCCCCGAAATGTTTCAAAAAGAAAAATTGGGTTTAGAATCTATTTCCAAAACAGGAACCAAAGCACCTGATGTTATACTTACATTTTCTGATTCTGAATACCAGTTCTTACTTTTGGAATTTATTGAAGAAAGTCCTGTTGATCCCTCTTTTTGGAAAAATTTTGCTGATGATCTTGTGAAGATTCACCAATCATTTAGCAATGACTTTGGTTTAGAATACGATAATTATATTGGTTCTTTACATCAGGATAATACGCAGAAACCCTCATGGGAAAATTTTTTTATCGAAAACAGGCTGATGCCGTTAGTGAAATCAGGATATGATGATAATTTGCTTCATGTCAAACACTTAATACATTTTGAAAATTTTTATAAAAAAGTTAATGAAATCATTCCCCAAGAAAAGCCATCTCTTCTTCACGGAGATCTCTGGGGAGGGAATCTAATGAAAGGAAAGAATAACACACCGGTTTTTATTGATCCGGCGATCTATTACGGACATCGTGAAGTAGATATCTCCATGACACAAATGTTTGGCGGATTTGACAATTCGTATCTTACTTTTTACAATCATTCATTTCCATTGGAAAAAGGCTGGGAAGAGAGAATTAAAATCCATAACTTATACCCAAATTTAGTACATTTAAACCTTTTTGGTTTAGGTTATTTAAGTGGAATTGAAATGGTAATTAAAGACTTTTGATGAATTCGAGAAAGTTATTTGCTTGTCAGATCCTTAAACAATGTTTCCAAACTTGAAATTTTTTGCTGCATCTGCAAAGTTTTTAATCCATTCTCATTCGCAAAATCAAAAATTGCAGGGCGCATGTCTTCTGATGAGTCGAAAGTAAGTTGCCATGTATTATCAAATTTATTTTCTACTTCTTTCAGACCTTTAATTTTATTCAAAAGTTGTTGTTCAACGCTCAGGTCAAATTCAACCTCGATAATCTGTTCCTGATGTTTTAGCAGATCCTTTAGATTTTTATCGGCTACAATATTTCCTTTATTGATAATGATCACACGATCGCACATTGCCTCTACTTCCTGCATGATATGTGTTGATAAAAGTACTGTTTTGGTTTTCCCGATTTCCTTTATCAAATTTCGAATATCTGCCAATTGATTTGGATCTAATCCGGTAGTTGGTTCATCCAATATTAAAACTTCGGGATCATGTAAAAGTGCTGCTGCCAACCCTACTCTTTGGCGATATCCTTTTGATAGTTGTTCAATCTTTTTATGCGATTCGGGTGTTAAACCTACCAGATCGATTACCTCTTCAATTCTCGATTTGTCAATTTTATGAATTTCAGCGTTGTATGCAAGGTATTCTCTTACATACATTTCTATATACAAAGGATTATGTTCGGGCAAATAGCCAACAGATCTCTTCACTTCAATCGGATTTTGATCAACATCAAAATTATTGACTCTAATTTCACCCTCAGTTTGTGGAATATAGGTTGTAAGTATCTTCATCATAGTCGATTTACCTGCTCCATTCGGACCTAAAAATCCAACAATTTCACCAGACTCTATTTCAAAACTTACATCGTTCAATGCTTTTTGAGTTCCGTAAAGCTTGGAAGTATTTTTAACGAGAATTGACATGATAAAATATTTAATTACAAATAAACAAAACTTTAGTTGAATTTTATCTTTATTGATTATTTTTTGAAATGATTTTAAGAGATGCACGGCCGTATGTTCCAACTTCCGGTTAGAGATGCTCTACTATAAATCTATTAAAATATCCTTTTCAATTAATAATTATTTACCTAATCCATCAATCTTTAAATAATCTGTTAATATTTCATTAAAAATTGTTGCAATTAAAAAATATATTTATAGATTTGCTGCCATAATTAAAAAAGATGGAGAAAACATATAATTTTTTTACTCGTTTTTACTTTTACTTTTATTTTCAAAATAAAAGCGAGACCCTATATGTTTAAAATATAAATAATGTAAAACATGAAAAGTCTCGATATAAATCGGGACTTTTTTTTTAGAATAAAAACGACAATGAAAGTAGCAATTCAAGGTATAAAAGGTTCTTTTCACCACATTGTGGCAGAACAGTTTTTTGGTAAAGAAATCGAATTGGCAGAATGCTTAACATTTACCGAAATTCCTGTTTTATTAAAGGATGATAAGGTGGATACTGCAGTAATGGCAATCGAAAATTCAATTGCCGGAGCAATATTACCTAACTACGCCTTGATCGATGAATATGGACTGTCAATTGAAGGGGAATTCTATCTAAATATTCATCATCACTTAATGGGATTAAAGGGACAGAAATTAGAAGATATAAAAGAGGTATGGTCACACCCTATGGCAATTTTGCAATGTAGAAAATTCTTTAGAAATCATCCTGACATCAAATTAGTCGAAGAACAAGATACTGCCGAAGTTGCTGAAAGAATTCAAAACGAACAAATTAAAGGGGTTGCTGCAATTGCAAGTAAAAAAGCTGCCGAACTCTATGATTTAGAGATAATTAGAGATGATATCCAAACTATAAAAGATAATTCAACAAGATTTTTTGTTCTTAAAAAAGGAGAAAATACACCTTATCACGAAAGTAAAATCGGACATGACAAAAATAAATCTTCTATAAAATTTATCACCAAACACAACAAAGGAAGTTTGGCCGAAGTTTTAGACATTTTCGCAAAACACGATATTAATTTAACGAAGATCCAGTCTATGCCAATTATCGATAAACCGTGGAGCTATGCTTTTTTTATCGATCTGATCATTGAAGATTTTAAATTATATGAAAATGCCCTGCATTTGATCAATAAAAAAGCAAATAGCTTAAAAATATTAGGAGAATACCAACAGAATAGAACGCTGTAATGATTGAGAAAGCAAACAGATTAAAAAGTGTGAAAGAGTATTACTTTTCTATTAAACTTAGAGAAGTAAGACAGCTGATAAGTGAAGGTAAACCAATCATTAATTTGGGTATTGGCAGCCCCGATCTGCCTCCACCACCACAAGTTATTGATGCAATTAATAACGCTTCCGCTGAAGCACACAACCACGGATACCAAAGTTACCAGGGTGTACCCGAACTGCGCCGGTCTATGGTTGATTTTTACAAAAAATATTACAAGGTCACAGTTAACAAAGATTCTGAAATATTACCATTAATGGGATCAAAAGAAGGAATTCTACACATCTCAATGGCTTTTTTAAATGCCGGAGATGAAGTTCTGATCCCAAATCCGGGGTATCCAACTTATACCTCCGTTACAAATTTGGTGGAAGCAAAACCTGTTTTTTACGACTTATTAGAAGAAAACAATTGGTTCCCTGATTTTGATGCTTTAGAAAAATCAGATCTGAGTAAAGTAAAAATTATGTGGGTAAATTATCCGCATATGCCAACCGGGGCAACACCTACTGATGAATTGTTTGAAAAATTGATATCATTTGCCAAAAAAAATGAAATTTTATTGGTTAATGACAATCCGTATAGCTTTGTCTTAAATGATAATCCGAAAAGTATTTTAGCTTACGAAGGAGCAAAAGATGTCGCTATCGAATTAAATTCTCTAAGTAAAACCTTTAACATGGCAGGCTGGAGAGTTGGAATGGTTTTAGGAAATGAAGAAAATATCAAAAATATCTTACAGGTAAAAAGCAATATGGATTCGGGTATGTATTTCGGAATCCAGCAAGGTGCTATTGCTGCGTTAAATCTACCTTCGAAATGGTTTGACGAAATGAATTCAATTTACAGAAATCGCAGAAAAATTGTTTGGCAAATTTGTGACACTTTAGGTTACAATTATGATAAAAATACAACAGGATTATTTGTATGGGCTAAAGTTCCGAAAGGAAAAACAGCAAATGAAATAGCAGATAATTTGTTGTACAATCATGATGTATTTATTGCTCCCGGGAATATTTTTGGCAATAATGGTGATAAATATATCAGATTCTCACTTTGTGTGGAAGAAAGTAAAATTGAAGAAGTTTTAAATAGAATCAGATGAAACGAATAGCAGTTATAGGATTAGGGTTAATAGGAGGTTCGTTAGCATTAGAACTTAAAAAAACTTCCTGGGCAACTATTTATGGAATTGATAAAAATCCGGAACACATACAAAAGGCTTTAGAATTAGGAATTATTTTTAAAAAAGCCGACATCAATATTGTAAAAGATGTGGATACTGTAATTATTGCTGTTCCGGTAAATGTTACACCCCAGATCACTAATCAGGTTTTAGACCTTATTGAGGATAACACCCTGGTATTTGATGTTGGATCGACCAAAGCAGGAGTTTGTGAGGCAGTGAAAGATCATCCAAAAAGGAAAAATTTTGTAGCAATTCACCCCATTGCAGGTACAGAATTTTCAGGACCTGAAGCTGCTATCTATGATTTGTTTACCGACAAAATAAATATCATTTGTGAGCAGCATTTGAGTAGTGATAAAATGGTTGAAAAAGCCGTAAAATTATTCGAAAGCATTAAAATGCGAAATGTTTTTATGGAGTCTGCCGAACAACACGATAAACACATTGCTTATGTTTCGCATTTATCACACGTAAGTTCCTTTATGTTGGGAAAAACCGTTTTGGAAATTGAAAATGATGAGAAAAGAATCTTTAATATGGCAGGAAGTGGGTTTGCTTCTACCGTAAGATTAGCAAAAAGTAACCCAGAAACATGGACTCCCATATTCTTAAAGAATAAAGATAATATCTTAAAAGCATTGAACGAATACATTAAAAACTTAAACGAATTTAAAGAAATATTAACCAAAGAATCAGCCGAAGACGTATATGCAATAATGCAAAACACAAACAAGATTAAAGAAATACTCAACGGAATAAACAATTAATTAAAAAAATGGAAAACGTAAATTTCAAAAAATGGTTAGAAGACATGCAATTAAACCACCCATTGGTGATTGCAGGTCCATGTAGTGCAGAAACTGAAGAACAGGTTTTAGAAGTTGCACATGATTTAAAGAAAACAGATGCAACGGTTTTTAGAGCCGGTGTATGGAAACCACGTACTCGTCCGGGCACTTTTGAAGGAAGCGGTGTAAAAGCCCTGCCATGGATGCAAAAAGTAAAAGAACAAACAGGAATGTTAACTGCAGTTGAAATTGCAAATGCAGAGCATGCAAAATTAGCTTTAGAATTTGATATCGATATCTTATGGATTGGTGCACGTACAACCGTAAACCCGTTTGCAGTACAGGAAATTGCAGAAGCTATTCAAAATACCGATAAGATCGTTCTTGTAAAAAACCCTATCAATCCCGACCTTGAATTGTGGATGGGGGCTATCGAACGTTTTTACAAAATGGGTGTTCGTAATTTGGGTGCAATCCACCGTGGTTTTTCTTCATTCAGAAAATCGAAATACAGAAATATTCCAAGTTGGCAAATTGCTATTGATCTAAAAACAAAACTTCCTAATCTTCCAATAATCAATGATCCATCGCATATTTGCGGTAACAGAGAATTAATATTTGATGTTTCACAAACAGCTTTAGATCTTAAAATGGATGGATTAATGATTGAAACCCATTGTAATCCTGATGAAGCCTGGAGTGATGCAAAACAGCAAATAAAACCTGCTCGTTTGGTTGAAATTATGAGTGACCTAAAGGTAAGAAGACCTCGTTTTGAAAAAGAAGAATCTGTTTCAAAATTAAATGCTTTACGTAAAGAGATCAACGAAAAAGACGATCAATTACTAGAAACTTTAGCTGAAAGAATGTTGATTGTTGAAAATATTGGTAAGGCCAAAAAAGAAGGAAATGTAGCCGTATTACAAAACACGCGTTGGCAGGAAATTTTAAGTAAAGTAATTGAAAAAGGTGAAGAACAAGGTATGACAAAAGATTTTATTGAAAAGATCTTTAAAGCAATTCACCAGGAATCAATTGCACATCAGGAGAAAATCATTAACGGATAATTTAATTCGTTCTAATAATTTTGAGAAAACCTGCCTATCTTTGGGCAGGTTTTTTTAGTGAAACTCATTTTTGAAAATTACTTGATAGAAGAACACTCAAAAATATGAGTTGAACTAATCCCTCTGCCTGTACTGAACTTGTTTCAGTATCTAGCGGGATCTTAGCAATTATTTTTTTAAATTATGAATAATCCAAAACATATTTTAGTAATCCGACTTTCGGCAATGGGTGATGTTGCGATGAGCGTACCGGTTTTAAAAGCTTTCACCTCTCAAAATCCAGATGTAAAGATCACTGTCCTATCTCGTGCCTTTTTAAAACCCATGTTTGAAGATATTAAGAATGTAGATTTTTATGCAGCAGATGTAGATGGAAAACACAAAGGAGTATTTGGATTATTTAAATTATCTAAGGAATTAAAAACACTTGATATTGACGCTGTTGCAGATATTCATGATGTATTACGATCAAAAATACTGCGGTTCTTTTTTTCGCTACAGCGGATGAAAATTGCTTTTATCGATAAAGGAAGAACGGACAAAAAAGCTTTAACAAATACAAAAAACAAGGTCTTTAAACAATTAAAATCTACTCACGAACGATATGCAGATGTTTTCAGGGAATTAGGATTTAAAATCGATCTTTCTGATCCGGTTTTCCCCGAAAAAGAAAAACTAAGTGAGGAAATTATTTCTATTATCGGAAAAGAAAATACAAAACTGATCGGAATTGCCCCTTTTGCCCAATACGAATCAAAAATGTATCCGCTTGACCTGATGGAAGAAGTCATTAAAAAATTGACTAAAAATAACGAACATAAGATCTTACTTTTTGGAGGAGGAAAAAAGGAAACCGAATTATTGCAATCCATTGAAGATAAGTTTGAAAACACAATCTCTTTAGCAGGAAAAATAAAATTAAAGCAGGAATTAGCCGTTATTTCTCATATGGAATGTATGGTAAGTATGGATTCTGCAAATGCACATTTAGCAGCTATGCAAGGAACAAAAACCATCACTATTTGGGGAGTTACCCATCCATTTACAGGATTTTATCCATTTTACCAGCCTATTGAAAATGCTTTGATACCTGATCTGAAAAAATACCCAGATATACCTTGTTCCATTTATGGCAATAAAGTTTGTGAAGGGTATGAAGATGTGATGAGAACAATTAGCTCTAAGGATGTTGTGGCAAAAATTGAAGAGGTTATATAAACCTGAAGAAGTTATTTGATATTTGGTTATTTTATTTGATACATCCCGCTATGCAGTGATATTAATTCGATCAAACTATTTATCCAATGCCTTATCAGCCATTTTACAAATAGGGTCTCACTAAAAAAGTGTCCTCAAAAAATGGTCT
>JBDLIB010000142.1:0-7763 GCA_039715085.1 Bacteroidota bacterium | reverse complement strand
TATCTGTGAAGAAATATCTTACGCCTAAAAATGCTGTAAACCCAACATCATTTCTTTCAAGATAACCCAATTCAAATCCCGGATAAATATCTAATCTCTCATTTAAATCTAATAATTCACCCAGATGAACTGCTGTTCTCCCAAATATATAGTAATCAGTATCATCATTACTTAAATAATAAGAAGCCCCGGTACCTATAGAAAATATATCAGATAATCCATAATCTAAAAATACTTTTATACCACTTCCATATCCATAAATGTCGAAACCAGCATTAATTTTTGCATCTCCTTTTCCGTAATAAGATTGCGAATAGGTTGAAATTGAACAGAATAGAATAACAATTGAAATAAGAATTTTTTTCATAGCAAATAAGTTTTTTCCCCTATAAATAAAAACGAAAAAATATGTTTATTAGTATGTTGAAAATTATTTTTTAAATTTACTTTGAAAATAGAATTTTATTCCTATTTTTGTCGTGTTATTATCGTTTAGCGATAAAATCAAAATAAGTACTCCCCCCAACTAGATTTGATTTTGTGAGAACTTTAATATTTCATTATTCGCTTTTGGCATGGATATTGAAATATTCGAAGAGAATGAAGCTGAAATTTTGAAGAAGAGAAGCAAATTAATTTCTCCATTGAACAACAAAAAGAAAAAGTTAACGTTTTTAGTTTAAAATAACTTAATACGTTTTTAAAAAATAAGGTTTGGTTAGTTGATTTTGGTTGATTTATTTCAACCAATCCCGCCCTGAGACTTTTCAGGGCGGTTTTTTTTGGACTAATTTTAAAACTGATTCACTGTTTTTCTGATAGCAACAAGTTTAGTTAGCAGGTTTTCAAGATGATCCAAATGTAGCATGTTTGCACCGTCAGATTTTGCAATACCCGGGTTATGATGAGTTTCCAAAAATATTCCATCAACTCCTACAGCTATACCCGCTTTTGCAATAGTTTCTATTAACTCGGGTTTTCCTCCTGTAACTCCACTGGCCTGATTAGGTTGTTGTAAAGAATGTGTAATATCTAAAACTGTGGGTGCGTATTGTTGCATTACCGGAATCCCTCTAAAATCAACAATCATATCCTGGTATCCGAACATGGTTCCTCTATCGGTAATTAATGCTTGCTCATTCCCGCTATCATTTACTTTTTTTACAGCATGCTGCATCGCTTCAGGACTCATAAATTGTCCTTTCTTTAAGTTAACGACCTTACCGGTTTTGGCAGCAGCAACCACCAGGTCGGTTTGTCTTACTAAAAATGCCGGAATTTGTAAAACATCTACATATTCAGCAGCTTTATAAGCATCAGAAACTTCATGAATATCGGTTACTGTTGGAATATCAAAAGTCTTCCCAACTTTTTCAAGGATCTTTAAAGCTTTTTCATCGCCTATCCCGGTAAAACTGTCAATTCTTGAGCGATTTGCCTTCTTGAAACTTCCTTTAAAAATATATGGGATCTCGAGTTTGTTTGTAATTTCAACACACTTTTCAGCAATCTTCATTGCCATATCTTCACCTTCAATGGCGCAAGGTCCTGCAAGTAAAAAAAAGTTATTACTGTCTAAATGTTTTAAATTCGGAATTTTATGTAAGTCCATTTTTTTATAATTTTTTGCAAAGATACGATATAACGGATTAATAATTTTCACATTTTTTTCTTGTAAATCTAATCACCGTAAGAAAAATTAAACATTTTGCTTTACTTAAGAAGTTTATATTTAGGTAATTATGATAAATATTTTTAATAATAATGTTTATTAGGAATAACTTACCTAACTTTGTGGCGAATTTCGGGGTGCCGGTTTATATAAACTAGCTGAGATGATACCCATAGAACCTGGACAGGTAATGCTGTTAAGGGATATTTGTTTCTTCTTACTTTTTTATCACACCTTTTTTACCCCGTAAAATTTAAAAGTTTATTATTAAAGGGTAAATTAAGATGAAAAGAGATTACTTATTTATTATTGCATTTTTAGTTAGTGTTATTTCTTTTGCTCAGGATATGAGTATGTTAAATGATACTATCAACTTGGATGAAGTTTTGGTAACCGCAACCAGAGTTAACAAAAAAGCTCCATTTACACAGAATAATATCACAAAAGCTGAGATAGAACAAAGAAACTTAGGACAGGATGTACCTATTTTATTAAACTACTTACCAAATGTTGTAACCACCTCAGATGCAGGTGCAGGAGTTGGTTATACAGGTATTAGAGTTCGCGGAAGCGATGCAACAAGAGTAAATGTTACCATTAACGGAATTCCGTTGAACGACAGTGAATCTCATGGTGTTTTTTGGGTAAATATGCCCGACTTTTCCAGTTCAACTCAAAGTGTGCAATTGCAAAGAGGGGTAGGATCGTCAACTAATGGAGCAGGTGCTTTTGGTGCAAGTTTAAGTTTATCGACCAATGGAATTCAGGAAGATGCTGCTGCTGAAGTTTCTTTGTCGGCAGGATCATACAATACATTTAAGTCAAATGTGCAATTCAGCACTGGAAACATACAAAGCTTTGGTGATTTTAGCGCTGAATTTACAGGAAGAGTTTCAAAAATTGAATCTGATGGGTACATTGACAGGGCTTCATCCGATTTGAAATCTGTTTACCTTTCGGCAAGTATCTTTAATGAAAATACATTAATTAAAGCCATTGCTTTTGGTGGCCATGAAAAAACTTATCAAGCCTGGTATGGTATTGATGCTACAACTTTAGAAACAGAGAGGACTTATAATCCTGCAGGTGAAATTAAAGATGAAAATGGAGACTTTACCGGATTTTATGAGAACCAGGTAGATGATTATAAACAAGATCATTATCAATTGCATATCAATCATAACTTTGAAAATGATTGGGTTGCAAATCTTGCTTTTCATTATACTTATGGCAGAGGCTTTTACGAGCAGTATAAAAATGATAGGGATTTTACTGATTATGGTTATAAACCAATTAATATTGATGGAGAATTAGTAAATTCTACCGACCTGGTGCAAAGAAAATGGCTGGATAATGATTTTTACGGAACTACTTTTTCTGCAATAAAGAATTTTGACAATTTAAAATTAGTCATTGGTGGCGCTTATAATAAATATGATGGAGATCATTTTGGTGAAGTTATTTGGGCAAAATATGGCAGCAATATGATCAGCGATAGGTTTTATGAAAATACCGGGGTTAAAAAAGACTTCAATTTCTATGCTAAAGCAGAATATGAAATTAGCGACAACTGGAATATTTTTGCCGACATGCAATACAGAAATGTAAATTATAAAGTAAATGGAATTGATGAAGGGCCTTATGAGATTAATTTTAAAGATAAAAACAATTTCTTCAATCCTAAATTAGGACTTAGCTACTTTTTATATAATAGTAATTTTTATTTATCGTATGCTAGAGCTAATAAAGAACCAAAAAGAGCTGATTATTTGGCAAATAATGATGTAAAACCTGAAACCTTAGATGATATTGAACTGGGATGGAAATATAAAAGCGATAAACTTTTATTGAACACAAATATCTACTATATGCACTATAAAGATCAATTGGTTTTAACAGGTAGATTAGATGATGTAGGAAATCCAATTGCAGATAATATTGGGAAAAGTTACCGATTGGGATTAGAAGTTGAATCAGCCTTAAATATATTAAACAACTTGCAATGGCAGCCAAATTTCTCATTGAGTGTGAATAAAAACATTGATAAATATGCAGAATTTGATGGAGAGTTACAAGACTTTGGTAATACAGACCTGTCTTATTCTCCTGCTGTGGTGGCTGGTAGTAATATTGTTTATCAGCCAGTTAAAAATATGAGTATTAGTTTTTTATCTAAGTTTGTAGGGGAGCAGTATATGAGTAATATTGAGCATGAAAATTCAAAATTAGACAGCTATTTTGTAAATGACCTTAATGTAACCTATGAAATAAAGACAAACAATATTTTTAAATCCATCGTGTTTTCAGGTTTGGTAAATAATATTTTTAATGCTGAATATGTGTCCAACGGTTATTTCTATACTTATGATGATACATGGTCAGATCCGAATAAAGTTACTACAATTACTGGAGCAGGGTACTACCCCCAAGCGGAAGTTAATTTCTTACTTGGGGCAACGTTGAAGTTTTAATCAAAAAAAAGAGGCTATCTAATTTAGATAACCTCTTTTTAAAAAAAAGGGGGGGAAATAAAAAGTATATTTTTACTGCTCTTTAATTTTGCAGGTACTCATTCCAAAGATGCTGAAAAGAGGACAACTACCGGCCAAAGCAGTGATAGCCATAATTCCCGCAACAGTGTAAAGAACATAATTCCATGGGCTACTAACAGCACCTGTATAAGCAAAATATACTGCTGCTATAGCTATAATAATTCTAATGATTTTATCTATACTTCCAACGTTTTTTTTCATAGTAACTTCCTTAAGTTTTAAGTAATAGATGACTAAAGTATTGACTAATTAATTAATTTTCTGTGACATTAGTCACATCATAATCAATAAATTAAAGAATTGTTATTTTTTTTAACGATAATTTAACTTTCTCTTCTTTTTCCAGTTTTTTTAGTAATCGGGAAATAACCTCTCTTGAAGAGCCTAATTCGTTAGCAATTTCCTGATGGGATTTACATACTTCATTAGAATTATTCAATTCGGATTTTTTTACTAAAAAGTCATAAAGTCTTTTTTCTTTGTTTGAAAAAGTTACCACTTTTATCATTTCGATCACTTCTTCAAATTTATCATTAAACGAGTTGTAGATAAAGAGGTTCCACTCAGGATATTTTTTACGGAGATCATAAAGTATTTTTTTTGGCAAAATAAAAGTTTCCACATCTTCTTCAATTACACCTTTTACTGGAACTTTTACGTCATTTTCAGCCGAAATTACAGAAACAATACAAGTTTCCCCAGGTTTTATATAATACAAAAGTAATTCATTACCATTTTCTTCTTCTTTATAGATCTTTACTAAACCTGATAAAACTAAAGGAAAATATTTTACATAAGAATTCTCTTTTAAAATTACTGTATCTTTTTCATAACGATGAACTGATCCGTTTTCGATTATTTCCTCGATCAGATCAGGAGCAAAAGCCAGTTGGGGGAACTTTTCTTTTAAGATCTCTGAAACTTTCATATGATTGGTTAGGTAGTTGGATTAGTTAAAATTACAAAAAAAAAAGGAAAAATTAAATTGGAATTATATATAACTCTTAATGACAGGAATCAATTGATTGGCCTGAACAACACCCGATTGTTTCCAAACTTCTTTACCGTTCTTAAAAAGCATTAATGTAGGGACACCTCTGATAGCATATTTCTGGGCAACAGCCGGGTTGTGATCAATATCAATCTTTATAATTTTTATACGATCTTTCAGTTCCTGTTTTACCTGTTTTAAAACCGGTGTCATCATTTTACAAGGTGCACACCAGTCTGCTTTAAAATCAACTAAAACAGGAACTTCCTGATTGATAATTTGGTTGAAGCTTGCCATGGCCTATTCGGTTTCCATGGTCATTCTGCCTGAAGCACAGCTTACAAATGATTTAGCTTTATGGATCATAGTGTTTGCTTCGCTAACTTCAGGGTAACCCATTTTTGAAAGTTTTGCTTTTACATCTTCAACCAGGGAATCCACATTTGTTGGGATAGTTACTTTAGAGTTTTCAAGATCTACATCGACTTCATCAATTCCTTCTATGCTTAACACTCCTTTTTTTACGGTATTTACACAACCGTTACATTTTAAATTTACAATTTCAATAGTAGTAGCCATAATGATTTTTTTAGTAATTAGTTTGTCGTATTTCGGATTGCAAAATTACTAAAAAATCTAAAATGTATAAAATTCACTTTAGGAATGCCCTCCTACTACAATTCTCATAATTTTTAAATTCAGTCTGAAGAATTGATATATTTGGTTAAAAAAACACACTCTCATAAACCTAACAATTTTACCGGGTTCTGTTGCATAAGACATATTGCTGTATGGGATATTTTCTTCTTTACTTTTTTTCATACGTTTAAAATTTAGTAATTATTATATCATTGTAGCATTAAATCATTCCCTATTCAGGAATTAACCACCAAAAAGGTTTTGCTTTTGCTTTGTATATAAACATATAGTGCATAAATAGTTTCATCCAATGGCCTGCAGAACCTACAACCCCTACTGTATCACGAATATTTCTTCCCCATTTGGGGTATTTTTCCCAGTCTTGAACAATTGGTTTAACTGTCATTACAGCTGCCTGGCCTCTTAATATTCCATAACCGGCAGAGACAATACAGGCTGCTCCCATTTTGGCCATAGAAGCCTCGTGAGGATGGTCTTTTTTCCCTGATTTGATCTGATGTGCAATATTTTGAGCTACTACCTTGCCAATTACACCCGAAGGCATCCCCGTTCTCGGCGGAGTTGGAAAAATTTTTGTTCCATTAGGGCTTTGCATTGGTTTAGACATGGTGTGAGGAGGAGCAAAAGCGATTCCTGCTGCGTACATATTATCATATTCAGGGTTTTGATAGATCAATGGCCAATCAGATGCTTTCCATTCTTCATAAGGTTTTTGCGTATAATCAGCA
The DNA here is from genome assembly GCA_039715085.1 of Bacteroidota bacterium. Taxonomy (GTDB): domain Bacteria; phylum Bacteroidota; class Bacteroidia; order Flavobacteriales; family Flavobacteriaceae; genus Namhaeicola. The sequence goes on along the minus strand of JBDLIB010000142.1, from coordinate 1,160 downwards.
TCCACTTTCATCATGGTATTGGCAGCAAAAATTTTGGAAGAGATATCTATTCCTTGTTTGTCAAAAGCCTTCATGCCTGATCCGGCAAATCCGGGAATCAGCATCGCAAAATCAAAATCTTTGGTGTGATGATTACCATCTAAAGTTTCAAAATAAACTTTTCCTTTGTCAACTTTTTGAACACCGGCACGTTTGATCCATCTTATACCGTATTCTTTTAAAATGGATTCTGTAAAAATGCTGGTTGGTGTTACGTAACCGTTTCTTTTTACATAGGCTCCTCCCATCCCGAAGTCACCTAGCTCATATTCATTTGAGATCCACCATAGATCTGCCATTTTGGTTAGTTTTCTTTTACTGATTTCAAAAGCTATATTTAAAATATATTCAAAAGCAGCTCCCTGACAGGTTGCTAAGGGGTGACCTGTACCAACCAAGAAGGTTTGTTTTTCCCCTTTTTCCATCTTTTCTAATGCTTTCTCAAGATTTCCCCAGGCTTTTTCAGCATGGTCGTAGGTGCAAACTGAATTAGTAAATTTTTCCGGACCTAAACCTTCAGTGGCTTCGAAATTTAATTTTGGCCCGGTAGCATTAACCAGGTAATCATAATCTACTTTTTCTTCCTGATCTTTCTTCTCTCCGGTAAGGTATTTAATTGTTACATAGCCTTTTGTTGAATTTTTATCTCCTTCGGGATGGATTGAAGTTGCAAGAGCTTGTTTAAAAATAATCCCTTGCTTTTTATAGACAGGAGCTAATTTAAATTTAACCTGATCGGGTTTCATCAAACCAACACCAACCCATATGTTGGAAGGTATCCACTGATAATTGCTGTTTGGAGAAACTATTACTATTTCGTGTTTTTTCCCAAGTTCTCTTTTTAAATAAGAAACTGCTGTATGCCCTGAAATACCCGCACCTAATACAACTACTTTTGCCATTATGTTCTGAAATTTAATTAATTAGTATTTTCTAAATTTACAAAAACTGAACAAAAAAACCTCTACAATGTAACAACAGTTACATTGTAGAGGTTTGATGTATTAAGAAATGTATGATTAATTTTTATTAAAAGTGATGCTCCAGATTCCTCTTAAGTCACCTTCTTTAAATCCTGTCGCCAGATCTTTTGGGTAATAAGAATTAATTATGGAATCTGA
>JBDLIB010000141.1:0-7765 GCA_039715085.1 Bacteroidota bacterium | reverse complement strand
TCCGTATCTATATCAGGAAAACAAGAACTTAAAGAAATAGTAACAAATAAAGCAGCTAAATATATAATTGATCTTTTCATGTTCTTTATTTTATTTAGTTATTCTAAAATTTGCTTTGATAAAAAATGTTCTTCCATAATTCATAGGACTGTAAACATCCGGTCTACCTGCAACACCAATAGTTCGCCTGGTATAATTATCTAATAAGTTTTTACCTCCTGCAACCAAATTTAATCTTCTATTAAAAAATTGTTTACTAAAGGTCAATTCCAGGTCACTATATGATGCCACATCAGTATCATATAACATTCCATCATCAAAAATAGTTGTTGGTGTATCACCGTAGAACTTATAATTTAATGCTGTTACAAAATCCCATTTCTTAAAATTATATTTAGTACTAAAAGTAATATTATCATAAAGTGTTTCATCTGACCAATCACCTGTTCCACTCATATCATATTTATTCCCGGTCAAACTATAACCTGCAGAAACTGTTAATCCACTATAGTTAACATAGGACATGTTAAAATTGGCTCCAAAAGTTCTATCTCTTGAATAATTAAAATATGCAGCAGAATTAGTCTCAGCGTTTGTAACAAGCATTACTATCTTATCTTTCCCATCATTATAATATACAGATGGCTCAACTTTAATTAAGTATTTATCCCTTTTAAATTTATATGTTAAAGATCCGTTATAGCTATTGGTTGTTTCAGCTTCTAAATCAGGGTTCCCTGTCAGGTCATGGTTTGAATCCTGAAAATCCAGATACAATTCTTTAAGAGATGGTGCTCTGAATCCTTTAGCATACGATAAACGCATACTCAGATCTTTAACAATACTCCATTGAAAATTAATCGAAGGAATAACAGGAGCATCAAACTGTGTATTGTGAATAAGTCTTAATCCCGGCTGCACAGAGATATTTTCTAAAGGAGCCCATTGTGCACTAACAAAACCAGCATAATCGGTTATTTCTGCTTCATCACCATCAATTCTTTCACCGCTTCCTTGATCGTGATTTATATCCCAACCAAATTGATAATTTAATTTTGAACCTTCAGGCATCCAGGTAAAATTTCCCCTGGTCATCAAATTATGAAAAGTAGTAGCGGTAGAGAAGGAAAAATTATGTGTTAATTCATGTAAATTAGCTTCAATACGTTCATCATCTCTGTTAAAATAGGTGTAGGAACCAATAAAATTATATGATAAACTTTCAGTAAGTTTATCGCTTACAGTTATACTATTAATATTTCTTAAGGTGATAAAATAACGATCGCGAGCTATTGTTGTTACATAATTTGGATTTAAATAAGAACGAAGTTCAGAATTCATTATAGATGATTTTGCACTTAATCTAAAATCATTTTTATTATATGCATACTCTATATCTCCATTATATACCAATTTTGGTTTAAATTCCATCAAACGATCATCTTTGGCATCAATATTTCCATCAATCATATTTAGATCTACTCCCTGAAACATATTTCTACTTCCGGAAGCTGAAAATGTGTGCTTACCCCTGATCATAGAAGCATAAAAACCAAAATTATAATGTTTATTATTATCTGCATAACCATTTACTTTGGCAATATTTTTCTTTACCGTATTTTTCTTTGTGATAATATTGATAACTCCTGCAATAGCACTTGTTCCATAAACTACCGACATTGGTCCTTGTACAATCTCCACATGATCGACATTATCCATATTAATCTGAGAAAGGTCAATATCACTACCTACCCTACCAACAATTGGTATACCATCAATTAGGTATTTTACACCTTCCCCTCGCATACCTTGTATTTCAATAGATGTTCCAAACTGCGGATCTTCAGTCAATCTTATGTTTGTTTCCAAACTCAACGCTTCTGCCAAATTATTAACTCCTCTCTGTTCCATCTGACGAGAATCAACAACATCTATTTTATAGATGGATTTATCGGCTTTTTGAGGCGCATATTGTCCGGTAACAACCACATCATCCAACATATCATACTCCTCCTTTAGCTCTATAGTTATATGCTCACCGGGGCCTATCTGGCCTTCCCGGGTTTCATAACCCATAAACAGAACCTGGTAATTAAAGGATTGATTCAAATTAAAGTCAGCTACTCCATTGCTATCTGTTGTCATCCCTTTAAAAAAGGTTCCATCCATTTTACTAAGAACGATTTCCGCATAGGGAACCGGCTTTTCAGTATCGGCATTAAGAACCTTAATGCTCGTATTTTGTCCAAAAGAATTAAAACCTGATAAAAGGATCAATCCAAATAATACAATGAAGTAGCTAAACTTTTGCTTCATAATTTTGAGTGTCTTGGGTTATAATTTTATCTTTTTGTCTGTGTCATATTATCTGCAACTACAATAATATATTCTGCTATCAATTCTTTTTCTTCTTTAGTCATTTTATCCCACTCAGACTGAAGAACTGTAGTAATTGATTTGATGTTCAATCCCGGTTGGATCTTATTTACCCACCATATAATTCCTCTTTTATTATCGGAATGATAGGCACCGTCCATATGAAAGAACAGATCTCCTTTATTGAAATTCTCAACAGAGAAATGCGCCATTGTTGCATCTTTTGCAGCCTGTGCTGTTTGGATATTCAACATATTTGGTGGTACATGTCCCCCCATTTTTTCTTTCATATCTGCATACACTTCAGCATCAAAATATTTATCTACAGGTCCAATCAAAGCTTTTGCTTCAGGACTCAGTTTATTTAATGCATCCATACCACCTTTATTGATCATAGAAGCATACCTTCTTGGAATATTAGTTGCGATAAATTTTAAATTCTTTTCTTTGGCAAATTCAACCAATGGTTTATAATCGGTTTTATAATTCCCCCATAGTTGTGTAATTTCCACCAACATTTTCTCTTCCGGATAGAAGCCCGCTAAATATTCATTTAATACCAATTGGTTAGGCCTCTCGAACATTTCTGCTCCAAAAACCAGCTTTTTACCCTTGATCTCATAAAAACTTTCAGCCATTTCAATTTGCATCCAGTGTGAAATCGGATTGGTGTGGTGTTCCCCAAAGAACACCATATCACTCTCAGCCAGATCTTTGATCATAACATCATAACTTGCCAGATTTCCTTTATTATTATATAATAGGTAGGCTGGTTTTCCCTGTGCAAACGACATACTTACAAATGCAATAATTGCAACTATGGTTATATTTAATTTTTTCATTTTTTTATATTTAATATTTTTTATTTATTCTTTAAATTTTGATTACCAAAAATAATTATTCCAACAAACTGTTAATAACGAATGCGGTATAAATTATATCGTTTATGCAATTTTTACCGTATTCAAATTTTTAGCATTACAAACTTTTAATACTCTTAACTAATCCTGATCTAATTGTATGATCAATACTCTCTTCTCATCATTACGTATCACATCTACATTGATAGTTTGCCCAGGCCTTACTTTTGTCATTCTCGCCATATATTCATAAATATTATGAACTTCTTTTCCTGCAATACCAACAATAATATCTCCTTTTAACATTCCACCTCTATCTGCAGAAGAGCCTTTTGTAACACCGTCGACCCTTAATCCGTCTTCTTCCGATTTACCAAAATTTGGCATAATACCCAATTTTACTTTCCCACCACGTGTATTTTTTGCTCTTCCTTTAGGGCCTGCTTCCTGGAATGTTAAAGTAGAATCTGCATTGATTAAATTTACAGATAGATCATAAGCATATTCTGTAACTCTTTTTAAGCCTTCAAAATTGATCTTATCAACTACATCTCTTGAAGTATGATAATCATCATGCGCTCCGGTATTAAAGAAAAATACAGGTACATTATCCACATAGAAATTAGCATGATCAGAAGGGCCAAAACCGTTATATTCAACTCCTAAAACAAGATCTCTTTCTTTTTCGTTTAAAATTTTATTTAGCAATTCCTCCCCTTCTTTTGAGGTTCCTACTCCGCTTACCGTTACTTCTTTGGTTTCTTTTAATCGTCCAACCATATCTAAATTAACCATAGCAACAATATTTTCTTTTTCAATAGTTGGATGCATTGTAAAGTATTTAGAGCCAATGGTTCCAATCTCTTCCGCTCCAAAAGCAATGATGATAACGCTTCTTTTTAATTTGGCATTTGCCAGTTTATCTGTCATTTCCAATATTCCGGAAACTCCAGATCCATTATCATCTGCACCATAATGAATTGCGTGTACTTCCGGTTCACGTGATGAAGTTGTTGGCCCACCCCAACCTAAATGATCAAAGTGTGCACCAATAACTACGTACTCTTTCTTTAACTCCGGATCTGAACCTTCAATAATTCCAATTACATTTCTGGTATTGGTTTTTTGAAAAACAACTTTTGATACTCCTTCCACTTTTGATTTGGTATCAAAAGAATTTGCTTTCATATCTTTTACCAATCCGGCTTCTAACTCTTCAATAGTTTTACCTGTATTTGCCAGTATTTTATTAGCAAATTCACGGGTAATATTAAATGCTGGAATACCTAAATTAGATTCTGTCTGGTCGATCATCAGATCAACTAATTTGTCTTTTCTCTCTACTTTAGTCCCTGCAACCAATAAAATTCCTTTCGCTCCATTTTCTTTGGCTGTTAGTACTTTTGATTTTTCTCCTGAATAAGGAATAAACAGGCTATTCGGATTTCTTATTTCAGGGTCGTTTCGTAAAACTAATACCCATTTTCCTTTTACATCCACTCCTTCATAATCCTTCCATTTTAAGCTATCCAGATCAATATCAAAACCATACCCTGCAAAAACCACATCAGCATTCAGAGTAGCATTTTCAGAATAACTGAATGGCACATAATCTTTGTTGGCCTCGGCAACATTTTCACCTGTTTTTAATATGTTTTCTTCAGCAGGTGCTTCGGTTTTAGTCACCACTTCAAAATTTTGAAAATAACCTTGTTCACCTCCCGGTTTAACATCATAAGTCTCAAATTTACTGGCAATATATTCTCCTGCCAAAATTCCTCCAGGGCTTCCCGGTAATCTTCCCTGTAAAGAATCAGAAGCTAAATATGTTAAACTTTCCGTTAGATCAACAGTTGTTATTTCGGGATTTGTATTCTGTTTACACGAAGTAAATCCTGCAATAGCAACAGTTGCTATTGCTAAATATATATTTTTGTATAATTTCATCTTTTCTTTTTATGCTATTAAAGAGATGGTAAATATGCACACATCACTAATATTTTATTATTAGATATTCCCTCTTACCTACCTGTAAAGGCAGGCTCGAGAGGGGAGATATCTTAACAAAACTTATTCTTTTGTACCTAAGTTCAATGAACTCACATCCATTGTGTATAATTTTAAAGAACGGTCACCTTTTTCATTCCCTCTGCTCGATGAGAAAGAAATTGTTTTTCCGTCAGGAGAAAAAGAAGGGAAACCATCAAATCCTGAATCATTTGTCAATCTTTGTTCTTCACCTGTTTTTAAATTTCTTAACATGATCTCATAATTATGTGGTGGAAAAACAGTTACATAAACAAAATGCTCACCATCTGGTGCAGGAAACGGTGCCCAGTGTGTTCCGCTTTTGTGTGAAATTTGTTTCATGTTTTTACCATCCACTTCTACGGTAAACAAATGCATGTCTTTTGTCTTTTGCCCTTCTTCTGATTTTTTCCATGCTCTGTACAAAATAGTTTTATTGTCTCCCGTAATAAAAGCACCACCTTCTTGCCAATCAGGTGTAAATGTGATTTGTTTTTGATCGCTTCCATCAGGGTTCATTGTCCAAAGGTCGATCTCACCTTTATCATTTTGACGACTAAATAAGATTGTGGTTCCGTCAGGACTGATTCCAATTTCAGCATCATACTGTTTATTATTTGTAAGACGCAGGATATTGCCACCGTTTAAATCACTCTTATATAATTCAGCTCCTTGCGGATAATCTTTAGGATCGGAATAATTTCCCCTGTGCATATCTAAATTATCACGGGTTGAAGTCCAAAGCAGGCTTTTACCATCCGGTGTAAAATGAGAACATGCATCATCACCCTTCCCATTAATCTTTTTAAGGTCTGTTCCATCCACATTTACTGTATAAACATAATGCGTTGTATCTTTCCCCATTTTACCGTTAAAGATCAATGCTTTACCGTCTGGTGAAAAATAGGATTCAGCACCATTTGTCACATTTGGAATTTTGGTAATTGGAAGTTCTTGTACCTCTTCTACTATTTTAGCAACTTCCTCTTTTTTGTCAGTTTGAGCTACTTTTTCTTTTTTACCATCTGCACATGAAGCCATTACCATTGTTGATAGTCCAAGTGCAACTGAAAATTTTAAAATATTATTCATCAATTTTTAATTTTATAGTTTATTATTATTTTTTAACGTCTTGGTCTCCCAGAAGGTCTTTTTGATTCGTATAACGCTTTACGCGGAATAATTTTAGCTGTTACATTACCTTTGTTTACTGTTACACTTAATGGCGATTGAAGTGCAGGCAAAGAACCTTTCATTACATTATTAGCTGAGTCACCTTCAAATCCTAAATAGCCATATTTCCCATAATGTAATAGTTTACTCGATAATGCTTTGATCGCAGCATCAGAATTTGAACCTACAAAACCAACACTCTGCATATTGTTTTTAGCATTTGGAATTGCATAAACCAAAGCTCCTGTTTCTGATAAGTTCTTTATCATTTCCATATTTGCAGCATCAAAATGAGCACTATAAGAAGTCTGTAAATCGTTGCTGTAAAATTTATTGTCGAAACCTAAGATCCAAACAGATTGGTCAGTAGGTAATTTTTCAATTTCAGTATCTAAAACTATTTCTGCCGACTTGCCCTGAGCTTCCTGTGTTGCTTTCCATGTTTTCGCCATTTCTTCATAAGCTGCTTTACTTTCACTTCCGGCGGGAACAATTATCATTGATTGTTTTGATCCGAAAACCTGAGATAATGAAGCAGGAACTTCATCCCTGTCTAATCTTCGCATTAAATTAAATTGCGGATCAATTTCTATTCTCAATGGTTTTTGAGCTAACTCCAGGGTATAGTTTTGAGATATATCATCCATTGCCATCTTTTTCCAGATAACCTGATCATTTCCTTCTGTATAGATTGCAACCGGAACATTTAAATGAAATACACCTTCTTTTTGAACCTGGTTTAATGTAAATATAAGTTTGTTCCCGTTTGATTTTACATCAGTGATTTCTAATGTTGGAGCTCCTTTTCTATCGATCCATTGCGCAAAGAAACTTGTAAGATCTTTACCTGTAACCTCTTCAAAACTTTTTTGAATCGCAGGGAAAGACACTCTTTTAAATTCATTATCCGCATAGAATTTTTGATATGCTTTTATAAAGGCTTCATCACCAAATTCATAACGCAACATATTATTTATCATTAATACTTTCCCGTAACCAATTGCTTCTTCAGCTGAATTGTTTCTGTTTATAAATTGATTTACCGGGAAATCATTTTCATTATTCACATAATCGGTGAATTTTTGTAAAGTTGTTCTTCGGTAAGTGGCACCATTTCCTCTTTGCTCTTGCATTAAATGATCAGCCATATAAGCAGTAATTCCTTCACACCAGTTTCCACCATTTTTATAATCAACAAATACTCCATTCCCCCAGTAATTGTGCAATAACTCATGAGGATAGGATGAATATAAGATCCAGGGAAAACGAATTACTTTCTCACCTAATAATGTAAATGAAGGCATTCCGTATCCTGTTTCCCAAAAATT
>JBDLIB010000140.1:0-7856 GCA_039715085.1 Bacteroidota bacterium | reverse complement strand
TAAGATTTGAAAATTGACTGATTTGGAAATGAGTAGAGATAGATTGAATAAAGAACAAGAAATTCTGATTTGAGACATAGATAAACTCAACACTAAGCACTAAAAACTAAAAACTCATAATTGAATCATTATTATATTATTTATAATAAAAAAGAGGGCTGATCATAAATGAAAAGCCCTCTTTTTTATAATATATTCTTCTAATAATCTCCTAAAGTCTCAGGATTTTGCTCTAGTGCAGAAACCAATTGATCATTATTTGGTGCTTTACCATGCCATGCATGTGTATGCATCATAAAATCAACTCCGTTACCCATTTCAGAGTGCATTAGCATACAAACAGGTTTTCCTTTACCTGTTAATGATTTTGCTTTGCTTAAGCCCTCTAACAGACTTTCAACATCATTTCCTTTTTCAACTTCAAGAACTGTCCAGCCAAAAGCTTCAAATTTTGCTCTCAGATCTCCCAAAGGCATTACATCATCTGTCGCACCGTCAATTTGTTTTTTGTTATAATCAACTGTTGAAATTAAGTTATCCACTTTTTTACCGGCTGCATACATGGCGGCTTCCCAGATCTGGCCTTCATTCAATTCACCATCTCCATGTAAAGAATAAACTAACTTGTCATCTCCATTCAACTTCTTTGCCTGAGCTGCTCCAATGGCAACTGACAAGCCTTGTCCTAAAGAGCCCGCTGCCATTCTAACTCCGGGTAATCCTTCATGAGTTGTAGGATGCCCCTGCAAGCGTGTGTTTAATTTTCTAAACGTTGCCAATTCTTCTACCGGAAAGTATCCGCTTCTGGCCAATACACTATAAAACAGTGGTGAAACATGTCCGTTTGACAAGAAGAAAATATCCTCTCCATCTCCATCCATATTGAAATTATTCGAATAATCCATAACTTCCTGGTACAATACAGTCATAAATTCTGTACAACCTAAGGAACCTCCCGGATGTCCCGAATTTACAGCATTAACCATTCTTAAAATATCTCGTCTAACTTGTGTAGAAAAATCTTGTAATTCTTTTATATTTGGCATCTTTCAGAAAATTTTTGAATTGCAAAAATACTAAACTGATTTAAATAGAAGCATTTTCTCTTGATATTTTTTTATCCATAAACATATGGAGAAATTCCACCTAAAATAGTTTAAATTTGTCGTGTTATGCGAACAACAATAAAGGAATGCTATAATGATGTAATGATGGATTTAGTTTCTTTGCGATCTTAGCGTGTACCTTGCGTACCTTGCGGTTAAAATAAAAATAGAAGAAAGGAGTAAGTAGAAAGGAGTAAGTAAAAAGTTGAAAGTTTCAATGATAGAATGCTACAATAATCTAATGATGGATTTAGTTTCTTTGCGATCTTAGCGTGAACCTAGCGTACCTTGCGGTTAAATTAAGAAGAAAGTAGAAAGGAGCAGGAAGAAAAAAAAACCAATACAAAATGCTGTTTAACAATATTCATTGCAACATTACAACATTATAACATTAACTCATAAAGCATTTAAAAAACGAGAAAATCAACCAAAAATATGTCCTATTCATCTCTACAACGATCTGAAATTGAAGAAAAGATCCTTCAGGAAATAGAAAATACTGAAAAATCTATCATTGAATTAAAAGAACTGACGGCTCCTATAGCTCCGGATTGTGCTATTGGGCGAGTGAGCAGGATGGATGCAATTAATAATAAAACTATTAATGAAGCTGCTTTACGCAAAGCTGAAAATAAACTAAAAGGACTTAAAATATCCTTGCAAAACATTGATGATGCCGATTTTGGCAAATGTGCTCGCTGTAAAAATGAGATACCTTTAGGAAGGTTATTATTGTTGCCTCACAGTAAATTTTGTGTGCACTGCGCCAGGTAGGTTATAATGGTTTAATGCTACAATGATGGATTGATGGAATGATACAATGATGGAATGATACAATGGATCTATTAAAAAAATATTTCATTCAACATTACAACTTTGCAACATTACAACATTCTACTCTTCCGTTTCTTTTATTTTGTTGATAAAATCATCCAATTGTTTACCGTAAGTTGATTCTTTTACTTTTGGAGACAATGAAGCGTTAATGGTATCCAGCAATTTTAAAGTTGCATTATTCAACTCGGTTAAAGCAATATAAGGAGCTACTTCATAAGCTGCATTATTGATCGCAAAATTAGTAGTATAAAGGTATTTACGTCTTATAAGGTTTTTCAAACTTTTTTCAACCAAAGCAATAGAATCCTGATTACCTGATATTTTAGCCTCAAATTCAGCTTTGATAAGGTCTAAATTTTGATCATTGAATTTTGATTTGATGTCGTAGTAATCATCCAACAGATCCTGGTTTTCGGAACCTTTTATTTTAGCTCTCACAACAAATTTATCTAAATTTGTTGTGATACTAACAGTATCCTTTTCTCCGAAAAAAGGGATTTTTTTCTTTGTATCCTTTAATGCGAGGTAATACATTTCCGGACTAACGATTTTATCTTCCAGTAAAAATTCACTACTGCCTTTTACAACAGCTGAATCCACACTTACAATTAAGGAATCTATTTGTTTTTGTAAATAAATAGTTCCTTTTTTAAGCCCTTTTACATTTCCTTTTACATACATTGTATTTTCACTTTCCTTTGAACAGGAAAAAATCAATACAGTTGCCAATACAGTAAATAATATCTTTTTCATACAGTTTTTTATTTTTTTTATTCTGAACATGTCTGCCGGATTTTCTGGAGATAGGCAGGCAAGGCAGGTTTATTTCGGGATCCTTCTATTTTATAATTTAAGATTTACTAGGGCGCTACCGATACAATTCGCATTAATTCGGCTGTTAAAATTGCTCCGTAAGTACCAACTACATAACCAAAAACAGATAACAATACTCCTACCGTTGCCAATGAAGGGTGAAATGCTGCTGCGACAATTGGTGCCGATGCTGCTCCACCGACATTTGCCTGTGATCCCACTGCAAGGAAGAAATAAGGTGCCCTAATGATCTTGGCTACTACAATCAGTAAAATTACGTGAATTGACATCCAAACTATACCGATCATAATCAATCCGGGATTATCAATAACTTTACTTAAATCCATTTTCATACCAATGGTTGCAACTAAAATATAGATAAAAACAGATCCTATCTTACTTGCTCCTGCACCTTCATAGTTTTTAGCTTTAGTAAACGACAAGTAAATACCTAAGGCTGTTGCAATTGTGATCATCCAAAAGAACTGGGATCCGAATGATGAAAAAGCCGAAGTTTTATCGCTAACCGCAGCAACATTCTCTTTTAAGAAATCTGAAATCCCATTGGCTCCAAAATGAGCGAAACCAACAACAGCAAAAGCAATGGAAGCTATAACCATATAATCAGTAAGAGATGGTATACGACTAATTCCTTCTGAAAAACTGGATACTTTTTCTTTTAATTCTTCAATAGCAGAAGTATCGGCCTTAAGCCATTTATCAATTTTTTTTGTTTTTCCAATTCCCATTAACAATCCTGCCATCAATATATTAGCAACAACAATATCTACCAAAACCATACCTCCGTATAATTTTGTATTGTACTGATATATTTCAAGCATTGCTGCTTGATTTGCACCACCACCAATCCAACTCCCCGCCAATGTGGCAAGTCCTCTCCAGGTTGCATCAAAACCTGCGCCACCAACTGTTTCCGGAGAAAAAGTAGAAATTATCAATATAGCTATAGGACCACCTGCAATGATGCCAATAGTACCTGTAAAAAACATTATCAGTGCTTTTGGCCCAAGATTAAATATTGCTTTCAGGTCTATACTCAAAGTCATTAATACCAAAGCAGCAGGCAATAAATATCTACTCGCCATATAATACAGGTTTGAATGAGCATCTGAAATTAAACCGGCTGAATTAAAAATTGCCGGTAACAGATATGCCATCAATAAACCCGGTACAATTTTATAAAACTTTTTCCAAAACCCTTTTTGGATCGATGAAGTGTAAAATATAAATCCTAAGGACAGCATTAAAAGTCCGAAGACTATCGTATCATTGGTAATTATCGGTGTTTCCTCCATAATAAGTTCATGTATCGATTTGAAATTTGGCAAATATAAAAATTAATTACCTCTTGGAATAAGAATTTTATGAGAGATATTGAAATTGTTGATAAACTTTAATATCCTTACAAATAATGACTTTGCTATTAAGATATATTTATTTATTTTTCTAGAAATATTTAAAGTTATACCTAAACAACTATTTAAAATTGAACTGGATCAAACTTATCTTACTGTTTTTTATACCTGTTACATTATATTCTCAAAATTTCGATTCGGAATATATCGAAAGGATGGATAACACGCTAAACATGAAATTAAGTTTGGATAATGATATAGAATCATTTGAATATAAAGATGAAGACACAAAATACACTGTTCAGCCAAACACCAATATCCGAACTACTTTACATGCCAATTACAGATTCATTTCTTTTAAACTGGGTTTTTCGCCGAGAATATTTTCAGATCATGACGAAGATAATAAGGGTAAGACAACTGTTTTTAAGATTCAAACCGATCTGTATTACCGAAACTGGATGCAAACCTTTGAATATTTTAGGATAGAAGGATATTATGCCGAAAACATTTTTGAAACAAACGGACTGGAATTCATTAAGTTACCACATTTAAAAACCAAAACTTTTCGTAGTACGACCCGTTATAAATTCAATAAAAACTATTCTCTTAAAGCACTTCTTACACAAACAGAAATTCAAAGAAGATCAGCTGGGAGTTTCATTTCGAGTCTTAATTATTATGATACTGACCTTACCAACAGAGATGGAGTTCAAGACATGCATACAAAAGGAATTATGGTGAATACCGGTTATTTCTACACTTTAGTGATCAACCGAAGCTGGTATTCAAATTTTGGGATTTCACCCGGTATTGGCGTAGAATTCAACAAGGTAAATACAGATACAGATGAAGGCTTCATTACAGATAAAGAAACCGGACTTACAGGAAATATCAATACACGACTTGGATTTGGTTATAATTCAAGCAGGTTTTATACAGGTCTCGATTTCAGGCTAAGTGCAATTGGAAGAAGCCAAAAATCTATTGCCGATTTTGATACGGTAAGAGGTATCTTTAATATTTTTATGGGGTACAGGCTCGATGCCCCAAGACTTATCAAAGACAGTGTAGATTGGCTGGAAGAGAGAAATCCAATGAAATGAGATAAATGCCTTAAGCTTTAGGCAATAAGCGAACTTCTTTATTAGATCCAAACTAACATTATTCTTAAACTGAAATTATCTGTTAGAAAAAAAATCATGAAAATTAATCTGACCTTTCAGGGTCTGTGAGACCTGAAAGAGTCAGGTAAATTATTATAGGTAAACTCTAATATTAAGAGAATCAAGCTTCATTTTTTTATTAAACAATCTTAGTAAAGTTTTTTTCATTTATTTCTAAAATAAAGTTATAATCGTTGTGTATATTTGTGAAAAATTTATTTAAAACAACTTTTAATTTTCAAATATTAATTTTTATGAAATATATTAAAATATTATTTTTCTTAATTGCAATTCAAGTTTCTGCCCAACAAGGTGGTATGTGGATTCCTTCCCTTTTAGAAGGTATGAATGAAAACGAAATGCATAATTTAGGCAGTAAAATGTCTGCTAAGGACATTTATGATGTAAATAATGCCAGCTTAAAAGATGCTGTTATTCATTTTAATGGAGGTTGTACCGGGGAAATCATTTCCGATCGAGGCTTAATTTTAACAAATCACCACTGTGGTTACGGTGCAATTCAGTCACATTCATCTGTAGAACACGATTATCTAAAAGATGGTTTTTGGGCGATGAGTGATGCCGAAGAATTACCTAATCCGGGGATGTATGTAACATTTATTAAAAGGATTGATGATATAAGCAAGCTGGTCCTTAATGGTGTTACTGATGAAATGACTGCCGCAGAAAAACAATCAAAAATTGACCAAAATATAGCTGGTGCCAAAAAAAATGCTGTAAAAGAAGATTGGCAGGAAGTAAAAGTGAAATCTTTCTATAAAGGAAATCAATACTTACTTTTTGTAATTGAAAATTATAATGATATCAGAATGGTTGGTGCACCTCCCACCTCAATAGGTAAGTTCGGCTCTGATACAGATAACTGGATGTGGCCAAGACATACAGGTGATTTTTCTTTATTTAGGATCTATGCCGATAAAAATAATCGTCCGGCTGAATATTCAAAAGATAATGTTCCTTTCAAACCAAAACATTTCCTGCCCGTTTCTTTAGATGGTGTTGCTGAAGATGATTTCACACTGGTTTTCGGTTTTCCCGGAAGAACAGATGAATATTTACCTGCTGTTGCATTGGAACAAACCGTAAATAAGATAAATCCTGCAAGTATCAATATAAGAGATAATGCTCTTAAGATAGTTGACGGATATATGCGTGCCGATAATAAGATCAAAATTCAATATGCTTCAAAATATGCGCGTATTGCCAATTACTGGAAAAAGTGGATCGGTGAAAATCAAGGGATTGAAAAATCGAAAGCGATTGCCAAAAAGAAGAACCTGGAAAATGAATTCCAAAATAAAGTGAAGAATAATTCTGAGTACAATCATTTACTTCAGGATTTCGATAAATTATATAAAGAAATTGATGATGTTGCTTTAGCTAGAACTTACTGGTCTGAGGTTGTTTACCGAAATGTAGAATTGTTAAGAGCTACTGTCAGACTTTATCAATTTGAAGCAAAAGTAACTAAGGATCCAACAAGTTTTGAATCTGAAAGAGCTAGTTTAATTAACGCATCTAAAGGCAATTACAAAAATTACAGTCCAAAAGTTGATAAAGATGTTTTTGAGAAACTGATTGCAATTTACAGTACTAAAATTCCATCAGCTTATCTTTCTGATCAACTTAAAAATGTAAATTATACTGATTTGACCAATACTATTTACAGCAAGTCAAAATTAACAACTCCTGAAGGTTTTAAATTTCTTTTGGAAGGAAACCAGGAAGAGGTACTAAAAAAAATAAACGCAGACCCAGCTTATATTTTAGGAAAAGATTTGTCTGAAGAATTTTATTCTAATATTAATCCAAAATATCACAATATCAATTTACAAATTAATGATGTTCAAAAAGTGTATATGAAGGCCTTAATGGAAACTTTTCCTGGTGAAAGATTCTTCCCGGATGCCAATAGTACTTTACGTGTTACTTACGGGAAAGTAAAAGGTTATTATCCTCGTGATGCAGTATACTTCGAACCTGTATCATATTTAAAAGGTGTAATTGAAAAATACAAACCGGGTGATTACGAATTTGATTTAAACCAAAAACTAATCGACCTTTATAATAAAAAAGATTTTGGAGTTTATGGTGAAAACGGTAAAATGCCTGTTAACTTTTTAGGAACCAACCACACAACCGGAGGTAATTCAGGAAGTCCTGCAATTGATGCACATGGAAATTTAATTGGTTTAAACTTCGACAGGGTTTGGGAAGGAACCATGAGTGACTATAATTATGACCCCGAAATTTGTAGAAATATCATGGTGGATGCCCGATATATTTTATTTATCATCGATAAATATGCCGGAGATAAAAGATTGATAGAAGAAATGAAATTAGTCCATCCAAAGAAATAAACCAATTTAGTTAAATTGATAATTCCAAAATTAATTATAAAAATGAAACGAACATGAATTTTCATCATTCAAAATTCGTACAGAAGAATGATTAAAATTTATGTGAGTTCCTGAATGTATTCAATTTTTTTCAACATTCAGAAATCAAAAAAATTTAAACAGATGAAACATTTAAGA
>JBDLIB010000139.1:0-7918 GCA_039715085.1 Bacteroidota bacterium | reverse complement strand
GTATACATTCCACCATCAACACTAAGTGTTTGCCCTGTAATGTAGGCAGACATGTCTCCGGCTAAAAATAAACAAGCATTGGCAACATCTTCAGGTGTCCCGCCTCTTTTTAACGGAATTGCTTTTCTCCATTCATCAACCGTCTTTTCATCAAGTTTTTCGGTCATCTCTGTTTCAATGAATCCGGGTGCAATAGAGTTACATCTGATATTTCTCGAACCTAATTCCAATGCAACAGACTTAGTGAATCCAAGAATTCCTGCTTTTGATGCAGAATAATTTGCCTGTCCTGCATTTCCTTTTAAACCAACTACCGAACTCATATTGATGATCGAGCCACCTCTTTGTTTCATCATTGGCCTGATCACAGCTTTGGTAAGGTTAAAAACCGATTTCAGGTTCACCTCCATTACTTTGTCAAAATCTTCTTCCGAAATTCGCATCAGCAAATTATCTTTTGTGATTCCGGCATTATTCACCAAAACGTCAATAGAGCCAAATTCTTCCAAAACATTTTTTGCCAATTCCTGAGCTGCATCAAAATCAGCTGCATTTGATTGATAACCTCTGGCTTTAATTCCAAATGATTCCAATTCATTTTCCAATGATTTTGCCGCATCAACTGACGAACTATATGTAAAAGCAACATTAGCTCCTTCTTTAGCAAAAGAAATGGCAATTCCCTTACCAATTCCACGGGTAGCACCTGTTATAATCGCGGTTTTATTTTCAAGTATTTTCATGATTTTTCAAATTAAAATTTTAAAAGATCAAAGATATAAAATAAAGTCGGAAGACAGAAGCATGAAATAATAAGATGTCGACGAGTCAATCCTTTTCAGGTTTTAATGCAGGTTGTTCTGTACTTACCAATTCACCTTCTACATAATTTTCCCATGTACCTACTCTAAGGTCATTTTTGTAAGGGCCTTTTTTGATCAGGTCACCGGTTCTTCGGCTGTAGTATATCGCCATGCCATTCAACATTCCGTTTCTATAAGTGAAATCGTATATTAAATGTCCTTTAATTGCGTATTTTTTATAATTTCCATCAAGAAGCCCGTTCTTATACCAGGCAATTTCGGTTGGTGCCCCATCCGGAAAAAATGTTTTGTATTCTCCTTCTAATTTTCCATTTACATAATTTTCTTCACTCATCACCGTT
Source organism: Bacteroidota bacterium (assembly GCA_039715085.1). GTDB lineage: Bacteria > Bacteroidota > Bacteroidia > Flavobacteriales > Flavobacteriaceae > Namhaeicola. The sequence goes on along the minus strand of JBDLIB010000139.1, from coordinate 6,753 downwards.
TTTCCATCTTCATGATAAAAAAGCCACTTCCCTACCCTGTTTTTACCAATCATCTGACCTTCACTTTCCATTTTTCCTTCAGGAGTATAAAATTTTACTTCTGCTGAACCATCATTGTTATACTTTTTGGTAATCACAGGATACTTAGAACTTGCAGCCGAATAAAATTTAAAAGTCCCGGTTTCTTTACCATGCGCAAAAGTTCCCGAATAACGGATTCGATCATTATCATAATATTTCTTCCAGACGCCATGACGCTGCCTGTTTTTATCAAATTGATTGAGGCTGTTTTGTGCTTCCACAGAAATATATCCGTATAAAGAAAAAAATACAACTAGAAAATTTATCAGGTTCTTTGACATACTACTTAATTTATTTAATAATTTATCCAATTACATAAACATAACGCAGTAAAAATAGTAAAATTTTATAATTTTGAGCAAATTTCATATCATGCGTGACTCAAATTTTTGGTTTTATTTTATAATGATCGTGGTAATCGTTCATTTTATTATCGGTTTTGCTTATCTGGCAATCAAATTATCTCCTAAAAAAAAGGATAAAGAGCAAAAGGATGAACAAAAATGATCTGATAAAAGAATTAAGGACCATTAAAAATGCTATGCGGATCTATCGGGATAAATCGGCTGATTTTGTCCTGTCACATCCTGAAACACTTCCATATTTATTAGAAATCATTTTTGAAAATCCAAAAGACAGAATATCAGTAAAAGCTTCATGGATCTTAGAATTAGTTTGTCTCAAAAACCCTCTACTAATTGCTCCACATTTGGATTATTTTACTGATAATTTACAAAAAATATCACATGAAAGCGCCTTAAGATCTTTATCTAAAATATGTATGTTTATCTCAAAAGCTTATTATTTAAAAAAGGAGAATGATCTAATTGATATGTTAACAATAAATCATAAAGAAAAGATCATTGAATTGAGCTTTGATTGGATGATTGACAATCAAAGAGTTGCTATTCAGGTTTATGCAATGGATACTTTATTTTTAATGGGGACAGAATTTGATTGGATACATCCTGAATTAAAAATAACACTTCAACAAAATATCAGTAAAGGAAGCAAAGGGTATAAAGCACATGCGAAAATGATCCTGAGTAAAATTTGAATTTATTTCATTTCTAATGATTCTTTTATTTCTTTGACATAAACTTTTATGCATCGGACATTAGACATTAGACTAAAAAACTTATTTTTGCAACTTATAAAAACTAAATTAAAAATGAGTTTAACAAGCCTGAATGCCATTTCACCAATTGATGGAAGATATAGAAATAAAGTAGAATCTTTAGCACAATATTTTTCTGAAGAAGCTTTGATCAAATATCGTGTAAAAGTTGAGATAGAGTATTTTATTGCACTTTGTGAGATACCTTTACCGCAACTAGATAATTTTGAAACCTCATTATTTGAGACTTTAAGAAAAATTTACATCGATTTTTCAAGTAAAGATGCACAAAAGATCAAGGATATTGAAAAAGTAACCAACCATGATGTAAAAGCAGTTGAATATTTCATTAAAGAAAAATTTAACGATTTAGGCCTAGAAAAATATAAGGAGTTCATACATTTTGGATTAACATCACAAGACATTAATAATACAGCTGTTCCTCTATCTTTAAAAGATTCTTTTACAGCTGTTTATCTTCCCGAATTGTATAATTTAATTTCGAAATTAGAAGAACTGGTTAAAGAATGGAAAGATGTACCGATGCTGGCAAAAACCCACGGGCAACCTGCTTCCCCTACCCGATTAGGAAAAGAGATAGATGTATTTGTTGTAAGAATTGAACAGCAATTAAATCAATTGAAAGCAGTACCGTTTGCTGCAAAATTTGGCGGGGCAACCGGAAATTACAATGCACACAAAGTAGCATACCCAAATACCGACTGGAAAGCTTTTGGAAGTAATTTTGTAGAAAATATTTTAGGACTATACCATTCTTTTCCAACAACACAGATCGAACATTATGATCATTTAGCAGCATTTTTTGATGCACAAAAAAGGATCAATACAATTTTAATCGATTTAAACAGAGATTTCTGGCAGTATATATCGATGAATTACTTTAAACAGAAGATCAAAAAGGGAGAGGTTGGGTCTTCTGCCATGCCACATAAAGTAAATCCTATCGATTTTGAGAATAGTGAAGGTAATTTGGGTATTGCCAATGCAATTTTTGAGCATTTATCTGCTAAATTACCTATTTCAAGATTGCAAAGAGATCTTACGGATTCAACAGTACTTCGTAATGTTGGTGTGCCGTTTTCACATTCCATTATTGCATTCTCTTCTACTTTAAAAGGATTGAATAAATTGTTGTTAAACCCTGAGGCATTTGCTAAAGACCTTGAAGATAACTGGGCTGTAGCTGCTGAGGCTATTCAAACAATCCTAAGAAGAGAAGCATATCCTAATCCTTATGAAGCATTAAAAGAATTGACCCGCAAAAACGAAAAAATTACCCAAAAATCCATCGCTGATTTCATTGAAACACTAAATGTAAGTGATTCCATTAAATCAGAATTAAAAGCTATTACGCCAAGTAATTATACTGGAATTTAGAATAATTTTCGATTCATAATATTTTAAAAAGCATTGTTATTTTATAATAAACAATGCTTTTTTTATTTTTGTTAAATACTTATTTGTTCTAAGCTCTTAACAGTATTAAAAAAACTAATTCAAACCATGGAAATATTTACCCACCTAGACACCTGGATCGCCTTAATAACACTTACTTTTTTAGAAATTATCTTAGGTATAGATAACATCATATTTATTTCAATTACTGCAGGCAGGTTACCGGAAAATCAGGTAAAAAAAGCTACTAACATCGGTTTGTTATTAGCAATGGGTATCAGGATATTGCTATTAGCCGGTGTAACTTATCTGATTGCAATGAAAGACCCTATCTTTACAATTGACCTCCCTTGGTTTAAAGCTGCTGTTTCAGGACAAAGTTTGATATTACTGGGAGGTGGTATATTCCTTTTGTATAAAAGTACACATGAAATTCATCAAAAAGTGGAAGGAATTGAGGAACATCTCACCGAAAAACCTAAGAAGAAAATATCATTCACCGGTGTGGTAATACAAATTATACTTATCGATATCGTTTTTTCTTTTGATTCTGTTTTAACAGCCGTAGGTATGACCAGCGGAATAGAAGGGGCTTTAGAGATTATGATCATTGCAGTGATTATTGCCATTCTTATTATGATGATATTTGCTGTACCTGTTGGTACATTTGTAAACAAACATCCAAGTATACAAATGCTTGCCCTATCCTTTTTAATTTTAATTGGCTTTATGCTGGTTACAGAAAGTGCTCATTTATCAAATGCAGAAGTATTTGGGCAACATGTAGGAGCAATCCCTAAAGGTTATTTATATTTTGCAATTGCTTTTTCTTTAGGTGTGGAAGCTCTAAATATGAAAGTGAGAAAGAAAGTCAAAGCGAAAGAAGAGACCGTTAAAGAATAAAATATTTTTTGATTAGCTTATTTAGTTAAGTGTTATTTTATGATGAAATATAAAATAAGTTTTCCTTATCGGAGTAACCTGGTTTTGTAAGTCAATCTCCTGTTTTATAAGAAATTCAAAAAAACATTTTACTGATTTTAGTCATCTTTTTTATCTGCATACTTTTAGGAAAACTAATAGATTTTCTTTACCTTCGGATTATCAATTGTTTAGCTAGTTTTTAAACAAAAATAAATTTAAATAAATGTAACTTGTGTTACCATAAAATCATCCAATGAAAGTATTTTTGCAATTCTTTAACAAAAAAACAACTATGGATTATAACAACTTTATCAAACTTACCAAATTTATTAGCATTAGTATTTTGATCTTGGCTTTTAGCTCAAGTTCATTTGCGCAAAATACTATCCCCATCTCTTTGAGTGAAGCAAAAGCAAATGCCAAGGAGAACAACACTAATTTAAAGATCTCAGAGCAGGATTACGCTATAGCGAAAGCAAATTACAACCAAACCAGGGCTGTATTATTGCCAAAGATCAGTGTTTCAAATACTTCGATCGCAACGAATAACCCTCTAAATGCATTTGGATTCAAACTACTTCAGAAAACTGTCAGTTCACCTGATTTTAATCCGGATCTTTTAAATGATCCCGGGAAAGTTGAAAATTTCAATACCAAGATTGATGTGCAACAACCACTGATCAATGTTGATGGTTGGAAGGCTCGTAAAGCAGCTAATTTACAAATGCATGCTGCCGATCTGCAAAAAGAAAGGAGTGCTGATTACTTAGATCTGGAAGTTGAAAAAACCTATATGGAGTTACAACTGGCATACAAATCTGTAGATGTAACCAAGAAAGCACTGGAAACAGTAAATGAGAATCAAAAAATTGCCAAGAACAGTTTAGACCAGGGTTTAATTCAGAATGCAGACTATTTGAATGTTGAAGTAAGAGTAACTGAAGTGAAAAATCAACTACAGTATGCTGAGAGTAATGTGCAAAATGTTTCCGATTATTTGGCTTTTTTACTCGGTGCGGAAACTACTGAAACCTATGTTCCAAATGAAGAATTATCAATTGTAGCTTCAGAAATTGATTTTGGTTCCAAATTAAATTCAGACAGAAATGATATAAAAGCTTTTGAATACAACGTAGATGCACAAACGCAAATGATGAAATCTTCAAAACTTAGTTTTGTACCAAGAGCAAATGCTTTTGGAAGTTATGAATGGAACGATGATGAATTCATGGGGTTTACAGCAGATAACTATATTGTTGGTTTACAATTATCCTGGGACATCTTCAATGGTGGAAAAAACCTTGGTAAAGTGCATTATGAAAAAGCGCAGTTGGAAAAAGTAAACCTTAGTAAAGATAATTATATAGCTAAGAGCAAAATTGAATTAAACAAAGCAAAACGTCAGCTGAAAGATGCAGAAAATAATGTGACACTCTCTAAATTAGCCTTGGAACAATCGGAAGAATCTTTGAGAATAAAGACTGATCGTTTTGAACAGGGCTTAGAAAAAACAACCGACCTGTTATTTGTAGAAACACAATACCAACAAAAAGAGTTGGCGTATTACCAATCTATTTTCAACTACAATTATGCTTTAGCATATTTAAACTTTTTAACTAAATAAATCAATCTAATAAAATGTATATCAATCTAAAACAAATGAAATATTTTCTATCAATAATATTATTTACTTTTCTTTTTATTAGCTGTAGCGATAAAAAAGAAGAGACAGCTACCAACCAAAAAACAGTTGATGTAATGGTTGCATCACCTATTTCACAAGAAGGAAATGCTTTTTTTAGTGCCAGCGGAAATATTGAAGCTGAGCAGTTTGCAAATATCAGTACCAGAATGATGGGCTATGTTTCAAAAGTTCATGTTAAAGTTGGTGATAAAGTAAAAAAAGGACAACGTTTGATCAATATCAACAATTCTGATATTGAAGCAAAGAAAGCTCAGGCAAATGCAGGTTTAAGCCAGGCAGAAGCCGCTTTTATTACAGCCGAAAAAGATTACAACAGGTTTGTAGCTTTGTATGAGAAAAACAGTGCTTCTCAAAAGGAGTTTGATGATATGACAGCCAGATATGAAATGGCTAAAGCACAGGTTGAGACTGCGAGACAGATGCAAAATGAGATAAATGCTATGCTTACCTATACAAACATAACTGCACCTTTTAGTGGTGTTATTACATCTAAATCTGTAAACCAAGGAGATATGGCTAATCCTGGAATGCCTTTATTGAGTATGGAAACACCCGGGAAATATTTGGCAACGGCTATGGTTCCTGAAACATTGATCTCTAATATTAAGAAGGATTCAAAAGTTAATGTTAGAATTAAGTCTACAAGTGAATCAATAAAAGGGATAGTATCAGAGGTAAGCACATCTTCTCAAAATACAGGTGGTCAATATCTTGTTAAGATTATTCTTCAGAATACCAGTGTAAAATTATACTCAGGAATGTTTGTATCTACAGATTTTCCTTTAGAAAAAGGAACGAGTAAGAACCTCTTATTACCAAAGAAACATATCATAAATCAAGGACAATTAACCGGAGTTTATACTGTAAGCCAATCAAATACAGCTGTTTTACGCTGGTTACGATTAGGTAAAACTCAAGGTGAGAACATCGAAGTGTTATCAGGTTTGTCTAAAGATGAAAAATACATTACATCGGCAGAAGGCAAGTTATATAACGGAGTTAAATTAAACATCAAAAAATAAGTTATGGAAAAAGGATTTGCAGGAAGAATAGCATCGTTATTTCTTGAATCAAAACTTACCATATTATTGATGATCATTTTTATGCTCATTGGTGTATATAGTTCATTTTTGATTCCCAGAGAAGAAGAACCTCAGATTGAAGTTCCTATTGCTGATATTTTTGTTCAATTTCCAGGAGCCAATCCGATGGAAGTTGAATCAAAGGTTATAAAACCTCTTGAAAAGATAGTTTCTAATCTTCCCGGTGTGGAATATGTGTATTCTACTTCGATGAAAGAAAGTGCTATGTTGATCGTACAGTTCTATGTCGGTTCAGATATTGAACGTTCATTTGTGCAGTTATACAATGAGATCATTAAACATCTGGATGAGATTCCGCAAGGAGTTTCTATGCCTTTAGTTAAAACCAGGGCAATTGATGATGTTCCGGTCTTAGGCCTGACTTTCTGGAGTGAAAAATACGATGATTATCAATTAAAACAAATTGT
>JBDLIB010000138.1:0-7920 GCA_039715085.1 Bacteroidota bacterium | reverse complement strand
CTCGTCCTGATTTCGCAAAGGAATACTCCTTACTCCTTACTCCTTACTCCTTACCCTTATTTTCAAATCAACTTATTTCCAAATTTTCAAATCCGCTTGCCGGTGTTGAAGGTTGTGGGTGCTTAGTTTTGAGTTTTTAGTATTTGGTGAATGTAAACAAAGTTACTTACATCTTTCTTATTACAAAAACATGACACTTATCAATTATTAGGACTCTCTATTTCGTAAATTTGTATGAATTAAAATTTTACGAACAAACAATTTAAACATAATAACATGAAATATAGAATTGAAAAGGACACTCTTGGTGAGGTAAAAGTACCTGCCGATAAGTATTGGGGTGCACAAACCGAAAGATCAAGAAATAATTTTAAAATCGGACCTGAAGCTTCTATGCCGGGTGAGATCATTAAAGCTTTTGCTTATTTAAAAAAAGCTGCTGCACATGCCAATGCTGAACTTGGTGTATTGCAAGATAGTAAGAAAGAACTTATCTCTCAAGTATGTGATGAGATCATCGAAGGAAAATTAGATGCTCATTTCCCATTAGTGATCTGGCAAACAGGTAGTGGAACTCAAAGCAATATGAACAGTAACGAAGTTATTGCAAACAGAGCTCACGAATTAGCAGGCAAAACAATCGGTGAAGGTGAAAAAACAATTTCTCCAAATGATGATGTTAACAAATCACAATCATCTAATGATACTTTCCCAACGGGAATGCACATTGCATCTTATAAATTAATTGTTGAAAATACAATTCCCGGAGTAGAACAATTACGTGACACTTTAAAGAAAAAATCTGAGGAATTTAAGGATGTGGTAAAAATTGGCCGTACGCACTTAATGGATGCTACACCTTTAACTTTAGGACAGGAATTTAGCGGTTATGTATCACAATTGGATCACGGTCTAAAAGCTTTAAAAAATACTTTAGCACATTTATCTGAATTAGCACTTGGTGGAACTGCGGTTGGTACCGGATTAAACACACCAAAAGGTTATGATGTTTTGGTTGCTAAAAAAATTGCTGAGTTTACCGGTTTACCATTAGTAACTGCCGAAAATAAATTCGAAGCTTTAGCAGCTCATGATGCTATTGTTGAATCTCACGGAGCTCTAAAACAATTGGCTGTTTCTTTAAACAAAATTGCCCACGACATTAGATCATTGGCTTCCGGCCCAAGAAGCGGAATCGGTGAAATTATTATTCCGGCAAACGAACCGGGGTCTTCCATTATGCCCGGTAAAGTAAATCCAACGCAAGCAGAAGCTTTGACCATGGTTTGTGCTCAGGTAATGGGTAATGATGTTGCAATAACCGTTGGAGGTACACAAGGCCATTATGAATTAAACGTTTTTAAACCGGTTATGGCTGCAAACCTTCTACAAAGTGCAAGGTTACTGGGTGATGCATGTGTTTCTTTTGATGTTAACTGTGCACAGGGTATTGAACCAAATAACAAACGAATTAAAGAATTGGTTGACAATTCATTGATGTTAGTTACCGCTTTAAATACGAAAATAGGATATTATAAAGCAGCTGAAATTGCGCAAACTGCTCATCAGAACGGTACTACATTAAAAGAAGAAGCTGTAAGATTAGGTCATGTAACCCCTGAAGAATTTGATGCTTGGGTTAAACCCGAAGATATGGTGGGAAGCTTAAAGTAGTTATGAGTTGTAAGTTGTGAATTTTGAGATATAAGTTTGATTTCATACTACTATCATCGAACTTTTCACTTCTCACTTTTCACTTCTGCCATCTAATTTATAATTGAGTATAGAGATAAAATTCGTATCTTTATACTCAATTTTTAGTTGAAATATAAAGTAATATTTTTTCCATTGATCTTTATTTTTTAAACCTCTTCATATGTGTAACGCATTCAATAAAAAATTTCTAGACGAAGCTGCGAAAGTAAACGAAAGTTCTGATCAAAATTTTCTTAAAGAAGACACGCAGCATGAACGTTTTATGAACGAAGCAATAAAACTTGCCATTCAAGGAGTTGAAAAAAATGAAGGTGGGCCATTTGGCTGTATAATTGTAAAAGACGGGAAGATAATTGGTAAAGGAAACAACAAAGTAACTTCCACGAACGACCCAAGTGCACATGCTGAAATCACTGCTATAAGAGAAGCTTGTACACATTTAAATTCCTATCAATTAAATGGATGTACTATATATACTTCATGTGAACCTTGTCCTATGTGCTTAGGCGCAATTTATTGGGCACGGCCTGATAAAGTATTCTACGCCAGTAATAAAAAAGATGCCGCAAAAAGTGGTTTTGATGATGATTTTATTTATCAAGAATTAAAAGTTGAACTAGACAAACGAACAATCCCTTTTAAGCAAATTGGCAGAAATTCTTCCTTAAAAGCTTTTAAAATTTGGGATGAAAAAGAAGATAAAACTGAGTATTAATCTATACCCGGAATATTCTCTTTAAAAATAATATTTTTGGAATATTTCGAGTCCTAAAAACATTGAAGTATGAAACAAGTAGGAATATGGTTAGACCAAAAAGAAGCAAATATTATTACTTTACTCGACAAAACTCAAAATTATAAGACAATTTATTCTGATATTGAAACCCGTGAAAGATATCCGGGTGAGACTAAGCAGTTTGGCAGGTTTGGAGAACAATACATGAATAATGAAAAAGGTAAGAAAAATAAAATTGATGAAATGACCAATCGCTATTTACATACTGTTGTAAAAAATATTAACAATGCAGATGAAATATTAATTTTCGGGCCTGCTCAAACCAAAACCAAATTGGAAAAACAAATTAATGAAGACCCAAAATTATCTTTAAAATTAAGCGCAATAAAAAATTCTGATAACATGACCGAAAATCAAAAGATTGCTTATGTAAAAGACTATTTCAAATCAGATGAATAATTGATCTATTATCAATCAGGGTTTCATTTGAAGTGAAGCCCCGACTAGTATAAAACTAACGGGGTGAATATCTTCATGTCGAAAATATTCACCCCGTGAGTAAATGAATTTAATCAATGATCTAATTTATCAACTGATAAGTTTGTTTTGCAATTTCCAATTCTTCATTGGTTGGAACTATCAATATCTTTATTTTTGAAGATTCTGCATTAATTTCTCTAATCTCTTTAGATCTGATACTGTTCTCCTCTTCGTCCAGTTCAATACCCAGATATTCCATATTCTTACAAACCAATCTTCTGATCACATCCGAATTCTCACCAATTCCGGCTGTAAATACAATCGCATCCAAACCATTCATTGCAGCCGTAAAAGCTCCAATATATTTTTGAATTCGGTATGCATTCATATCCAAAGCTAACTGACACATTCTGTCTCCTTTTTCTGCTTCCGATTCAATATCACGCAAATCACTATATCCGGTTAAACCGAACATACCACTCTCTTTCTGTAAAATGGTATTGATCTCATTAATATCATAACCCAAAGCATTCTCCAAATACATGATGATAGATTGATCTACATCTCCACTACGGGTACCCATTACCAAACCGTTCATAGGACCAAATCCTAATGACGTTTCTACACTTTTTCCATCTTTCACTGCTGTAATACTGCAACCATTTCCTAAGTGAACAGTAAGTATTTTTTCTGAATTCTCTTTCCCTAAAAATTCAATAGCTTTTTCAGAAACAAATTTATGACTGGTTCCGTGGAATCCGTAAACTCTGATTTGATTTTCTTCTAAAAATTTATTCGGAATTGCATAACGATAAGCAACTTCGGGTATAGATTGATGAAATGCAGTATCAAATACAGCTACTTGCTTTGCATTTGGGAAGATCTTTTCAGCAACTTCAATTCCTTCATAATTTGGCGGATTATGCAAAGGTGCTAATTCAAACAATTCTTTAATTTTATCTTTTACCGATTCGTTAATTAATGTGGTTTCAGAAAACGAACTACCTCCGTGAACAACTCTGTGTCCTACAGCATTTATTTCATCTGCATTTTTCAACACTCCCTTTTCTTCATCCATCAATAATTCAGCAATTTTCTCTAAACCAATCTGGTGATTTGAAATATCCATCACTTCTTCCACTTCATGAGCATCTGATTTAAATGTGATCTTTGCATTTTTCAAGCCAATTCTTTCAGCCAACCCACTACAGATCACCTCTTTTCTCGGCATCTGAATTAATTGATATTTTATTGATGAACTACCTGAGTTTATTACTAATATTTTCATATTTTATTTTTGATTTTCCTGGATGAATCCGGGAACAATTGATTATTTTATTTGTGATTTAAGCGAAAGCGAAAACCTTCTACTTTATCCTTTAAAACTTTTTACTTTACAATCCTTGTGCCTGAATCGCTGTAATAACAACTGTATTGAAAACGTCATCGACAGTACATCCTCTACTCAGGTCGTTTACCGGCTTGTTTAAACCTTGTAACATCGGACCAATTGCCAAGGCACCTGTTTCTCTTTGTACAGCTTTATATGTGTTGTTTCCGGTATTTAAATCAGGGAAGATCAATACACTGGCCTGCCCGGCAACTTCAGAATCCGGCATTTTGCTCTTACCAACATTCATATCTACAGCTGCATCGTATTGAATTGGTCCTTCAATTTTCAGATCAGGGTTAGATTCTTTAACAATCTCTGTTGCTTTTCTTACACGATCCACATCTTCTCCCTTTCCTGATGAACCTGAAGAATAGGATAACATTGCAACTTTAGGGTCAATACCAAAAGCTTTACTTGATTGTGCAGATGAAATAGCAATTTCTGCTAATTGTTCAGAAGTTGGATTCGGGTTAATGGCACAGTCGCCAAATACCGAAACTCTATCTTCTAAACACATAAAGAATATAGATGATACTACAGAAACACCCGGTTTTGTTTTTACAAATTGTAAAGCCGGTCGAATAGTGTGTTGTGTAGTATGAACAGCACCAGAAACCATACCATCTGCATCTCCTTTATGTACCATCATGGTTCCGAAATAAGAAACATCTGCCATAGTATCCTTAGCGATATCCATATTAACATTTTTATGCTTTCTCAATTCATAAAAAGTATTTACATAGTCATCATAGTATTCAGATTCCACCGGATTTATAATGTTTAGTTTATTGATATTTAGTGGAATACCTGATCTTTCAGCTGTTTTTTTAATTTGATCCTTATCTCCCAATAATGTAATATCAACAACATTTAAAGCAATCAGCCTTGCTGCAGCACGGATTATCCTTTCATCATTCCCTTCCGGTAAAACAATATGCTTTTTGTTCTTCTTTGCACGAGATACCAAATTATATTGGAACATTCTGGGGGTCATTGCTTCAGATTTATACTCCACAAGATTTTGTGCTAGATCCTCTACATTAATATATTTATCGAATGTACTTAACGAATTATAGATACGGTGTCTGTTATTCGCATAAATATGCGAACGGATAGAACCAATTTTATTAGTTGCTTCAAAAGTTCCTCTTTCAACAGAAATAATTGGAACAACAGTAGCCAAACCTTTTATTAATTTCATAATAGGCTTTTCGGGTTTTATACCACCTGTCAATACAATTCCTGAAATTTTCGGATAATTTGAGGAATTATTTGCCTGTAACGAACTTAATATTACATCTGCTCTATCACCGGGAGTAATTACCAAACTATCCTCTTTTATATGCTTCATAAAGTTCCGTAATTGCATTGCTCCTACAGCAAAACTTCCTGTTTGATTATTTAGATATTTTTTACCTACCAAAACCTTTGCACCACATTCATCTACTATCTCCTGAACAGTTGGCTTATCAAGACTGTTTTTAAATGGAATTGCATAAACAAAAGTAGTATCCGGCAGGGTTCTTTTAATGGTAGTTTGAATTTTATCAATCGAATCAAAATCAACTTTATTTGCAACAACCGCTAATACTTTTACTTCTTTATTTTTAAATTCTTCATAAGCTAAAAGAATATTTGCTTCAATTTCATCTACAGATTTTCCTTTACCGTTACTCACAATGATGGAAGGTATCCCTAAATTTCTAGCTATCAAAACATTGATATCCATTTCCACATAAACACCTTCACCTGAAAAATCAGTTCCCTCTACTAAAATAAAGTCAAATCGTTCTTCCAGATATTTGTATTTTTCAATAATGGTATCAATTATCTCATCATCTTTATCATTTGTCATTTTATGGATAACCTCTTCACCTGTCAATGCATAACAATCTTCATAATCCATTTCCAAATTAAAATGGGTTAAGACGGTATCTATATGATTATCTTTTTTCCCTTCAGTTGATGCATCAATAATTGGCCTGAAATAAGCTACTTTTTTGGTTCTACCCAAAATCATTCTCATCAAACCCAGTGTTACAATCGACTTACCACTTTCCGGTTCACCGGTAGCAATATATACTGCTTTACTCATGACTTTTTAAATTTTTTGCAAAGTTAATTCATTATGTTATAAAAAAATTGATATTAATCATAATTTTATATGATTTAACTTACAAATAACACTACCAATTACTATGTCCGTAAAGAATTAAAATTTAAATATTTACATCGAAAAAATATATTTAATAAAATCGAAAATATATGATATTGTACTAAAGTAAATTTGAGTAATTTTACCCAAACTACTTAAAGATTAAAATATGATTACTATAATCACCAATATTAAAGAGTTATTGCAAGTAAGAGGACCTAATACAAATAAAGTATCAGGTAGTGAAATGAAGGAGCTTCCAAGCATTAAAAATGCTTATTTAATACTAAAAGATGATCTTATTTATGACTATGGTAAAATGAGTGATCTTTCCGAAATAAGTGCTGATAAAGTTATCAATGCTAAAGATAAGATAGTTTTACCTGCCTGGTGTGATTCTCATACACATATAGTATATGCCGGAAACCGTGAAGGTGAATTTGTTGATAGAATAAATGGTTTGTCTTATGAAGAAATTGCACAAAAAGGTGGTGGAATATTAAATTCAGCAAACAAATTAGGAAAAACTTCCGAAGTCGATCTATTTTTCCAGGCTTCCAAAAGGATAAAGGAAATCATGCATTTGGGTACAGGTGCCGTAGAAATAAAATCAGGTTATGGTTTGAATATTAAATCAGAATTAAAAATGCTAAACGTCATACAAAAATTAGCAGAGAATTTTCCTATAGAAATTAAAGCTACTTTCCTGGGAGCTCATGCTTTTCCTGCAAAATACATAAATGACAAACAAGCTTATGTAAATTTGATCTGCGATGAAATGATTCCGGCTGTAGCCGAAGAAAATTTAGCCGATTATATTGATGTTTTTTGCGAAACAGGATATTTTAATGTTGAGCAAACAGAAAAAATTTTAAAAGCCGGAAAAGAGTATGGTTTGATCCCTAAAATTCATGTTAATCAGTTTAATAGTATTGGTGGCGTTGAAGTTGGTGTTAAATACAATGCACTTAGTGTGGATCATTTAGAAGTAATGAACATCAACGATTTGGAAGCTTTAAAACCTTCTGATACTATACCGGTAGCACTTCCCTCCTGCTCTTATTTTTTAAGCATCCCATATACTCCGGCAAGGGAAATTATTGACAATGGACTGCCTTTGGCTTTGGCAAGCGATTTTAACCCGGGCTCTACTCCAAGCGGAAATATGAATTTTGTAATTGCAACTGCATGTATCAAGATGAAAATGACTCCGGAAGAGGCTATCAACGCCGCAACAATAAATGGAGCTTATGCCATGGGGATCTCAAAAACACATGGGAGCATCACAAAAGGTAAGAAAGCAAATATTATCATTACCAAAGATATTCCATCTTATTATTATTTACCCTATGCTTTCGGAAGTAATCTGATCGATCAGGTGATAATTAATGGGGAAGAGATTTAAAAATTAATGTAATAAAAAAATTCTTGAAACGAACT
>JBDLIB010000137.1:0-8211 GCA_039715085.1 Bacteroidota bacterium | reverse complement strand
AAAGAAGACTGGACAAGTGGTTTTTTCCCGGGTTCTCTCTGGTATTTATTTGAATTCACTAAAGATGAGAAATGGAAAAATGAAGCCAAAAGATTTACTGAAGCTCTTGATTCTGCCCAGTTTGTAAAGTGGAATCATGATGTTGGGTTTATGATCCAAAATTCTTTTGGCCAGGGATATCGCCTTATAGGAGATGAAACCTACAAACAAGCTGTTATAGATGCTGCTAAATCGTTAAGTACAAGATATCGCCCCAAAGCTGGTATTATCCAGTCATGGGATACAGATGCTCCCTGGATTGCAGGAAGAGGTTTGGATATGCCCGTTATCATTGATAATATGATGAATTTACATTTATTGTATAAAGGAACGGAATATACATCAGATACTACTTATGCTCATATTGCAAACATGCATGCCCATACAACAATTAAAAACCAATATCGTGAAGATTTTAGTAGTTATCATGTAATAGATTATGATCATGAAAATGGAGAAGTTCGTAACAAAGTGAATTTTCAAGGATTTTCTGATGAATCTTCATGGGCCCGGGGACAAGGCTGGGGCTTGTATGGCTATACCGAAATTTACCGGGAAACAGGTAATATAATATTTTTAAACCAAGCCAAAAATATTGCCGGTTATATCATGAATTGTAAAAAGATCCCTGCTGATAAAATACCGTATTGGGATTATGATGATACTAAAATACCGGATGCACCAAGAGACGCTTCCGCGGCAGCGTTAACTGCATCGGCATTACTAGAATTATCAGGATTTGTTCCCGAAAGAAAGGATGAAATGATTTTATATGCCGAAGATATTCTTAGGGAACTGGCTTCTGATAATTACCTGGCAAATGAAGGGGAAAACGGAGGGTTTATATTAAAACATTCGGTAGGAAATATTCATGAAAATAATGAAACAGATTCCCCATTAAATTATGCCGATTATTACTTTCTTGAGGCATTGATACGTTGGAATAATTTAAATGATTAAATTTACTGCATTCAAAATATGATAATGACAAAAAACATCACCATTCACGATATTGCAAAAGAATTAGGTTTAGATAGTTCTACAATTTCCAGGGCACTAAGCGATAGCCCCAGAGTTGGAAAAAAGACAAAACAAAGAGTTTTAGAAAAAGCCCGTGAATTAGGTTATGCCAGAAACTTAATGGCTTCCAATCTACGAACCAGTAAAACTATGACAATAGGTGTGGTTGTACCCTATATTTCCCGTCATTTTTTCTCCGAGGCTATTGATGGAATTGAACAAGTTGTTACCACAAAAAATTACAGGGTAATTATCTCACAGTCTCACGATAGTTATGAAACGGAGAAAAAGATTATAAATGGACTATTTATGAATCGTGTAGATGGTTTATTGATTTCCCCTTCCATGGAAACACCTGACGGTGAGCATCTTGAATTATTTTGTAAAAATAAAATCCCTGTTGTCTTATTTGACAGGTATTTTAAAGATAATCAATTCAGTAAAGTGATCTTTGAAGATAAAAAAGGAGCCTTTGACCTAACACAGCACATGATAGATAAAGGATGTAAAAGACTATTTCACTTAGCCGGAGATTTCAATTCACAAATATATAACCAAAGGTACAAAGGATATAAAGAGGCCTTAGAAAAAAATAATTTGCCATTTGACGATTCATATGTATTTCCATCTAATTTAACTCCGGAGGAAGCTACTGAAATTATCAAAAAAATATTAAAAAACGATAGAGAAGATTTACCGGATGGATTAGTTTGTAGTAATGATGTCTCTGCGCTGGCAATAATGAAATATTTAGATGAAAACACTGATCTAAAGGTTCCGGAAGATATTGTTATAGGCGGATTTTCAAATGAACCGGCATCTGATATCATAAAACCGGGATTAACATCTGTTGACCAGCACCCATTTAGAATTGGTAAAGCTGCAGCAGAAATGTTGTTGAATTTTATCAACGATAAAGAGATCGCTTCCCAGTCAAGCAATACAGTAGTGATCAAATCTGATCTGATCAAAAGAGGTTCCACAGAAAGAAAATAGAATTTAAAACTTTACAATAAAAATTGGTGTAAGATTTTTTGCTTAGAAAAAAATTGAGTAAATTGCCAATCGATTGTATTAATAATAAATAAAACAGAAATGGCTGTAAATTACGAGATTAGACACGCGAGTAACCCTGAAGATTTTAAGGGATACGACACAAATAGAATTAGAAAAGAGTTTTTAGTAGAAAATATCTTTGAAGAAGGTAATATTAACCTGGTTTATTCGTATATCGACAGATATATTGTAGGAGGTGCAAAACCAAAAACGGGAGAGAAATTATTTCTAGATACTATTGACCCTCTTAAAGCTGACTATTTCTTAGAAAGAAGAGAAATGGGAATTATCAACATTGGCGGAAAAGGTAAAGTTTATGTTGATGGTAAGGTTTATGAAATGAATTTTAAAGATGCTTTATATATAGGCCGTGGTGCAAAAGAAGTTTATTTTGAAGGAGCAGATGCTTTATTTTATATCAACTCAGCAAATGCTCATAAAGAATTACCAACAAAACAAGTATCTTTAAAAGATGCAAATATTTTGGAGTTAGGTTCTTTAAAAACTTCAAATGACAGAAAGATCAATCAATTATTGATCAATAGTGTTGTAGAAACCTGCCAGTTACAGATGGGAATGACCGAATTGAAAGAAGGATCTGTATGGAATACCATGCCGGCGCATACACACAGCAGAAGAATGGAAGCATATTTCTATTTTGAAGTACCTGAAGACCAGGCTATTTGCCACTTTATGGGGGAGCCTCAGGAAACCAGGCATATGTGGATGAAAAATCACGAAGCAGTACTTTCACCATCATGGTCGATACACTCTGCTGCAGGAACATCAAACTATATCTTTATATGGGGTATGGCCGGTGAGAATCTGGATTATGCTGATATGGATATTCATCCGATTCCATCATTAAAATAAATTTAAACTAATTAAAACTATGCAAAAAATGTTCGATTTAACAGGAAAAAGAGCTTTAGTAACAGGAGCTGTACATGGTTTAGGAATGGCTATGGCAAAAGGTTTGGGCCATGCCGGTGCTGAATTGATTGTAAATAATCATGTGGAAGATATGCTTGATGAAGCAAAAAAAGAATATGAAAGTGAAGGGCTTAAAGTTCATACTTATGTGTTTGATGTAACTGATGATAAAGAAGTAGAAAAACATATAGATCTTATAGAGAAAGAAGTTGGTCCGATTGATATTTTAATCAATAATGCAGGAATCATTAAAAGAGTTCCAATGCAGGATATGGAAACGGAAGATTTCAGAGCTGTTGTAGATGTTGACCTTGTAGGTCCTTTTATAGTTTCAAAATATGTTGGAAGAAAAATGATTGAACGCCGTGAAGGAAAGATCATCAATATCAACTCAATGATGAGTGAATTGGGTAGAAATACAGTTTCTGCTTATGCTGCTTCAAAGGGAGGCTTAAAGATGCTTACCAAAAATATGGCTACAGAATGGGCAAAATACAATATCCAGACCAATGGAATTGGCCCGGGTTATTTTGCAACTTCGCAAACTGCTCCAATCAGGGTAGATGGCCATCCGTTTAATGATTTTATTATCAATCGCACACCTGCTGCCCGTTGGGGAAATCCTGAAGACCTGGCAGGTACTGCAGTTTTCTTAGCTTCAAAAGCAAGTGATTTTGTAAATGGACAGATCATATATGTTGATGGAGGAATTTTAGCCACTATTGGGAAACCGATAGGTGAAGAATAAATTAATGATAATGATTTAATGAGTTAATGCTCGAACTTTAGCATTAACTCATTTTAGCATTAGAATACCATAAAAAAAAATCAATGAAAAACCTAGTCTTCATTTTACTGTCAACCTTACTCCTGTCTTGTTCAACTGAAAAGAAAGAAGTAACAAACAAAATTAGTTTAAAAAATCCTTCTTCTTTTGAGAGAATTGCAGAACCTATTATTGTTTCTCAGGAAAAAATTGATGCTGTTTTAGGTGGTAAAATTGATGGAAGATCAATTTACTTTGAAAATGAAAAGGGAGAAAAGATTCCTTTTCAGAAAGATGATTTTACAGGAAATACAGAATACTGTTTGAGTATTGATTTCAAACCGAACGAATCTAAAGAAATTTATATAAAAATTTCAGACTCATCTCTAACAAACAAATTTACCCATTTTACGAATGTTAGGTTGGGTAAAGATGAAAATGCAGATGGAGTTTTTGAAGATATAATTCAGGAGGTTCGTGATACAAATCATTTACCTGGTTCTGTACCTGTTTTATATCAGGCAGAAGGTATTTCATGGGAAAATGATAAGGTTGGGTTTCGTTCATACTGGGATAAAAGAAATGGAAAGGATATCTGGGGTAAAACAACAGATAAGATGGTACTGGATTCAATAGGTTTACCAAATACTCCATCATATCACGAAATACAATCTTGGGGTGTTGATGTATTAAAAGTTGGTAACTCTTTGGGTGCAGGTGCACTTGCTATGAAAAAGGACGGGAATTTGTATCGTCTTGGAGAAACAAAAAAAGCTACTTTTAAAGTTTTGACCGAAGGCCCGGTTCGTTCGGTTCTGTCACTTCATTATGAAGGCTGGAATGTGGATGGAGAAAATTTTGATATTACCGAAAAGATCTCTATCTGGAAAGGTAAATACGGATATAAAAGTGATTTGACTCTTAAAGGATCAAAACAAAAATTAGTTACCGGAATTGTAAATATCAATTTGAAAAAAGATACTTTACACACTGTCAAACCGAATAAAAAAAATACCATTATTTATACCTTTGATCAACAATCAGAAGTGAAAGATAATTTAGGGATGGCTTTGATATTAAACACCGATGAGTTGGTGAAAATCGACAAAGCACCTAATACCGGTACCGGAAGATCCATAGATGGTAGTAGTCCTATTTCACATACATATTATGCTGAAACACAATCAGATAGCAACCAGGTATCTTTTTATTTTTTAGCAGGATGGGAAAAAACAAATGAAGAATTTAAAACACAAAAAGGATTTGAAAATATGTTGGTTAATGAAGCTGACAAATTGGAAAACCCAATAATTATTGAATAAAATGAGTGCAAAAATTATAACTTTTGGAGAAATTATGTTGCGTTTGGCAACACCAGGACAATTGCGTTTTCACCAGGCAAATGAATATGAAGCTACTTTTGGGGGAGGTGAATCTAACGTTGCTGTATCTTTGGCAAACTACGGATTGGATGTTGATTTTGTAACACGTTTACCAAAAAACGATATTGGTGATGCTGCTATTAAAACTTTACGTTCGTATAATGTTGGGGTTGATAAAATTATAGAAGGTGGTGATCGTGTTGGTATTTACTTTTTAGAAAGTGGTGCAGTAAGCCGTGGGTCAAAAGTGGTTTATGACAGGGCTCATTCCGCTATAGCGGAAATAGAAAAAGGGATGATCGACTGGGATAAAGTATTTGAAGGTGCAACGTGGTTTCACTGGACAGGTATTACACCTGCGATCTCTCAGGGAGCATGCGATATTTTAGAAGAAGCAATCGCAAAAGCAAATGAGAAAGGAATTACAGTTTCAACTGATTTGAATTACCGTAAAAAACTTTGGAACTACGGAAAACACGTGCAGGAAGTAATGCCTTCATTGGTAGCTGGTTGTGATGTTGTTTTAGGAAACGAAGAAGATGCCGAAATGGCTTTGGGGATCAAACCTGAAGGTGTTGATATTACAGGAGGTCATGTGGAAGGGAAAGCTTATCTTTCTGTCTCAAAGCAGATTATGGAAAAATTTCCACGAGTTAAAAAGGTAATTACTACTTTGCGTGGTTCAATTTCTGCGTCTCACAATACCTGGGCTGGTGTTTTATACGACGGAGAAACCTTATTCGAATCACCACAATACGATATTACGCATATTGTAGACAGAGTTGGAGGAGGAGATTCTTTTATGGGAGGTTTGATCTACGGATTGAATGCTTATAAAGGTGATGACCAGAAAGCATTGAATTTTGCTGTTGCTGCATCTTGTTTAAAACACACGATCAAGGGTGACTTTAATTTGGTTACCATTGATGAAGTTGAAAAGCTGATGAGTGGTGATGCATCCGGTAGGGTAGCGAGATAAAAATAGATATAACTAACTTTAAGTCCCCCATTTAGGGGGATTTAGGGGGTATAAAAATAATAGTATATGGCTAATTATTCAAGAATAGAAGTAGCGATTAAAGCAAAAGAAACAGGTATTGTTCCGGTTTTTTATCACGCAGACCTGGAGATTGCAAAGCAGGTTGTTAAAGCGTGTTATGATGGTGGAGCAAGGATTTTCGAATTTACCAACCGTGGAGATTTTGCTCATGAGATCTTTGGTGAATTGGTTAAATATGCAAACAAAGAATTACCGGGGATGATCATAGGTGTAGGCTCCGTTGTTGAAGGTGCAACTACTGCTTTATACATACAGCTGGGAGCAAATTTTATTGTTTCGCCAATTTTAAATGAAGAAATGGCAAAAGTTTGTAACCGTAGAAAAATTTCATGGATGCCGGGTTGCGGTTCCTTATCTGAAATAAATTTTGCTGAAGAATTAGGTGCTGAAATTGTGAAAATATTCCCTGCTACTCAAGTAGGAGGGCCCGATTTTATCAAAGCCGTTAAAGGTCCGATGAAATTTACCAATATCATGCCTACCGGAGGTGTAAAACCAACAGAGGAAAACCTAAAAGAATGGTTTGAAGCTGGTGCTTACTGTGTTGGAATGGGCTCACAATTGATGGTGAAAAAAGAAAATGGTGATTTTGATTACCAGGCAATAGCTAAATTAACAGAAGAATCGATCGCTTTTGCAAAAAAGTATAAAAAATAGAACTTGAAAATCAGGATCAAACATATTCCGGCAATTCTCTTTGTGTTTATTGTATTGACCTCGTGTAATAAAAAACACAAAGAGATAAAACTGGCCCACGGTCTGGATACCAATCACCCGGTGCATAAAGCTATGGTTTTTATGTCCGAAAAATTGGATGAGAAATCAGAAGGCGAATTAACAGTTAGGGTATACCCAAGCAACCAATTGGGATCAGAGCGTGAATGTGTTGAATTATTACAAATTGGAAGTTTGGGAATGACCAAAGTTTCTGCAGCTGTAATGTCTAGTTTCTCTCCGGACTTTCAGGTATTGAGTTTTCCTTATTTATTCAGAGATAAAGAGCACTTTTTTAAGGTT
This sequence comes from Bacteroidota bacterium, assembly GCA_039715085.1. GTDB lineage: Bacteria > Bacteroidota > Bacteroidia > Flavobacteriales > Flavobacteriaceae > Namhaeicola. The sequence goes on along the minus strand of JBDLIB010000137.1, from coordinate 938 downwards.
CAGGATAGTAAATTAGGTAAAAGTCTACTATTAGAATCAGAAAAATACTGGCTGAGAGGTATGTGTTATTATGATGCCGGAAGCCGTAGTTTTTACACTTCAAAAAAACAAATAAAAACACCTGAAGATCTTAAAGGGTTAAAGATTAGAGTAATGCAAAGTCCGATTGCCATTGAAATGGTAAAAGCAATGGGAGGATCTCCAACGCCAATGGCATCGGGAGAGATCTATACAGCTATTCAACAAGGTGTTGTGGATGGAGCGGAAAATAACCCGCCCAGCTATTATTATTCCCGTCATTATGAGGTTTCGAAATACTATACTATTGATGAACATGCTTCTATCCCTGATGTACTTTTAATCAGTACTCATATCTGGAATAAATTAAATGAAGAAGAGCAAAAATGGTTGCAGGAAGCTGTTGATGAATCTGTAATATATCAAAGAAAGTTATGGGCAGAGTCAGAAGCATTTACCATGGAGAAAGCAAAAGAAGAAGGAGCTGTTATTTTATATCCTGATAAAGCACCATTTGTTAAATCTGTGCAACCTCTTTACGATGAATTAACTAAAGATAAGCGCATTAAAGAATTGGTCAACCAAATTAAAGCCATTGAATAATCATGGAGAAGGCAAAACAAATACTTGATAATATACTTGAAAAATCTGTTGTGTTTCTGATGGGAGCAATTGTACTTACCATAGTCTGGCAGGTTGTTTCACGTTATATTTTTAATTCGCCAAGTGAATTCACCGATGAACTTTCACGTTATTTATTGATCTGGGTTGGTATTTTAGGGGCTGCATATGTTACAGGAACAAAAGGGCATATCGCGATTGATTTCTTTATGCAAAAATTCTTCCCGAAAGGATCAAACAAACCGAATACTTTATTCACACCTCTATTTTGTTATTTGCTGTTTCGGTATTGATAATCG
>JBDLIB010000136.1:0-8226 GCA_039715085.1 Bacteroidota bacterium | reverse complement strand
AGTTACTGATTAAAGATTAAAAATCATAAAAACTACAAAGTATACTTAATCCTTTGTAGTTTTTTTGTGTAACTGTTGATTTGTGTAGTCGTTTATCTAATTTTAGACTAAACACATCCATAAATCAAAAATTTTTCTCTTCCTATTTTAAATCAAGTCATCTTCAAATTAAACCATCCTCAAATTAACTAGTTTTAAATCTTAAATTTTTAATATTTTCTTGTTTATATTTCCATTTCTGTAAATCTGCATAAACACTAAATATTTTTGCAGGAAATTGCATAGTTTTATTTAATTTTGGTATCTTAAAAAATAATTTCAATGGAGAATAGTACTTTAATTTCATTAGCCGAAAAATACGGCTGCCCGTTATATGTTTATGATGCAGAAAAAATAATTTCACAATATAAAAGATTGGGAAATGCTTTTAGCGGAGTTAAAAGTTTAAAAATAAATTTTGCTACCAAAGCACTTTCTAATATCAGTATTTTAAAATTGATGAAATCTTTGGGATCCAATTTAGATTGTGTTTCTATTCAGGAAGTACAATTAGGATTAAAAGCAGGTTTCGCCCCTAAAGAAATATCATTTACACCAAGTGGTGTTTCTTTTGAAGAACTGGAAATGGCAGTAAATTTTGGCACTAAGATAAATATCGACAACCTTCCAATGCTGGAAGCTTTTGGAACAAAATTTCCTAAAATCCCGGTATGTATCCGTATCAATCCTAATATAACTGCCGGAGGAAATCAAAAGATATCTGTAGGTCATAATAAAGCAAAATTTGGTATTCCAACTAATCAGATTTCCTTAGTTAAGGAAATTGAAGAAAAAACCGGGATGAGAATAAATGGAGTGCATATGCACACCGGATCTGACATTTTGGATGTGTCGGTTTTTCTTGAGGCTGCCGAAGTACTTTTTGGTGTTGCTAAAGAATTTAATGACTTGGACTTCATCGATTTTGGAGGTGGATTTAAAGTTGCTTATAAAGAGGATGATCCTTCAACCAACGTAGAAGAATTTGGAAGTATCATCACAAAAAGATTTAATAAATTTTGCGAAGAATACGACAAAGACCTGAGTATCATTTTTGAACCGGGTAAATTTTTGGTAAGTGAATCAGGAAGATTTTTGGCAAAAGTAAATGTGATCAAGGAAACTGAATTTGTAACTTTTGCGGGTATCGATGCCGGATTTAACCACCTGATAAGGCCGATGTATTATGGTGCTTATCACCACATCACCAATATTTCAAACCCTGATGGCAGAGAGAAAAAATATACAGTTGTAGGTTATATTTGTGAAACCGATACATTTGGTGAAGACAGAATGATCAGCGAGATCAAAGCCGGAGATCTTTTATCCTTCCAAAATGCAGGTGCTTATGCATTTACAATGGCTTCTAATTATAACTCTCGTTTCCGTCCTGCCGAGGTAATGGTTTACCAGGGTAAAGATTATCTGATTCGTGAAAGAGAAACAATTGATGATATTTTAAACAGACAAATTGAAGTTGATCTTCAATAAGAAACAAATAGTAAAAAAGGCGCTGATTTTCAGCGCCTTTTTACATTATTATTTCTCCATCAACTCTTAAGAATTCAGTTCAAATTGCAGGAGCTTCAAAATTGTTATTTACAATTTCCCTAACTTTTTTATTCAAATAATTTATTGAATTATAGCTTGTATGTTCTAAGGTAATCACAACAAGATCAGATTTGGGATATTGCCAGATTGAGGTACTGAAGCCATTCCACTTTCCATTATGATAGATCACTTTTTCATCCCCCTTATCATTTATTCTAAAACCAAAACCATAAGGTACTTTTCTACCGTACTTAGTTTCACCTTTTGCAAACATTTGATTTAAAGTATTTTCAGAAATTACCTTTCCTGAATTTAGAGCATTTATCCACCTAAAAAGATCTTCGGTAGTTGAATATACATTTTTATCTCCAACAACAGCATCATTAACAGTTTCTGAAATTTCTAAATGCCTCCATCCCCTGTAAAGCCTGTAACCTTTAAGCTGGTTTTCATCTTTACTATCTTTTTCAGATCGATATACAAAAGAGTTTTTCATATGTAAAGGCTTAAAAATATTTGCAGATAAAAATTCTCCGAATTCCATCCCGGAAACCTTTTCAACGATAGATGCAAGTACAAAATAACCTGTATTTGAATAATCAAACCTGGAGCCCGATTTAAAAAATAAAGGAAGATTATGTTCTGAAACCATATCGATCATCTCTGAATTTACAGGAGCTTTTTCTTTATCCCATTTATGTTCTGCAAGCCAAAAATATTTTGGTAAACCTGAAGTGTGATTTAATAATTGTCTTATTGTGATATCTTCATAAGGAAAATCCGGAAAGTACTTATTTACATTATCTTCAATTCCTAACAAACCTCTTTCATAAAGAATTAAAATTGCAGCTGCTGTAAATTGTTTACTGACAGATGCCAATTGAAAAACTGAATTCTCGTTAAGTTTTGTCTTTTTATTAAAATCTGCGGTTCCGTACTCATTCTCAAAGACCAATTTGCCATTTTTTGCAACTAAAACACTTCCGTGAAAATCATGTCGTTTGTGAATTCGTTGGAAAAGTGAGTCTAATTTTTTAGAAACATTCTCTGTTAAGGAAGACGGATATTTTTTAATAACAGGTTCCTCTGTTGTTTTATTTTTATAAATCTCTTGAGAAGTATCCTCTCTTGTTGAGGTAGAAACTCCGAAACTATTAAAAAACAGAAAACTGAGTAAAAGGAAATTTCTGAATATTTTACTATTTCTAAAAATCATTTTTTATTTATTTCATCAAAAAACTATAAAAAGAATTGAGATCTCTTTATAGCTTTTCATTCTTAACCTCTCAGGAGGTTTATTCATATTATTTTCTGTCACAAATCTAACTAATGTAACAGTAACTTATTCAACTTTTATTACGTTAGCCATATTAATAACGTTAAAATTTCAATTTTATTTAGTTTATACAGAGTTACATATAACACAACAAACTAAATAACAATGATTTACCTAACAAACTTCAGTATATTAATTAACAATATTTTAACTAAATAGTCTTTTGGCTACTCTAATTGTTCCTTGTATAGTGAAGAAGTATTCAAACATAAAAGGCGCTTAATCAGCGCCTTTTACCATTATATTTTATATTCCTTTATTCGAAATCCGTTTCCAGTTTAATATAATCCAGAAATTCTCGTTTCAAATTATCATGCTTTTTGAATTTACCTCCGTATTCGGCGGTAACCGTACTACTGGCAATATCTCTTATTCCTCTTGAATTTACACAAAGGTGTTTTGCATCAATCACACAAGCTACATCTTTCGTTCCAAGCGCCTCTTGTAAAGCTTGCACTACTTGCATAGTCAGGCGTTCCTGTACCTGTGGCCTTTTTGCAAAATAATCAACAATTCTGTTCATTTTAGACAAGCCAATTACCTTACCACTCGATATATAAGCAACATGAGCTCTACCAACTATCGGCAATAAATGATGTTCACAGGTAGAATAAACAGTAATGTTTTTTTCTACTAGCATTTCACCATAATTATAATTGTTATCAAACGTAGAAAGCTTTGGTCTCTTATCTGGATGTAAACCGTCAAAAACTTCTTTTACATACATTTTCGCTACTCTTAAAGGGGTACCTCTAAGACTATCATCGGTTAGATCCATACCTAAAGTATGTAAGATCTCAGCTACATTTTTCTGGATTGATTCGATCTTTTCTTCATCTGACATTTCAAATGCATTCTCACGCATTGGTGTTTCTGCTGAAGTAGAAATATGGTTATCACCAATTTCTTCGATCATTTCTCTAAATTTTGCGTCACTACTTTCAAACATAATGCAAAGATTTTATGCTGCAAAAATACAACTTTGTTATCAATAAATTTGTTACTTATTAGTTAATAGACGTTTTAAGTCACTAAAATTACATACGGCCTGTTCACCGGTTTGCATATTTTTTAAAGTAAACATATTTTCCTGTACTTCTTTTTCCCCAACCAATACCACAAATGGTATCTCGCGCTTATTAGCATAATTCATCTGTTTCTTTAGTTTTGCTGTATCAGGATAAAGCTCAGACTTTATACCGCTTTCGCGGAGTTCTTTAATTGCCTTCATACAATAGAGAGCTTCCTTTTCTCCAAAATTCACAAATACTACTTTTGGTTTTGGCAGTTCTACCTGTTTAAACAGATCTAACTCTTCAAGCACCAGATAAATCCGGTCTAAACCGAATGAAATACCTATACCACTCATATTTTTAAGTCCAAATATCCCGGTAAGGTCATCGTAACGTCCACCTCCACCTATCGAACCTATTTGTACATTTTTGGCTTTTACTTCAAAAATTGCTCCGGTATAGTAGTTCAATCCCCGTGCCAAAGTAACATCGATCTCCAGTTCAGAAGTTTTTAATCCTAAACTTTCAATATTATCTGTTACAAATTCCAATTCTTCAACCCCCTGCATTCCTTCCTCAGAATCGGTAAGCATAGATCTTAATTTTGTGATCTTTTCCTGATTTGACCCGGTAAAATCAAAAAGTGGTTTTACTTTTTCAATAGCTTCCCCAGAAATTCCTTTGCCCAGCATTTCCTTTGCAACTCCCTCTACACCAATCTTATCCAGCTTATCAAGTGCTACCGTAAAATCAATTAATTTATCTTTTGCATCGATAATCTCTGCAATTCCTGATAAGATCTTACGGTTGTTGATCTTAATTACAGTTTCAGTTAAACCTAGTTCGGTAAAAACATTATCATATAACTGTACAAATTCTACTTCCTGCCAAAGGCTTTTGCTTCCAACAACATCTGCATCACATTGATAGAATTCCCTGAACCTTCCTTTTTGCGGACGATCTGCTCTCCAAACCGGTTGCATCTGGTAACGTTTAAACGGAAATGTAATATCATTCTGATGCTGTACTACATACCTTGCAAAAGGAACCGTAAGGTCATAGCGAAGTGCTTTTTCCGAAATTTTACCAGTTACTTTTTGTGTATTCTTATCTTCTAATAAACCCGCATCTACCTTTTTTAAATAATCGCCAGAATTCAATATTTTAAATATCAATCTATCCCCTTCTTCACCATATTTTCCCATCAAAGTACTTGAATTTTCAAAAGAAGGTGTTTCAATCGGTTGAAATGCATAAGTTTCAAAAACCTTTTGAATAGTATCAAAAATGTATTTTCTTTTGGCAACCTCAACTGGTGAGAAATCTCTGGTACCTTTGGGAATACTTGGCTTCATTAGTAGTTTTAATTTATAGATTATTTTGTTATGCAAATATCTGAAAAATTATATATTTAATACATTTATTATTTTATATATTGCTAAAAATTATAAATCCGCAATGAGAAAGATTATCATCCTGTTTCTGTTTTTTCAAAGTATCATTTCTGCTCAAAATAATGCAGTATTAAAAGTGGACGGTGAACATACATCCTTGGAGAATCTATTACAGCAATACATTCAAATTCCTTCTGTTAGCGGAAACGAAAAAGAAGCAGGCGATTTCTTCAAATCGGTTTGTAAAGAAAATGACCTGATAATTACTGAATTCGGTAATGAAAATGGCAATTACAATTTTACAGCTTCAATTTTCCCCCTTTCTGATAATAAACCAAACATAATCTTACTGAACCATATCGATGTTGTTCCAGAGAGTGATCACGGAAAATTCAAACCATTTTCGGGTGAAATTGAAGATAGGCATGTGTACGGCAGAGGCGCATTCGACAATAAAGGTGCTGCGGTAATGCAACTTGCAAGTATTTTACAATTTGCACAAAATAATTCTTTCAAAAACAGTAAATACAATATTACTTTACTAACCGTTTCCTGTGAGGAAATACAATGTGAAGGTGGTATAAAATATGTGATCAATAATCACCTGGATAAGCTAAACCCGGCTGTTGTGATTGGCGAAGGCCCAACTGAGCTAAGTACTTTACTTGAAGAAGAGATACAAAATAAAATTTTTGGTGTTTCGGTGGCTCATAAACGTACTTTTTGGCTGAACTTAAATCTGAAAGTACCTACAAGTGGCCATGGTAGTGTAACACCATTAAGCTATGCCAATAAGGAAATGGTTAATTCTTTGGAACATTTGATAAATAAAAATCAAAAAGCGCATTTCACCGATCTGAATAAGAATATCCTTAAAGATTTGGCAATTCACAGAAAAGGAATTGAGAGATTTATACTCAAACATCCCGGTTTTTTTAAAGTTATCCTGATACCACAACTTCGAAAACAACCCGAACTCTTTGCTCTATTCAGCAATACTGTAACCTTAACAAATTTTAATTCGAATAATACAGCCTATAATAAAATTCCAAACTCTGTTACTGCATACCTCGATTGCAGATTGTTGCCCCAAACCGATGAAAAAGAATTTCTAAGAAAAGTAAGAAAAAGGTTAAAAAACGATTCTATCCGGATAAGTATCGTGGATAATATACCTAGAACAACTCCCTCTACAACCAATAATATTTATTATAAAAATATTGAAAAAGCTATAAAATTGAACTTTAACGATAGTGAAGTAATACCGCTTATGCTTCCAAATATAAATGATCTTTGGGCTTTTAGAGTTCATAATATTCCTGCTTACGCTACTATTCCTGTTATTATTGACCGTGAGATCATCAATGGTATTCACAACAGTAATGAGAAAATTCCAATAAAAGCTTTGTATGAGGGAAGTAAGGTTTATTCAGATTTTTTGAAATTAATGGCAGGAAATTGATTTGGAGATGAGAAGAGTGATGGAGAGATAGAGAGATTAAAAACTCATTCACTGCCTGATTTCAGACAGGTCTGATAAAGTGGTTTTCTTTGCGAAAATCTTTGCGGAACCTTGCATGACAATTTTAAATAAATATTAGCAAAAAGTGTAAACAAAAAACAGGACGATTCACTTTCCAAGATTACTCTAAACAGTCTCTATAAATTCGTTTTCGGGCAACATTTCATCTTTAAAAAGTCCTTCATTCAGCAGGTTTAAAACTGTAATCTTATGAGAGGTCTCCACTAAAAAAGACAGATTAAAATCACTTCCCCCATAAGAGATCATTCTTATCGGAATATGTTTTAAAGAATTGAAAATAGAAGCTGTGATACCTTTATTATTTTGAGAAATATTTCCTGCAATACAAATAATACTCAGATCGGAGTCAACTACAACATTGCCATAATCACTTAGCTCTTCGATTATAAGATCCAGATAATCAGTATTATCTACGGTTAATGAAACAGCAACTTCCGAAGTGGTGATCATATCGATTGCAGTCTTATTTCTATCAAAAACATCAAATATTTTTTTCAAAAATCCATAGGCCATTAACATTCGGTAGGATTTAATTTTTATTGCAGTAATATTATCCTTTGCAGCTATTGCCCTGATACCATAACCTTGTTTTTCACAATTTTTTATCAAAGTACCGTTTGCTTCCGGGTTGAAAGTATTTTTTAACAAAACCGGAATATTATTTTCTTTGGCAGGAAGAATACTTTGCGGATGCAGAATCTTGGCACCAAAATATGCCAGCTCAGCTGCCTCATCAAAAGAAATTTCATCAATCGAAAAGGTTTGATCCACAAACCTGGGATCATTATTATGCATACCATCTATATCCGTATAAATTTGAATTTGTTCAGCTTTTATTGCTTCACCGATCAAAGAAGCAGTATAGTCACTACCCCCTCGCTGCAGGTTGTCAATTTCACCTTTAGGGTTTTTACAAATATATCCTTGTGTTATAAAATTTGATGTACCACTATTTTCGGATAATACTTTTCGGATATTTTGCTCGATATAATCTTTATCCGGCTCATCATAAGAATCAGTTTTCATAAATGACAAGGCTGAAATCAAAGTAGATTCAATTTTTTCCTGTTCTAAGAATAATTGAAATAAATTCGTAGAAATTAATTCGCCCTGGGCTAAAATTATCTTTTCATTTTTAATAGAATACTTCTCCTTTGACAAGGAAAGTAATTGACCAAAAATATTCTTCAAGAATGTTTCTGCTCTCTCAAAATAATTTCTCTCGTGAAATAATTCGTCTATTACTTTAAGATACTTCATATGCATTTGTTCAACCTCCAACACTGCACCCGAGTTTTCTTCATTTTTAATCTGGCTCACAATTTTAACCAAATTGTTTGTTGTTCCGCT
>JBDLIB010000135.1:0-8262 GCA_039715085.1 Bacteroidota bacterium | reverse complement strand
ATTAAATCATTGAATCATTAACTCATTGTACAATGCAGAAGATTTTTTTACAGGACTTAGGATTAAAAGATTACCGGAAAGCCTGGGATCACCAGGTAAAATTATTTGAAGAGATCATCGATATCAAAATGGATAATCGAAAAAATGACACAAATAATCCAACTCCGAATTATTTTATATTTACAGAACATCCTCACGTATATACTTTAGGGAAAAGTGGAGATTTAAGCAATCTACTGCTTAGCGAGAAACAACTGGAAGAGAGAGAAATAGCATTTGTTAAATCCAATCGTGGTGGTGATATAACCTACCACGGGCCAGGGCAGGTGGTTGGTTACCCAATCATCAATTTAGATTATTTTTTTCCTGATATTCATCTATATATGCGAAAACTTGAAGAAACCATCATAAATGTGATTGCTGAATATGGCTTAAAAGGAGAAAGAAGCGAAGGAGAGACCGGAGTTTGGTTGGATGTAGAAACCCCTTTTGCCCGCAAGATCTGCGCTATGGGCGTAAGGACATCAAGATGGGTTACCATGCACGGATTTGCTTTGAATGTGAATACAGATCTGGCATATTTTGATCATATCATTCCTTGTGGTATAAAAGGAAAGACTGTTACTTCCTTACAGACCGAACTTGGTAAGAAAATTTCAATTGAAGAAGTAAAAACCAAAATATTAAAGCATTTTTCTGCTGTTTTTAACACTGAATTCATCAGTGAAACTTAAATAGAATGCATTTACCTGCACTTATTTGTTAAAATTTAGTTAGTTTATCTCTCTTACTGATTTATATCATTCTTTAGACCTCACTTTCATACTATTTTTGCAGCCTTAATTATTTAATTAAATCAATTCAAAATATCACAATAAATGCATATTTAAAGTGGTAATTTGATTATTTGCAATGTTAAATTACGATAAAAGATGAAAAAAGAATTTTCTAAACTAATCTGTGACGGAAATGAAGCAGTAGCTAGAGTAGCGCATAAAACGAATGAAGTTTGTGCTATCTACCCTATTACTCCTGCGTCACCTATGGGAGAACATGTTGACGCTTTTAGCGCAGAAGGCATGGAAAACATTTGGAATAATGTTCCAAGAATTGTAGAAATGCAAAGTGAAGCCGGAGCTGCCGGTACTGTTCACGGAGCATTACAAACAGGAGCCTTAACTACTACGTTTACAGCTTCTCAAGGATTGCTATTGATGATCCCAAACATGTATAAAATTGCGGGTGAATTATTACCTTCAGTTATTCATGTTGCTGCTCGTACACTTGCTACACATGCATTATCGATCTTTGGTGACCACAGTGACGTTATGTCTGCCCGTCAAACAGGTTTCGCAATGTTATTTGGCGGAAATGTACAGGAAGCACATGACTTTGCTTTGATCTCTCAGGTAGCAACCTTAAGATCAAGAATTCCATTTATGAACATTTTTGATGGATTCAGAACATCTCATGAGATTTCTAAGATCGATGAGATTCCTGATGAAATCATTAAAGCGATGATGCCGGAAGATAAAATAATGGAACACAAAAAGAATTCTTTAGATCCTGATAATCCTGTGATTAGAGGTACATCTCAAAATCCTGATGTATTCTTCCAGGCTAGAGAAGCTGCAAATAAATACTATGATAGAGTACCTGGTATTGTTCAAGATGTAATGGATGAATTTGCCGAACAAACAGGAAGAAAATATGGATTGACAGATTATATCGGTCATCCGGAAGCAGAACGTGTAACTATTATCATGGGATCCGGAATGGGCCCTGTAAGAGAAGCTTTAGAAAAAATGGTTGCTGATGGTGAAAAAGTGGGTGCATTATTTATTCGTTTATACCGTCCGTTCCCTGCTAAAGACATGTTAGCTAAACTACCTAAAACAGTGAAGAAAATTTCTGTATTAGATAGAACTAAAGAACCTGGAGCTATTGGTGAACCTCTATATATGGATGTATTAAGTGCATTTGTAGAAAGCGGTAAAGAAATACCTACTATTGTTGGCGGTCGTTACGGATTGTCTTCAAAAGAGTTTACTCCAAAAATGGTAAAAGGTATCTATGATGAATTAGCAAAAGAAGAACCAAAAAATCACTTTACAGTTGGTATTAATGATGATGTTACTTTTACAAGCATAGATGCTGATGATGATTTTGCTGTTGAAAGATCAACAATTAACTGTAAATTCTACGGTTTAGGATCTGATGGTACAGTAGGTGCAAACAAAAACTCGATTAAAATTATTGGTGAAACTACCGATAATTATGTACAAGGGTACTTTGTTTATGACTCTAAAAAAGCGGGTGCACAAACTGTTTCACATTTACGTTTTGGACCTCAACCAATAAATTCCTCTTACCTAGTTGATAAATCTGATTTTGTTGCAAGTCACCAATTCAACTTTATCAATAGTTATGATATGGTTGCCGACTTAAAACACGGTGGTACTTTCTTGTTAAATTCACCTTTCTCAAAAGATGAGATCTGGAATGAATTACCAAAAGGTCTACAACAAGGTATCATAGACAAAGAAATTAACTTCTATGTAGTAGATGCTACCAAAGTTGCTGACCAGGCAAAACTTGGTAAAAGAACGAATACCGTTTTACAAACATGTTTCTTTGCTATCTCAGGTATCTTACCAAAAGACGAAGCAATTCAAAAAATTAAAGATGCAATTGTGAAATCTTACTCTCATAAAGGAGATAAGGTTGTACAAATGAACTTTAATGCTGTAGATAAATCATTAGAGAACCTACAAAAAGTAGATTACCCAAAACAAGTAACTAGCGAAAAGACTTTGCAACCTGCTATGGTAAATGCGCCTAAAGGTTTTGTTACTGATGTATTGGAAACTATCCTTGCAGGTAAAGGTGATTCACTTCCTGTAAGTGCATTCCCTGTAGACGGTACTTTCCCAACAGGAACTACTCAATACGAAAAAAGTGGTATTGCTGATTATGTACCTGTATGGGATGATGAAAACCTTTGTACACAGTGTAATAAGTGTGTGGCAATTTGTCCTCATGCAGCAATCAGAGCAAAAGTTGTTTCAAAAGATGAATTACAAGATTCACCATTAACTTTAAAAACTGTATCTGCAAAAGGTCGTCCGTTTGATAAAGAAGATGTATACATCCTTCAGGTATCTCCTGAAGATTGTACAGGATGTGATCTTTGTGTGGAAGTTTGTCCTGCTGAAAGCAAAGAAATTGAAGGCTTAAAAGCTATCAATATGCACAAAAAAGCTGAAGTTGATGTTGTTGAAAACAAAAACTGGGATTTCTTTGTAGATCTTCCAAATTATGACAGAACTGAATTGAGCACAACTAACGTTAAAGGTGCACAATTCTTTGAGCCATTATTTGAATTCTCAGGAGCATGTTCCGGTTGTGGAGAAACTCCATATATCAAGTTGATCACACAATTATACGGTGACAGTATGATGGTTGCAAACGCAACAGGTTGTTCATCAATCTATGGTGGTAACTTACCAACAACTCCATATAAAACTAATGAGTTTGGTAGAGGTCCGGCCTGGGCTAATTCATTATTCGAAGATAATGCTGAGTTTGGTTTAGGTATGCGCCTTGGTCTTGAGAAAAAACAAGAGATTGCAGTTAACCTATTAAAATCTATTGAATTATTAGTAGGTAGCGAATTGGTAAATTCAATTCTTGAAAACCCTGAAGCTGACGAAAAACAAAAAGCTCAGAAATTTGCCGATATCGATAAGTTAAAAGAAACTTTAAAAGTAATCGACAATAACGAAGATGCTAAAAAATTAAGCCAGTTAACCGAATACTTGCGCCAAAAATCTGTATGGATATTTGGTGGAGACGGTTGGGCTTATGACATTGGCTACGGTGGTGTTGATCACGTGTTGGGATCTGGCGAAAATGTAAATATTTTGGTAATGGATACCGAGGTTTATTCAAACACAGGTGGACAAATGTCAAAAGCTACACCTATCGGAGCAAGTGCTAAATTTGCTATCGCAGGTAAGAAAACTCCTAAGAAAAACTTAGCTATGCAGGCTATTTCTTACGGAAGTGTTTATGTAGCGCAAATCGCAATGGGTGCTAAAGATGTACAATCTTTAAGAGCTATTAAAGAAGCTGCTGAATATCCCGGACCGTCATTGATCATTGCTTATTCTCCATGTGGTGAACACGGTTATGATTTAAAACATGGTGCAACTCAACAAGGAAAAGCTGTTGAGACAGGTTACTGGCCATTGTTTAGATTTGACCCTTCAAAACCAAAAGGTAAGAAGTTTAAATTAGACTCTAAAGAACCGGTTGGTAAATTAGAAGACTTCATGTACAATGAAGCTCGTTTTACCAGAGTTGTTAAGGAAAACCCTGAATATGCTCAAGGCTTGATAGAAGAAGCTCAAGAACATGTTGAAACAAATTGGGAACGATTAGAGTTATATAAAAATCTATAACTAATTTTTATCCAAAACCTCGTAAGGCATCAAAACTTTACGAGGTTTTTTTAAACTTTTATTCCACCCAGAATTTTTTTTTGTTACTACTGGTGTCTAATTTACAACAAACAAAAAATTGGAATTATGAAGGAGAAAGAAGCAAACCATTTTAATGAGGCAAAAGAGCAATTAAAAATTGCAAATGAAGAACTGTTCAAACCCGAAGAAGATGTAGTTTCCTACTTGGTTTGTAAGAATTCGCAATATGCTATTGTAAATTATTTAAAGGGCTTTCTATCCCAACGCGGATTTGAAACTCATGAAAATGAAACAATAGAAGGTTTATTTGAAAGATGTAAATCACTCGATTCAAAGTTTAATAAAATTGACCTGAATACTATTGACTGTAAAGCCCACAAAATTGACTCACGATATTGTGAAGATGTAAACAAAGTAAGTTCTTGCTTTGATGCAGCAGATAGTCTGGATACTTTACTTAGAGAAATACATATTATTTAAGGAAAGAAGTTTATTTGTTGAATCGTTTAATCGTGAAAAACATTATTACCGATTACACAGTTACACAAATAAACAATTCCACAAAATATTTCCATCTTATTCTAATCATTCAACTTCAAAACAGCCATAAATGCCTGTTGAGGAATTTCAACATTACCTACCTGGCGCATACGTTTTTTACCTTTTTTCTGCTTTTCTAACAGTTTACGCTTACGCGAAATATCACCACCATAACATTTAGCGGTAACATCTTTACGCAATGCCTTAACCGTTTCACGGGAGATGATTTTAGCTCCAATTGCAGCCTGAATAGGAATATCAAATTGTTGGCGAGGTATAAGTTGTCTTAATTTTTCGCACATCTTCTTACCAATATTATATGCATTATCGGTATGGATCAAGGCAGAAAGTGCATCCACAGGTTGTGCATTTAACAAGATATCAACCCTAACCAATTTGGAAGCTCTGAATCCGATTGGATGGTAATCAAAAGAGGCATATCCTTTCGAAACCGTTTTTAATCGATCATAAAAATCAAATACAATTTCCGATAAAGGCATATCAAAATTTAGCTCAACCCTATCAGTAGTTAAATAATTCTGATTGGTGATTTCACCTCGTTTTTCAATACACAAACTCATTACAGGGCCAACAAAATCTGATTTCGTAATGATACTCGCCTTAATAAATGGCTCTTCTACTCTATTTAAAGTAGAAGGTTCAGGAAGATCAGAAGGGTTATTAACCAGGATCATCTCATCAGGATTTTTATTGACATAGGCATGATAAGATACGTTCGGTACAGTGGTGATCACTGTCATATCAAACTCACGTTCTAATCTCTCCTGAATGATCTCTAAATGTAACATTCCTAAGAATCCACATCTAAATCCAAACCCTAAAGCTGCCGAACTTTCCGGTTGAAAAACCAAAGAAGCATCATTCAATTGTAATTTTTCCATCGATGATCTAAGCTCTTCATAATCTTCGGTATCTACAGGGTAAATTCCGGCAAAAACCATAGGCTTTACATCTTCAAAACCTTCAATTATATTTTTAGTTGGATTAGCAGCATCTGTAATGGTATCACCTACTTTTACTTCGCTTGCAGCTTTTATTCCGGTAATTAAATATCCCACATCTCCTGCCTTGATACTCTTTTTAGGCTCTTGTTTCAATTTTAAAGTCCCAACCTCATCTGCATAATATTCTTTATCTGTAGCAACAAATTTGATCGGTTGTCCTTTTTTGATCTCTCCATTAATAACTCTAAAATAAGTTTCTACTCCGCGATAAGAGTTATATACAGAATCAAAGATCAAAGCTTGCAAGGGTTCATCTACATCACCTTCAGGAGCAGGAATCCTTTCTATAATTGCTTCTAAGATATTTTCCACACCAAAACCGGTCTTTCCACTTGCGTGAATCACTTCTTCGGGGTCACAACCTAAAAGGTCAACAATATCATCGGTTACTTCTTCGGGGTTTGCACTGGGCAGGTCCACTTTATTCAAAACCGGAATTATTTCCAGATCATTGTCCAGGGCTAAATATAAATTTGAAATAGTCTGTGCCTGAATACTTTGAGCCGCATCAACGATTAATAGTGCGCCTTCACAAGCTGCAATTGACCGGGAAACTTCGTAGGAAAAATCTACATGGCCCGGTGTATCGATCAGATTAAAAACATATTTCTCTCCGTTATGCTCATAATCCATCTGAACAGCATGACTTTTTATAGTAATACCCCGTTCGCGTTCCAGATCCATATTATCGAGCAACTGGTCTTGTTTTTCACGATCAGTGATTGTGTTTGTGAATTCCAAAAGCCTGTCTGCCAAAGTACTCTTACCATGGTCAATATGTGCAATTATGCAAAAATTACGTATGTTCTTCATCTTCAATTTTATGTAAAAGCCTAACGGTCTGAATAAAGTTATTAAATATCAGCTCTACCATTAAGGATTTGCAAAAATAATAAAAAACAAATGGTAAAGCGTTAAATCTTTACCATTTGTTTTTTTACTAAATATAGTAACTATTCAGACCTAAGTCTTAAAACAGTTTATCCAAATCATATAAATTCTTCTGTCTTCCTAAACCTCACTCCCCACTTTACTCTACCCAATCTGCAACAAACAAATTGGTATCAGAGGTTCCACCATTATTTCTGTTTGATGAAAAAATGAGTTTTTTTCCGTCAGGTGAGAACATCGGAAATGCATCAAATACACCATCAAAAGTTACCTGCTCTAAACCTGTTCCATCCAGATTTACCATAAATAAGTTAAAACTTGCATTATGTTCTGAATGGTGGTTTGTTGAAAATAAAACTTTCTCTCCGCCAGGGTGGAAAAACGGTGCCCAGTTGGCACTACCAAGATCGGTTATCTTTTTCAAATCACTTCCATCTACATTACAAACATACAATTCCATATTTGTTGGCATTACCAAACCTCGCGCTAAAAGATCCTTGTATTCTTTAATCTCTTTTTCGGTTTTTGGACGAGAAGATCGGAAGATCAATTTCGTACCGTCAGGTGAAAAGAATGCACCACCATCATAACCTAATTCATGAGTTACTTGTTTTACATCACTACCGTCAATATTCATTGTAAATAACTCCAGATCACCTGTACGTGTTGAAGTAAATACTATCTTATCTCCTTTTGGAGAAACAGTAGGTTCTGCATCATAACCATCTCTGAAAGTTAATTGTTTTAGCTGATTTCCTTTAATATCAGCAACAAAAATATCAAAAGTCGGATAAACTGGCCAGACATATTTACCTCCGTGATCTTCTTTTTTAGGCACAGGCGGACAAGCTTTGTCACCCAAATGAGTAGATGAATAAATGATAGTCGAATCACCCGGTAAGAAGTAACTACAGGTTGTACGGCCTAAACCTGTACTCACCATTTGAGGAATTTCATCTTCTTTTAAAGGAGTATCGGCATTCATAACAAAAATCTGATCACACCCTAAGTTCCATTTAGGATTCGTTGCCTGGAAAACTAATTCTTCACCATCAAAACTCCAGTAAGCTTCGGCATTATCACCACCAAAAGTTAATTGTTTAATATTCGTTATATGTTTTTCCTGCGGATAATGGATCACATCTGTAACCCTGGTAGCTCCCGATGCAGCATCTTCCTTTTTAGGTGCTTCCTCTTTTTTTGTACTTTGTTCTGTTTTACAGCTAATAATGCTCAAAACAATCGTAAGAAGTAATAGTTTAAATTTCACTTGTTTAAATTTTATAGTTAAGTTTTTTGTGCTAACAAAAATAGTTTTTTTT